>JALOTQ010000093.1 GCA_025457815.1 Thermoplasmata archaeon
AGATCAACAAGAAGTACTACGCATCATCCGACATGTCGGCTTTCGTGATGTCCCATGGAAGGAACATGATAGTCATGAAGCTCGTGGGATACGCAGAGGACGTCATTAGGTACTACAAGCTCGAGGACCTCACGGCCCACGTGTGGATCGGCCACCAGAGGTATCCGACCCAGGGCAGGGTGTGGCACCCCGGCGGCGCTCACCCGTTCGTCGGCCTGGACGAGGCGCTCGTTCACAACGGCGACTTCGCGAACTATCACACGGTCTCCGAGTACCTCGCGCAGAGGAACGTGGTCCCGCTGTTCCTCACGGACACGGAGGTGTCTGTCCTCCTGTTCGACATCCTCAACAGGGCCTATGGATACCCGCTCGAGTTCATCATCGAGGCGCTCGCGCCGACGACGGAGCGGGACTTCACGCTGCTGCCAGAGGAGAAGCAGAGGGTGTATCGGGCGATACAGGCCACTCACATCCACGGCTCCCCGGACGGCCCCTGGTTCTTCATCATCGGGAGGAACTGCTTCTACGAGAGCAAGTTCCAGCTCATGGGCATCACCGACACATCGATGCTCAGGCCTCAGGTGTTCGCGCTCGTGGACGGCAAGGTGCAGCTGGGGCTGATCGCTTCAGAGAAGCAGGCCATCGATTCAGCCCTGGACAGCGTGTCGAAAGAGCACCCGTCAGTGCCGAAATACGCGGACATGTACTGGAACGCCAGAGGCGGCAGCCACACCGACGGCGGAGCGTTCATAATGAGTCTCTTCCCAGAGAAGGACGCTCCCAACGGGATGCGCCTCATATGCACCAACAAGTTCGGGAACCCCGTCACTCCTCCCGCAACCGGTTGGAACGCTGAGGACGACCTCGCGCTCGGGGAGAGGTTCCCCGCCAAGCCGAAGGCAACTCCCGTCGCCGAGGACATCGTTGCGAGGAAGAATCCGCAGGGCGCATTCGATGCGTTGACCAGGAGGCTCGGAGACCTCTCGGGCGCCGAGCTCAACAACATCTTCGCATACATCGTCCAGCAGGCCACCAGAGACGACGCGACCATGGACGAGTCCGTGGAGCTGCTCACCCTGATCATCGACCGCAGGTACTCGCCCGGGAAGTTCAGGAGGAGTAGGCTGGTGCAGAAGGCGAACGAGGCCATCGAGATGACCCTGAGGGGTGCCCAGAGGGTCGACAAGGGCAACCACTCTCTCTTCAGCCTCGCGGACGCGAAGAACAAAGACAAGATACGCACCCCATCCTCGCCCTACGACAGGCTCGTGATCGACTGTGAGGGCTTCCCGATGGAGGGCGACGACGGAGTCTCGTTCCTCATCAAGAAGGCCAGGGAATCCGGGTGGAACAGGGTCATGCTCATTGGCCTCCACGGCCAGCGGTTCATCGGCGCGGGGCTTGGCCCGAAGTCGAAGGGTTTCAGGATAGATGTCTACGGCAGCCCGGGAGACTATCTGGCCTCTGGCCTCGACGGCGCGGAGGTAGTCGTCCACGCCAACGGCCAGGACCAGCTCGGGCAAATCCTTAGCTCCGGAAAGCTGGTCGTGCACGGCGACGTCGGCCAGACGTTCCTGTACGGAGCCAAGGGCGGAGACGCATACATACTGGGCAACGCCGCTGGCAGGCCATTGATCAACGCCGTGGGCAGGCCGAAGGTCGTCATCAACGGCACGTGCCTGGACTACCTCGCCGAGTCCTTCATGGCCGGGAACCCGCTGTTCGGTGGCGGGTTCGTTGTTCTCAACGGCATCACCTTCGACGCCGAGGGAAAGCCCATGGTCCTTCCTGCACCGTATCCAGGAGGCAACCTGTTCTCATTGGCCTCCGGAGGCGCGATATACGTCCGCGACCCGAAGAGAATGGTGGGCGAGGAACAGCTGAACGGCGGGAGGATATCCAAGCTGACAGCGGCCGACTGGAACCTCATCCTGCCGCACTTGAAAGAGAACGAGAGGCTGTTCGGCATTTCCGTCGACGACTTCCTCCTCAAGGTGGACGGCGTGACCAAACCGCCTGAGGAGGTCTACCGCAAGATCGAGGCAGTGCCTTTGGTGACCTTGGCCGGGTCGACGCAGCTCTTGGACGTCGGGGACTGAGCCGTCACCGGGTCGCACACATTGCGAGACTTTCAAACGGGGCGGGCCGTTTTCAGAAATGTTTCTAAAATCGAACCTGGAAAGGCCCTTTCCATCGGAAAAAATTGCCCTACATAATCGTAATGTCAGCAAGCTTAAATACGGACTTCATAATCCCGCGAACAACAGGCTCCATGGCCTCGTTCCAGGCCCCTGCGCCGAGTTTCTGGCAAGGGGCGGGAAGAGTGTGCAAATGTACGAGATAGTGAAGGCGGAGAAGCTCACACCGGACGTCATCAAGCTGGAGATAAAGGCCCCGCACATCGCGCGCAAGGCGAAGGCGGGACAGTTCATCATGGTGACCCCGACTGAGCACGGCGAGCGGGTGCCGCTGACGATGGCGGACTTCTCGCCCGAGAAGGGCACGATTACGATTGCGGCGCTCGAGGTCGGCAAGACCACGAGAGAGCTGGGCCGGATGAAGGCGGGGGACCAGTTGTTCAGCCTCGTCGGTCCCCTCGGACTCCCGACGCACCTGAAGAGTTACGGGAACGTCGTGTCGATCGGGGGCGGCATCGGCCTCGCGCTGATGTACCCCATCGTGCGCGCGTTTAAGCAGTCTGGGAACCGCACCATCAACATCATAGGCGCCAGGAACGAGAAGCTCCTGATGTACGAGAAGGAGATCGAGGCGATCAGCGACGAGTTCTTCATCTGCACCGATGACGGCTCGAAGGGACACCACGGGTTCGTGAGCGACATACTCAAGAAGCTCATCGCGGAGAACAAGAAGATCGACCTGGTCTACGCGGTCGGCCCCATCATCATGATGAAGGTCATCGCGAACATCACGAAGCCGTACAACCTCCCGACCATCGTCAGCCTCAACCCGATCATGGTGGACGGCACGGGCATGTGCGGCTCATGCAGGGTCATTGTCGGCGGCGAGACCAAGTTCGGCTGCGTCGACGGCCCGGAGTTCGACGGCCACAAGGTGGACTTCGACAACCTCACGGCCAGGAACAAGAGGTACATCCCGGAGGAGCAGAACGCCCTCAAGCGGTTCATGGAGGCGAAGTAGATGGCTGAAGAGGAGAAGAAGCCCAAGAAGATAGTCCCCAAGAAGTACCCGATGCCGGAGCAGGACCCGAAGGAGAGGGTCCACAACTTCAACGAGGTACCCATCGGACAGGACGCTCAGACCGCCATCGCCGAGGCCCAGAGATGCCTCCAGTGCAAGCGCGGACCGAACCGGAAGGTGTGCATGGACGGCTGCCCCGTCGAGATCGACATCCCCAGGTTCATCAAGCAGGTCCAGCTGGGCGAATTCGCCGAGGCGATCAGGATCATAAGGGAGAACCAGAACCTGCCCGCGGTCTGCGGCAGGGTCTGCCCGTACGAGAACCAGTGCGAGGGCTTCTGCATCGTGGGCAAGAAGAACGAGCCTGTCGGGATTGGTAGGCTCGAGAGATTCCTCGCGGACTGGGAGCGCAGGGAGCAGAAGCACGGGAAGGTCGAGGTCCCGCCGCCAACGGGCAAGAAGGTCGCAGTCGTAGGCGGAGGCCCGGCAGGACTCACCGTCGCGGGCGACCTGGCCAAGCTCGGCCACAAGGTCACGGTCTTCGAAGCGCTGCAGTACTGCGGCGGCGTGCTCATCTACGGCATCCCGGAGTTCAGGCTGCCCAAGGAGATCGTCCGCGCCGAGGTGGACTACCTGCGCAGGATGGGCGTCGAGATACACAACGACTACGTCATAGGCAAGCTCGAGACGGTCGACGAGCTCCTGAAGTCCTACGACGCGGTGTTCGTGGGGACAGGCGCTGGCCTGCCCGACTGGACCAACCTGAAGGGAGAGAACCTCAACGGCATCATGTCCGCGAACGAGTTCCTCACCAGGGTCAACCTGATGAAGGCCTTCAAGTTCCCGGAGTATGACACCCCGATACGCGTTGGCGACCGAGTCGTCACGATCGGCGGAGGGAACGTCGCTATGGACTGCGCGAGAACCTCGCTCAGGCTCGGATGCAAGGAGTCGGTCATCCTGTACAGAAGGTCCGACGCCGAACTCCCGGCCAGAAGGGAGGAGATACACCACGCCAAGGACGAGGGCGTCAGGTTCGAGCTGCTCGCAGCCCCGCTCGAGTTCATCGGCGACGCGCAGGGCAACGTGCAGCAGGTCAAGGCCATCAGGATGCAGCTCGGTGAGCCGGACGCGTCCGGACGGAGACGGCCTGTCAAAATCCCAGGCTCGGAGTTCCTGATCGATGCCCAGACCGTTCTCATAGCGATCGGCCAGAGCCCGAACCCGCTGGTCCCCATGACCACGCCCGACCTGAAGACGACAAAGGAGGGCACGATAGCCGTAGACGAGAACGGCAGGACCTCCAAGATGGGCGTGTTCGCAGGCGGAGACATCGCGTCAGGCGCGGCCACGGTCATCCTCGCGATGGGCGACGGCAAGCGCGCCGCCAAGGCGATGCACAAGTTCATCACGGGCGACCGGACATGGCCCGCGCCCGAGGTCTTCGAGAAGCTCTCCTGCGAGATGTAGGCGGGAGCGTCAGGACAAACCCCTTACGCAATCCCTTTTCATCTTTTGTCAATAAAAGTGCAAATCAATCGTCGAATACTCTCGGATTCTACGGATTAAGTCTTGTGGACCATCTTGAGCGGGAGGGTCATATGGAAGGTGCTTCCGACTCCCTTCTTGCTCTCGAACCACATCTCTCCGCCGTGCCTGCGGATGACCTCCCTGCTCGTGTAGAGGCCTATGCCCACCCTTCCGTCCTCGCGCACGAGCCCCGCGTCCGCGAGGAAGAACCGGTCGAATATCTTGTCGTGGTCCTCCTGCGAGATGCCGACCCCGTTATCCTTCACCCATATGTGGACCTTGCCGGCCAGGATGTCCGCGCCGATCATGATCTTCCCGCCCGGGTTCGTGTACTTGATAGCGTTGCTGACCAGGTTATCGATGACGTCGTGGACCCGCAGCCTGTCGGCCTGGACTATCGGCAGCTCGTTCCCGAAGAGGACCGTGACCGTGTGGCTCTTGGTCTGAATCTCCCTCTCGAGCTCGTGGATGACCTCCTTCGCGAGCATCGCGAGGTTGATCTCCTCGAAGTCGAGCGTCAGGGTCTTCTTCTGCAGCCTGGACATCTCGAGCATCGCGGACGTTAGCGCGTTGATCCTGTTGACCTGCTCGAGGATGGCCGAGAACTTCTCCTTCATCTTCGGCGTGACATCGCCATACATCCCGGCGTTGGCCATCTCGATGTATCCAAGGATTGTTGTCAGGGGGGTGCGCAGCTCGTGCGATATGGTGTCCACGAGGCTGTCCTTCATCTTGTCCAGGTCCTTCATGTCCTCGTAGGCCTTCTGCACCGAGGACAGGTTGTTCTTCAGCTCCTCCCTGAGCCTTGCGTTCTCCAGCGCGATGGCCGCGTGGGTCGCGAAGGGCTCTGCGACTGCGTACTCGACGGACGTGAACTTCCTGCTCTTGTCCCTGTAGAGCTCGAGGACCCCTTCGACCCCGTGCTTTCCCTTGAGCGGGATGGCCAGCATGGTCTGGCTGACCTCGAGGTCCTCTATTCCAGGGATGTCCTCGACCCTGGGGTCCGCGATCGAATCCTCAACGATGTCGACCTTGCCGCTCCTTGCGACTGAGCCTGCGAGCCCTGAAATCGGGCCGATGTCGGCCATGACGTCGTCGGCGTACGGGCCGCTGGCGTAGATCGGTATGAGAAGGTTCCTGTTCCAGTCGACGAGATAGAAGCTAACCTCGTCGAACGGGACGAGTTCGTTGAGCCTCTCCGCGATGGTCTTGAGCGTGTCCTTGAGGTCCTCGGGCTCCTGTATGGCCGCCGTTGTGTCCAGCAGAGCCCTGAACAGCTTGACTGTCCTGTTGAGGGCGCCCACGAGCCTTGCGTTCGATATCGCGATCGAGGCGACGCCCGCGAAGATCTCCAGGTTGCGCACGAGCGCCTGCGTCGGGAGCTTCCGGTCCCCAGGGCCGTCGGGCTCTAGGAACCCCACCATCTTGCCCTCGGCATCCTCGAAGACCACGTACAGGACGTCGAGCTCATGCCAGTCGTCCGGCTTTTCCCTCGGCAGCTTCACTCTGTCAGGGTGGAGGACGCTGTAGTAGTCGCTTCCGTTGAGGCCAGGCTCAGCCTTGAGCAGGTACGTGTGCGCGCCGATCCTCTCTGCGTTGGCGAGGTCCGCTGTGATGGACTCCCGCGATGACGAAGTTGTCCCTTTCCTCATCCAGAATGAATGCGTCGCACGCCTCGTAACCGAAGTTGTCCGTGACGTTGTCGACGATCATCCGGAGGACGGAATCCACGTCACGGCTGTTCATCATGGAGATGGCAAGTTCGAGGGTCTTGGAGGCCTTGTCCTCGTCCACAATTCCTATCCATGAATGGGGGTATATATACTCCTTTTGGCTCGGCAATCCCGGGTGAGAACGTGCAGAATCGAATGCCTTTTATGCAATCAGTGTGTCAGTCGCACGATTGTGCAAATTTCGTGCACAATCATTATCTAGGCTTTCCGACATGCATAATCAGCGATAGCATGCCTGTGAACTTCAACAAGAACGCCTGCGACAACAACCCGTACTGCCCGGTTGTGCGGAAATGCCCCTCGGGCGCCATGTACATAGACCGCAAGACCTACCGCCCGAGCTTCGATGCGGACAAGTGCACGGACTGCGGCGCCTGCCTCATGAGCTGTCCCCACGGCGCGATGGTCGAGAAGTGAAGTGAGCTCAGGTCTTCTTCAGGAAGAACCAGCAGTAGCACCTGCCGTTCTTCTCGACGTCCCCGCCCCTGGTCGGCTTGCACGGGCACTGGTACTCGGGCGTGTGGTTCATCCTGCAGGGGCAGTAGAAGTCGCCGAACCGCTTGTACTTGCCCATCAGCCCCTCGATTATCTCTTCCTTCACGTCGCCGAAGACGTAGCCCCGGAGCCGGGCGAACTCCTCGCTCCTCTCGCGGATCTCCTTCTCAGTCCCCTTCTCGGGCCTCTCGCCGACCCACCCCTCTGCGCCTCTCGCCAGCTTCAGCTTCTGGCCGCATATGGGGCATATGACCAGGTCTCCCTCCTTCCAACCCTCGGCGAACTTGAACTTCGCCAGGCAGACAGGACAGAAGACTCTCTCGATCTCGTGGACTGTCATAGTTTCAGGGCCTTCTTGAGCCTCTCCTCGTCATGGCCCACGATTATCTCGTCACCTATGATCACGACGGGGAACGAACTTCTTCCTGTGAGCTTCTGGACCTCCTCAAGGGCCTTGTCCTGCTCATCGTCGTCCAAGAGGTCGACCTCGATGCAGTCGTAGGCGACCTTGTGCTCGTCCAGGAATCGTCTCGTGCGCTTGCAGTATGGGCACGTGCTCAGTGCGTACACCTTCGGTTTCTTGGTCATGCGAAGGACTCTCCTCTAAGGCTCGCTAGTGGATTATTCCGCTAGGTTAATACCTTTATCCAGAACTGTTCGCCCTGCTTCACGGGCCGCTCGCCCCGAGGATCGTCCTGCAGAGCTGCAGCTGCTTCGAAATGGGCTCGTACTTCTCCTCGCTCTCGAACCTGAGCTTGACGTTCTCCCGGAGATAGTCCGAACTCCCCTTGCCGCCCCACTCTCCGAAGACGAGTATCTTCTCATTGTCGAGCGAGATGACACCGAACGTGACCGCGAGGTCGTACATCAAATCGGACATCTTCCACGGATCTATCCTGGAGTGCTCGGGCACCGAGAAGGGCAGCTCCAGCTGCATGGTCATCAGCTCGCTCGCCCTCGCGTGGCTGACCATGTCCTCGTCCGCGGTTATCATGAAGACGTCGTAGTCGCCGCTCCTGGCCCAGATCTTGTACGACTGGGCGATGGCGATGTCGTTCCTCTCCTTGTCCTTGACGGGATTGCCCTTGACCCTGAGCGCCCTCAGCTCGCCGATGAG
The DNA here is from genome assembly GCA_025457815.1 of Thermoplasmata archaeon. Taxonomy (GTDB): domain Archaea; phylum Thermoplasmatota; class Thermoplasmata; order UBA10834; family UBA10834; genus COMBO-56-21. The sequence continues at coordinate 8,035 of JALOTQ010000093.1, forward strand.
ATAGGTCATCTCGTTCATCGCGAGCTTCGCGACCCTGGTGCGCTTCCCGCTGGCGTTCGAGAACTCGCGGACCAGCTCGGGCCTGGCCAGCACCGCGGCCATCGCTTGGATCTCGTCCCTGGAGTACTTGTGGGTTATCCTCGAGTCGATCTCGAGCTGGACGATTTCGCTCAGGACATATCTGAAGTCGGTCGCCTCGACAGTCTTGCCGTTGCCGTCGTCGCTGAGCGGCAGATGCCTCGACAGGAACCTGTCGTAGAGTATGTTCGTGTCGACAGCGACGAACATCGGCCTCGGACGCTTGTTCGGATCCCTGGCCTCCTCTCTCAGGTCGATGAGGCTCTTCGTTATCTCGGCCTCGTTCTTGTAGTTGATGAACCCTGACGAGAGGAGGCAGTTCCTGAAATCGTTGAAATTAGGCAGCTCGTCCGCGCTGAAGGACCTGTCCGCGGGTTTCCTCGAGTTGCGCGCCCACTCGAAGCCGTCCGGCCTCACTATCTTGACCAGCTCGGGCTTCTCGATGTCGAGCGTGAACAGTTCGAGCGCGTAGAAAGGATACGAGACGTGGATGTATCGCTTGTCGCCCCTGTAGATGGCGTTGGTCAGTATCTGGAGCTCACGCCTTGTCATCACGAGCTCCTTCACTTCCACACCTCCTCTGCGCGGCCCATCGCCGCCGATATAGCCGTCAGTCGCGCGCCTCCGACGAGCGCTAGCGGATGCCCCTGTTCCGTGATCCACCGGTCCCGCAGGCCTAGATACGCCGTGATCGCATCGGCCGCCCACGTCTCCCACGACGGTGCATCCTCGCGCTGCTCGGACACGGTACCCCACTGCGCGAGTAGCTCGCGCGCCGCCGCGCGGTCGCGCCCGCCGCCGTCGGGGTAGACCTGCCCCGGATGGCACTCCGCCCACCGGCGCGCGAAGTGTCGCCGGATGCGGTCGAGTTGATCGAGGCCTTCAATGGGCGTCGCGGCTGTGATCGGTCGGGC
>JALOTQ010000094.1 GCA_025457815.1 Thermoplasmata archaeon
ATAGGCCGGGCGTTCGACGAGGTAGTGAACCCGCGCCTGAGGAAGAGGTGATGAGATGGCCCTGCTCGAAGTGAAGGACCTGAAGGTGCACTTCAAGATCCAGAACGGCTGGGTCAAGGCGGTCGACGGGGTCAGCTTCGCCATTGACGCCGGCGAGACCATGGGCCTCGTCGGAGAGAGCGGCTGCGGCAAGACAACCGCCGCCTACGCCATCACGCAGCTCCTGCCGACCAACGGCTACGTCAAGGGCGGCTCCATCTACTTCAAGGAGCCCCCGAGGGTGAAGGCCTTCAGGCTGGAGTACGACCGCACCCTGAAGCCCAGGGCGAGGGAGGCGGAGATAGGCGCCCTCAGACACAGGCTCACGGGCGTGCTCGAGGAGCTGGAGAAGCTGAAGGGGCCCACGAGCGGGGAGCACGACGCGCAGAAACGGAAGGTCTTCAACCCGCGCGTCCAGGAGCTCGACGCCGAGGCCTCCGAGCTCAGCGACAGGATCCACGCGCTCACGCACCACTACGACATCCTGGCCAAGGGCAAGCTGAAGGACGGCCGCCTGGCGGAGTTCAACGAGGAGATAAGGAAGATCCGGTGGAAGGAGATCTCCATGATATTCCAGGGCGCCATGAACGCCTTCAACCCGGTATTCAGGGTCGGGGACCAGATCATCGAGGCGATACAGCTCCACGACGAAGTCGACGACGAGACCGCGCTCAAGCGCACGAAGGAGCTCTTCTCGTTCGTGGGCATCCCCGAGGACAGGGTCACCAACTACCCGCACGAGTTCAGCGGGGGCATGAAGCAGCGCGCGATGATAGCCCTCGCGCTGGCGCTGTCCCCCAAGTTCATCATCGCGGACGAGCCCACGACCGCCCTCGACGTCATCACGCAGGACCGCATCCTGTTCGAGATCCGCAAGCTCCAGGAGAAGCTCAGGATGGCCATGATGATCATCACGCACGACGTGTCCGTCGTCGCGGAGGTAAGCGACAAGATAGCCGTGATGTACGCGGGGAGGATCATGGAGATCGGCAGGACCGTCCAGGTGTTCAAGAACACCGCGCACCCCTACACGTCCGGCCTCCTGGGCTCGTTCCCGTCCATCGAGGGGGCGAAGCGCAGGCTGGTGTCCATCCCCGGGTTCCCTCCGGACCTGGTCAACCCGCCTTCCGGATGCCCGTTCCACCCACGGTGCAAGCACGCGCAGCCGAACTGCTCCACGGACGTCCCGACGGGGACCGAGCTGGAGCCGGGGCACATCTCATACTGTCACTACGCGAAGGAACTGCAGCCTGAGCTGAGGAGGCTTGGTGGCTGATGCCGGTCGGGAGCGACGTGGTCGTCAAGGTGACGAACCTGAAGAAGTACTTCGAGCTCACGAAGGGCGTCTTCAGCTTCGCCGAGCCGGTCTATGTCAAGGCCGTCGACGACGTCAACTTCGAGATACACGAGGGCGAGATCCTCGGGCTCGTGGGCGAGAGCGGCTGCGGCAAGACCACCACGGGCAGGCTCCTGACGAGGCTCGAGGACCCCACCGGCGGGTCGGTCTTCTTCCAGGGCAGGGACGTCGCGCTCCTGCAGGCCTACAACCTCAAGGTGTTCAGACGGAACATCCAGATGGTCTTCCAGGACCCGTACGAGAGCCTCAACCCGCGCACGACCGTCCTCCAGACCATAATGGAGCCGCTCATCAACCACAACATCGGCGAGACCTACGAGGAGCGCGTTGAACTGGCCGCCAAGGCGCTCGAGGACGCCGGACTCGCACCCGCGAAGGAGTACCTGAACAGGTTCCCGCACGAGCTCAGCGGCGGGCAGAGGCAGAGGGTGTCGATCGCCCGGGCGCTCGTCATCAACCCCAAGGTAATCGTGGCGGACGAGCCAGTGTCCATGCTCGACGTCTCCATCAGGGCGGGCGTGCTCAACCTCATGCTCGACCTGAGGGACAAGTACAACATCCCCTACCTGTTCATCACGCACGACATCGCGGTCGCGAGGTACGTGAGCGACCGCCTGGCGGTCATGTACCTGGGCAGGGTCGTCGAGCTCGCCGAGACAGACAAGGTCATCTTCGAGCCGAAGCACCCGTACACGAGGGCGCTCCTGTCCGCGGTGCCAGTGCCCGACCCCGAGCACAAGCACGGGAGGATACAGATAAGCGGCGAGATACCGAGCGCCACGAACGTGCCCCTCGGGTGCAGGTTCAGGCCGAGGTGCCCCTTCAGCTTCGTCGAGTGCGGCTGGGAGGGCAAGGACCTGGCGGCCTGGCTGCTCGAGCAGAAGGTGGCCGACCCTGCACACCCGATGAACGCCCACATAGGGGAGATCGAGCCCAACGGGTTCTCGCTCATAATCAAGATCAAGGACGGAGGCGACCCCGCCAAGGTCATCAGCTTCTTGGAGTCCAAGGTGGCAGAGCTTCAGGAGAAGGTCCCCATGTTCAAGGCGATATTCGCCCTGAACCACATGGGGACCGACAAGGAGCTCGTGCTGCGGACGAAGGCGGTGTCCGTGCCGGGAGAGTACGTGGCCAAGGAGCTGCTCGAAAAGCTGAACGAAACGGTCGACTACAAGAGCAGAGGCCACCCGCTGTACGGAACCATAATGGACGCGAAGGTCTCAGGCTCGACGCTCGCGCTCACCATCGGCCCTGAATCCGCACACCTGGCCGAGGGCGAGCCGACGAAGGTCGAGACGACCGTCGGGTTCGTCAAGGACTTCGTGAAGGGGCTCGTGAGGTCGGGGTTCTCCGAGTTCAAGGGCGCCTCGAGCGTGACCGGCGCGGAGGGCAAGGTGGTCGTCACCTGCAGGCAGGCGAAGCTCACACCGAAGAGGGTCGCCCAGGAGGCGGCCGAGATCATCTCGGAGGAGATGATAATGGACCCGAGGTCGGGCTTCCACAACCTGATCCTGGCGCCGAAGGTGACCAGGAGCTCGGTCGAGATCAGGCTGTGCACGGGGGGCAAGAAGTGGGAGGAGTTCGCGGGCGAGTCGAAGGACCTCTTCGAGCGCAAGGCCCGGGAAGGGCACATGGCTTCGAAGGGGGTCGCGCCCGCAGTGGAGAAGGCCGTGAAGGGGGCGAAGCAGGCGGTGGTCGTCAGCTTCTTCCATGTCGCGGAGCCCCCATTGACAGACGTGGGCGGGGGCCACCAGGTCGCGTGCTACCTGTTCAAGGGACAGGCCCAGTGACGCGCACCGGATACGGTCAGGTTGGGATATGGCGATCTTCGAGAGGGTAAAGAAGCATTGGATCACCGTTGGAATGTACATCGTCTTCTCGCTGTTCTTCCTGTCGGCGTGCATCGTGTCGGCGAACACATACGGGGGCGTCGCGCAGGCCCAGCGGGACATAGTCCTCGAGAGCCCGGTCGAGTCTGCGGACATCGTGCCCCATGGCGACGTCAACGTGTCGTTCAGCATCCAGCTGCACAACCCCTCCAGGTACACGCTCCATGTCTACACCCTCTCGTGGTACGCGAAGCTCGTGAACGCGTCCAGCACGAGCGACCGCGTCATCCCCGTGGGGGAGGACTACTCCGGGCCGACGCACTATCTCGAGGTGCCCGCCAGGACCACGCTCACGTACACCTTCTGGAACGTCGTCTCCGACCCCGAGACGATGGAGAAGCTGAACGGGTTCATCAACTACTCGAAGTCGCTCGGGACGGACTACACCCTTGAGACGCTGCCCTACGAGCACAGCTTCTCGATAATCGCCATGATCGGAGATTTCCAGCACGACTATGTCAGGGAGGGATACCTCAACGACCTCGTGACGGTCGAGCTCGGGTACTCCACTCAGGAGGGAATCCGGTGAGGCTCAACAGGGACGATGTGGCGAAGATGGGGCTCATGGCCTTGCTCAGCGCCCCCCCGATAGCCTTCATGACCTTCGACTTCATGTTCCCCAACATATCGACCCCATCGCTCGAGAAGAACCTGATGGTCGTGTTCCTGATATCTATCCTGGCCGCGGTCCCGTCGGGGTACTTCACGAGGCGCACGGACCTCGCGATGGTGACCGTGTTCCTCTACACGGCCGCAGGCTACACCCTGGCGGTCGCCCTGTACTCGGCCCCGTACACCATTTTCGACCTGGAGCAGGTCCTGCCGGCGTTCTACTACGCGATGTTCTTCAGGTTCACCGTGGTCCTGCTGTTCCTGTTCGTCCTCGGGGGCTTCATAGGGACGGTGTTCGGCCAGATGGTCAGGGACATGATCCGGAAGGAGCAGACCGGCCTGACCTTCAAGGACGGCAACGAGGGGTGAGCGAGGGGCCGGCCTAACTTCTTAGGCAATGGCATATTGCGCCCCGGCGCCCATGGATGCCCGAAGAAGGCAAGACGACAGAGGCGATCACATGGCGAAGAGGAAGATCATCGAGATAGACGAGGACCTTTGCACGGGCTGCGGGGCGTGCGTGACGTCCTGCGCCGAGGGGGCGCTCCAGATAGTCGACGGGAAGGCGAAGGTCGTCAACGAGGTGTTCTGCGACGGCCTGGGGGCCTGCATAGGCGAGTGCCCCACAGGCGCCCTCAAGATAATCGAGAGGGAGGCGCCTGAGTTCGACGAGAAGGCGGTTGAGGAACACCTGGGCCACAACAAACACGCGAAGAAGGAGCCGATAGGGGTTGAGCCCTGCGGGTGCCCGTCCAACAACCCGATGGTCCTGACCGCCTCGAGCGGCAAGGAGCACCACGGGAGGCACGGCGGGGCCAAGGCGGAGGAGCTCCCACCGGAGCTGACCAACTGGCCGGTCCAGTGGCGTCTCGTGTCGCCCTCGATGCCCTTCTTCAAGGGGAAAGACCTGCTCATAGCAGCCGACTGCGTCCCGTTCGCGTACAGGGATTTCCACGGGAGGTTCCTCGAGGGCAAGCCAGTCATAATCGGCTGCCCGAAGCTCGACGACGCGGGCGGGTTCCTCGAGAAGCTGACGGCCATATTCAAGGATGCCACCCCGAAGAGCATCACGCTCGCGATCATGGAGGTCCCGTGCTGCGGCGGCCTGAAGAAGATCGTCGACGAGGCCGTGAGACGGTCCGGCAAGACCATACCGGTGAGCACGACCGTCGTCGGGATCGAGGGGCAGATACTCAGGTCGGGCTGAGGGCGAAGGGCATAGAATCATCAGCCTGGAAGCGATTCCGCGTTCAGATGGCCCTGGACATCTCTTGGACCAGACGAGCGATGCGGCTACCGCCTGAGGTGCGAGAGGAGCTGGCGGCCCGGCTCGAGAGGCTCAGCGACTTCTTCCCTGAGATGAGGCGGACCATGAAGGTGGGCATCACCAGGTTCTACGACGGACTGGTCTTCCAGTCCAATGATGGCTTCGTCAAGCTGATGATCGACGTCCACAGGTCGAGGAAGGGTGGCTGGAAGTACCCGACCTACTGGACCATGGCCCACGAGCTGATGCATCTGGCGCAGTTCAACTCGGAGGGCATCCCGGGCGGGGAGAGGGCGACGGACGTCTACGCCCTCGCCAGGCTTCCCCCCGAGCTCATCGACGACTCGCCGAGCTACCTCGTGGTGCCTGAAGAGATAAGGGATGCCTGGGACACACGCTTCGCGAAACTCGCGCACGACCTCGCCAGGGAGGCGATCAGGAAGAGACAGGAAGGCCTCAAGAGGTATGCCGTCTGGTGGGAGGACGAGTTCGAGTCCCGGGCGGGGAGACTGATGCGATAATCACGGGCCGAAGGTGCTCATGCAGACGGTTGCGCCCGTTGGCTGGTATATGACCACCGCTTCGTAGATGACCTCGCTGTCGAACAGTGAGCCCCCACCCGGAGAGAGCGTGAAGAAGTCCCCGTCGTCGATCATCCCGTTGCCTGCCAGGTCGGTGACGTTGAGATAGACCTGGAGGCCGTCGCCGAGGGTCTTCAGGGCATACGCCTTGGTCGTCTGGGCTCCTCCGTCGAGGTCGCTACTCAGTGTATCCCAGCTGACGAAATCGTAGTAGTCCGACACCCGGATCGTGACGTCGCTCCAGTAGACGTCGTGCGAGGGGTCCGAGAAGGTGAACATGAACCCTCCAACCACCGAGGTGCAGGACAGGTAGGCGGTCGGCGGGTAGTCTTCGGCGCCCCCGAACCCTAGGACCATGACGTAAAGGATGGCAGCGAGGACTATCGGGAGGACCACGACCACGCTGACGACCGCGGCTATGAGCACAAGGGTCTTGCGCTCGTTCTTCGCGTCTGGCGCCTGTTGCTTGAGCCCCATCATACGGTGGCTCGACACGAAGGGCGCGTTCCTCAGCTGCCTGCCGCAACGGACACAGAAGCTGGCGTCCTCTGGTGT
>JALOTQ010000095.1 GCA_025457815.1 Thermoplasmata archaeon
GACAGCACTCGAACTGGCTGCCGAAGTCGGATATGTCTACAGTCTTTAGAAGGTTATTGATTGTATACCGACAGGATGCTGGGCATGGATTTATAGTAACAAGCCAATCCGAGTGCAGCATGTTGGATTCCATAGAGAAGGTCAGGCAGCATGACAAGAAGGACATGCTCGGCGCTGTCGAGCACATGCCAGACCATCTCGTCGATGGCCTCAAGAGGGGACGACTGTCCGGCCTGCCGAGGTTCAGGCCGAAGGACATCGTCGTATGTGGCATGGGCGGCTCGGCCATCGGCGGTCATCTCCTGGAGGAGTGGCTTGCTACCGAGTCAGAGATTCCGTGCATCGTCTGCAGCTCGTATTCCGTCCCTGTTTCTGTCGGCAGGGACTCACTCGTCATAGCTGCCAGCTACTCGGGCAACACCGAGGAGACCATCAGCATGTTCGAGGAGGCTGGCAGAAAGCGCTCCAAGATTGTCTCGATCTCGTCTGGCGGCAAGCTCGCCAAGATGAGCGAGGCTGCGGGCGTGCCAGTCGCCAAAATCCCTTCCGGCATGGCGCCTCGCGCCTCCCTGGGATACCTGTTCGGTGCGATGCTGGGCATACTCGAGCGTTCGGAAGTCGTGGACGTGGACAAGCAGGTTCGCGAGTCGGTCAAAGCCATGGGGAAGGCCATCTCCTACTGCAAGCAGTCGGTCCATACATCCGACAACCCGGCCAAGATGCTGGCGCACGAAATGTTCCCGTGTGTGCCCGTCGTGATTGGCTACGATCTTTCAAGGCCTGTCGCGAAGCGCTGGGCGAACCAGCTGAACGAGAACGCGAAGGTCCTGGCACACAGCTCGGACCTCCCTGAGATGGACCACAACGAGATCGTTGGCTGGATGAAGGATTCCAGGAGCAGGAACTACGCCCCGATCTTCCTGGACCACGATACCAAGAACAGAGCAATGAAGAAGCGGATAGCTGCGACCAAGGACATGCTCGGCAGGGTAACCCATGTTTATTCCGTGGGGGCCCTTGGGCAGAGCCCGATGGCGCAGATGTTCTCCCTCATCTCGATAGGCGACTACGCGAGCGTGTACCTGGGAATCCTCAGGAACGAGGACCCATCGACGAACGAGGCCATTGACGAGTTGAAGTCGATTCTATCTGAAAAGTGAGCATAATGGGCTCGTCAGTAGGTTCCACGCACGATGATTGAATGTAAAAAAGTGCGTCGAGAGGGCGCCCGCCCCCTCTGGGTTTCCCATCCCGTTAGTGGTTTGTGCTAGCCCTTCCTTCCCTTAGTTCGTCGGAGCGCGGGCGCGAGGGCGTCCGCGGGCTTGTGCTAAGGCATCCGTCCCCTCGTCATGCTACTGGACTCTCATTCTGGACACAGTACGAGCCATCCCTTTTCTCGTGCTGCGCTCTTCGATCGCCTCTGCCATCTTCTGGCGGAGAGCCACCTTTCCCTCGAGATAGTAGCGCTTCTTCTCCTCTGCCCATCCCGTGAGGGCAAGCGTGACCGCCTGGTTGAGGTCGGTTGCATCGCCGCTGGCTATGAAGGACTCGACGTCCTCCATGAGCGCCGCAGGAACCGTCGCTTTGATCAGGTCAGAATTCCAGGTCGCGGCCTCGTCGTGCAGGTAGGCGGAGATCGCCTCCCTGACAACGTCGGAGACGCTCTGCAGGCCAGTACGCTCGCGAATCGCTTCGAGCTCCAGGAGGTCTTCCTCGGGCAATCGAATGTTGAGACGTGCGCTATTGGTCGTCATTGTGATCGCGGTGCCTTGTGTGACAAATTGTCATACAATCTATAAATAGATTGCCTGCCGATTATCGACCACCGTTTCCACTGCAACCGGTGGAACTCCCGCAGTCCCTCGAGCTTCCTCATGCTAGGGCACGAAGCCTCCTCGAGGTTCCCGCGCTGCTATCGGGCGGGAGGCCGCCTCTGTCATACAGGCGCCCTGTCGTGCATACTTTTTTAGTCTTCGATTGAATCCCCAGATTCGTGCAGTCAGCGAAGGAGTTGGCGCAGATCGTCAGGGAACTGACCAGGGGGCACAATGCCTGGTTCAGGGATTCCATTCCGCTGATCGCCTCCGAGAACGTCATGAGCCCTCTCGCGAGGGAAGTGATGAACTCCGACCTCCACAACCGTTACGCAGAGGGCCTGCCAGGCAAGCGGTACTACCAGGGGAACATCTTCGTCGATCAGATCGAGACCTTGTGCGAGAACCTCGCAAAGGAGGTCTTCAGGTGCAAGTTCGCGGATGTCCGGTCCACGAGCGGGACAGTGTCGAACCTGGCTGTTCTCATGGCGGTTGCCAAGCCCCGCGACAAGATGACGACCGTGGCGCTTTCTGACGGAGGGCACATCTCACACGCCAAGATAGGCGCGACGGGTCTCAGAGGGGTCAGGACCTACAGCTACCCGTTCGACGAGAAGAACATGAACATCGATGTCCAGGGTGCGAAGCGGCTCATAAGAGAGGTGAAGCCCAAGGTCGCTCTGTTCGGCCAGTCCGTCTACCTGTTCCCGACCCCGCTGGACGAGATCAAAGAGGTGTTCGCCGAGGTCAACTGCACCACATGGTACGATGCAGCGCATGTCATGGGGCTCATCGCTGGCGGCAGATTCCAGGATCCCCTCCGACAGGGGATCGACGTTGTCTCTGGGAGCACGCACAAGACCCTTCCAGGCCCCCAGCACGGAATGATCATCTCCGACCTCGGGAAGGAAAGCCTCGAGACATCTCTGAGGCGAGGAGTCTTCCCTGGCGTGACTAGCAACCATCACCTGCACTCCGTGGCTGCGCTGGCCGTCACGCTCGCCGAGGCCAAGGAGTTCGGCGAGGCATATGCGGACCAGACCGTGAGGAATGCCAAGGCTCTCGGCGAAGCCCTTCACGAGCGGGACATGGACGTGCTGTGCGAGCACCTCGGCTTCACCGAGTCGCACACCATAGTGGTCGATGTCGAGAGGTACCACGGGGGCGCGAAGGTGGCGAGAGCTCTCGAGGAGGCCAACATCATCCTGAACAAGAACCTCCTGCCTTGGGATTCGGACCCAGTCAAGCCTCACGGCGTGAGGATCGGCTCCCAAGAGCTCACCAGGCTGGGCATGAAGGAAGCTCAGATGGTCGAGATTGCCGAGCTCATTGCGCGCGTGGTCGTGAAGGAGGAGCCTCCGGCCAATGTGAAACCCGACGTCGTCGCCCTGAAACGCCAGTTCACGAAGCTCCACTACTGCTTCTTCGAGGGCGAGGAAGCGTATGACTACCCGACATACGATGGGAATCTGAGTTGATTCTGACGGCTCTACTTTTATAACCAGACATTCTAATCTGCTGTGGCAGAAGAAGGATGGCCGCCCGGATACGTCTGCTCCAGTTGGCGATTACCGCCGTGAACATCGTCGTCGCCGCCCTGGCCTTCACGAGCATCTGGCCTTTTCCGAACGGAGATTTCAATATCGACCTGCCGTCCCCGGAGGAGGTCACGTGGGTGTACGATGATGGCATCCTACACGTCACCGCCCCATTCTCGATCGATAATGGTGGGTTCTATGACGTGGACAACCTGACCATCGTCTACAACGTGACCAACCTGGAGAACGAGAGGATCTCGGATGGCATCCACACGGTCCCGACTGTCGTCGCCGGAGGCTCGATCAACTCCGTTCTGGACTTCACGTTCGACCTGCTCGAGATGTACAACTCGGGGATGACGGACATGGTCTTCAACGACGACATGCTGAGGTTCGTCATCGATGTGTCATGCTTCTACACCATGAAACTCGTGGCCTTCGAGGCGATATATCACGTCGACGTGCCCTGGGAACCGCTCATTAACGATTTCGGCATCGACTGGGAGGCATCCAACCTCCCTCCTGATTCAGCCCCGTATTCAATCGTGTTCTGGCTCGACACGTCCTCCTTGATGAGCGCGATCCCTCCAGCGGACCTCACGCTGACCGTGATTGGCACGACATCGGGGCCCCTGGCCACCGGAACGACAACCATCACCCTCGGCGGGAACCACACCTCGGCAGTTGTGTTCGACACCGCTGACCTCGTGAGCTACACCTCCTTCGACGCCATCGAGTACAGCATCGATGTCGGAGGATTCGAATGGACCACGACCGTGCCGATCCCGGAGGGACTCCCATGAAGCAGAGGAGTAGGCTCTCGGATGCCACGTGGACCGCGTTCACAGAGGCCATCAGGTTCGTCGTAATACCTCTCGTGCTCGTGGACCTCATAGCGAGATACTATCCGCAGCTCGACACCGCGTTCATGCCTGACATCACGATGTACATCCTGTTCTTCGGCGGCATGATTACAGCGTCGAGCGCGCTTGAAGTGAGCAACAAGCCAGGCTCGTACAAGCGGCTGCTGTTCGGCCTGTCGACGCTCGCCTTCGTGTGCATGTGGATCTTCGTGATTCTCGGCGGGGGCATCGCCACGTTCTCGTTCGGACCTTACTTCGTCCGCTTCGACATCAGCAAGATCGTGTACATAATGCTCTTCGCAGTGTCGCTGAAGGCGATGCTTGTCTTCTCGACATTCACCAGCTTCAGGGATTCGTTTGAGAAGCAGGTCAGGCAGGCGGCGGCGAAGCCGGCCTCCAAGAAGGCCTCAGTCAAGAGGAAGCCTGCTGCCAGATCTCGGCAGACCGGACCCACATTCGACTCGATGTCCAAGGTCGATTACGACGTGACCTCTGACGAAGGCGTAGGGTCCGCCTCGCCTTCGCCGCCTCCGGAGCCCGAGGGGGCTGCCTCGCTGAGAGTGCCAGCATACAAGGTGTGCCCGATATGCGGCGCGCATTCCGATGTGAGCGAGAAGGTGTGCCGGGACTGCGGCGCATGGTTCTGAAGTTCCGGATCTATCTTCGCTTGAGCGCCTCGATCATCTCACAAGCTTTGCACTTCTCAGAAATCGTGGGCTCTCCGCACGAACAAGCCCTCAGCTTCGCGGGCTCGAACATCGTCATGAGAGCGGGCAGGATTTGGTCGTAGCTCTTGATGATTGAGTGTCTGGTGCCGGGCGACGCGTCCTCCAACTGCGCGACGGCCTGCCTGTAGGTGTTCCTGAGGGCCTCGGGTGCGTAAGGACACTCAAGGTCATGGAACTTGAGCCCCTTGATGATCGCGTAGAGGGTCGTCTCGCTCTCGGGGATCATCCTGAGGGGCTGAATCCTCGGAACCAGACCTTCTTGAACGCGCTGGTGTGGCCCCAGCCTGGCCAGCCTCTCCAGGTCCCCTCGCGCGAAGTTCATGAGCACCGACTGGGCGGTGTCATCGAGGTTGAGCCCGGTCGCCAAATGGGTCGCCTTCCATTCACGCGCGGTTCTGTTCATCGCGACCCTTCTCAGGACCCCACAGAAGCTGCATGTTGACACCCTGCGTTCCGCGGAGGCTATCTCGTCCATCGTGGTCCCGAACATGTCCTTGAGCGACACGACGATGTGTTCGATTCCGCGTTCGCGACAGTTCTCTGCGACCATCGGGATACTGGATTCCCGATAGCCAGCAATGCCTTCATCGACGGTGATGGCCGCAATCTCCAGGTCGCGCCTCTTCCCCAGGATTGCGTGGATGAGATGGAGCACAAGAGTGCTGTCTTTCCCTCCTGAGACGGCCACTGCAATCCTCTCCCCGCCCTTGAGCTCGATCTGCTTCCTCAGCTCGTGCTTGACCCTCCTTTCGACGAACTCGCAGAAGTGTTCCTCGCACAGATGAGCCCCGCTGTATCTGATAAGGACCGCGGACTCCTTCTTGCACTTATCGCACGCAGACACGTACGCTGGATTCGGCCATGGGCTATTTTACTGATTCGATTAATGCATGCCGCGCATAGGTATTTGTAAGGATACGGCATTCGACAATCCGAGCCATCATGCAGGACGTCTGGGTTGAGAAGTACAGGCCGAAGAGGTTGGCCGATGTCATCGGTCAGAAGGGCATCGTGGAGCGCCTTTCGGCCTATGTGCGGACCAGGAGCATGCCACACATGCTCTTCGCAGGTCCAGCGGGCTCTGGCAAGACCACCAGCGCGATTGCGTTGGCCCGGGAGCTGTACGGGGAACAGTGGCGCGACAGTCTCATCGAGCTGAACGCCTCGGACGAGCGCGGGATTGACATCGTCAGGGGCAAGATCAAGGATTTCGCGAGAGCCGCTTCGATAGGCACCTCGGACTTCAAGATCATCTTCTTGGACGAGGCCGACTCCCTAACATCCGACGCCCAGGCCGCGCTTAGAAGGACGATGGAACGATATACCCAGACCTGCAGGTTCATC
>JALOTQ010000002.1 GCA_025457815.1 Thermoplasmata archaeon
ACTATTAATATGATTCGGTGAGCCCGTTGCGCCTTCTTGGTGTGATTCAGGACATTTCGCATGATGGCAAGCTCATCGTCAAGGCGCGCTTCCCGCCGAATCCTAGGGAGATAGTCAGAGACAACCTGAAGGCGGAGATCGGCAGGGTTGTGAAAGTGTTTGGTCCGGTGCGATCTCCATATGTGGCAATCGAACCGAGAAGAGAACTGAAGACACTTGCTGTGCTCGGCAAGGAGGTCTACGTTCAGCAGGAGAGGGACGATGGCAAAGGTAAGAGAAGAGACTGAACAGGTCGAAAGATGCCCCGAGTGCAACAGCTCTCACCTAGTGAGAGACTACGAACGCGGTGAACTTGTGTGCGAGGACTGCGGGATTGTCCTGGACGACCAGCTGATCGACCAGGGTCCCGAGTGGAGGGCCTTCGACGTGGAGCAGGGGGAGAAGAGGGCGAGGACGGGCGCGCCTATGACCTACACCATCCACGACAAAGGCTTGTCGACCGAGATATCTTGGAAGAACAAGGACTCGTACGGGAAGAGCATCCCGACGAGGAACAGGGCCCAGCTGTACAGACTGAGGAAGTGGCAGCGCAGGATCAGGGTTTCCAACGCGACCGAGAGGAACCTCGCGTTCGCGCTTAGCGAGCTCGACAGGATGGCCTCCTCGATGGGGCTGCCCAGGAACGTCAGGGAGACCGCGGCCATGACGTACAGGAAGGCCGTGAACAAGAACCTGATCAGGGGCAGGAGCATCGAAGGCGTCGTTGCGGCATCGCTGTACGCAGCCTGCAGGCAGTGCAACGTCCCGAGGACGCTCGACGAGGTCGCGAACTCCTCAAGGGTCGGCAGGAAGGAGATCGGGAGGACCTACAGGTTCATGACGCGCGAGCTCAAGCTCAAGCTGATGCCAACGAAGCCCCAGGACTACGTGTCCAGGTTCTGCTCCGAGCTGAAGCTTTCCGGAGAGGTCCAGGCCAAGGCGGCCGAGATACTGAAGGACGCCGCCAAGAAGGAGCTCACATCCGGTCGTGGGCCGACGGGTGTGGCTGCGGCCGCGATATACATCTCGTCAATCCTCTGCAACGAGCGGAGGACCCAGAGAGAGGTCGCGGACATAGCGGGCGTAACAGAGGTCACGATCAGGAACAGGTACAAGGAGCTCACGGAGAAGCTGGGCATCGAGGTCCAGCTCTGAGAAAGCCCTAACCTTCCAAACCCCTTAGCATCCTATCTTTTCAGCATCTGGGTCTTGGTGATGCTCGTGTACTCCGCCGGAGGGCCCATCGGCCTGTATTCACGGTCGGAGGATGTGGCGTTCATGCTCATCATGAACTGGAACATGAAGAAGAGGGCGGCAATTGGCATGTAGAATGCCTGCACCAGCAGGACGGAAGCCTCGGCCGACCAGAATCCAATGCTGAACATGGCCAGGGCGAGGGCTGGCGGAATGGCGAACACGACGAGCCACTCGCGGGCGTGCTCCAGAAGACGGGGGCTGGCTGGATTCCGCCAGGAGAAGAACAGCCCTGCGGCAATCAGGGTGAAGATGGTCACGGGAATCACATAGTCCCACGCGGCCCGCGAATCCATCCCGAGGACGTAGTGGAGGAATCCGTATACACTCCCGAGCACTAGCAGAGTGGCTGGCGGCGTGAGGAAGAACGCAAACAGCGCATCCGCCCATGTGATCTCCTGAGTACCGATTCGGTTCACTGTGACCACCCGACGAGTGTATCTATGCAGGCCGCGCTAGATAATCGTTGGCACGGAGTGCCCCAGCCGCTTCGGGGAATGGGGTGATGCGTCAGCGTAGAGGGCGCAAATTCTTATGACAGAAGTCCTTTCCATTCGCTGGGGAAGGCCTTGACCAAGATTGGCATCAATGGTTTTGGAAGGATTGGGAGGAACGTCTACCGCGCGGCCCTCGAGAGCAAGGGCATGGGCAAGGAGTTCGAGGTTGTCGCGGTCAACGACATCGCACCAATCGACTCGCTCGCGTACATGCTGAAGTACGATTCCGTTTACAGGAAGCTGGACGAGGAAGTGAAGGTCGAGGGGAATGCAGTCCGAGTGGGCGGCCACAGATTCGAAGTGACTCAGGTGAAGGACCCGGCCGAGATACCCTGGAAGAACCTCGGGGTGGAGGTCGTCATCGAGTCGACCGGGCTTTTCACTGAGAAGGACAAGGCCGGAAAGCACCTTGACGCTGGTGCGCGAAAGGTCCTCATATCGGCTCCCGGCAAGGAGCCGGACATCACGGTCGTGCTCGGGGTGAACTTCGACAAGTACGACAAGACGAAGCACAACATCATCTCGATGGCGTCGTGCACGACGGGCAGCCTCGCCCCGCCCGCCAAGGTGCTCAACGACAAGTTCGACATAGAGAAGGGCATGATGACCACCATCCATGCCTACACCGGCGACCAGAGGCTGGTCGACTTGCCGCACAAGGATTTCAGACGAGGCAGGGCGGCGGCGCTCTCTATCATCCCGACCTCGACTGGGGCGGCCAAGGCGATAGGAGAGGTGGTGCCTGCCCTCAAGGGCAGGATGAACGGCTTCGCGCTCAGGGTCCCCACGCCTGTTGGATCCGTCACCGACCTGACGATCACCACCGCGTCGGAGATGACCGCTGAGGAGGTCAACAAGGCCCTGAAGGAGGCCGCGGACGGACCGATGAAGGGTATTATGGAGTACTGCACTGACCCCATTGTCTCCGCGGACGTGATAGGCAACTCGCACTCGGCCATCATCGACTCCTTGTCCACGATGGTCATCGGCGGCAAGGGCAACCTCGGGAAGATAGTCTCCTGGTACGACAACGAGTGGGGTTACGCGAACAGGCTCGTGGAACTCGCCCCTAAGCTGCTCTGACCAGGCGGAGGGCCGACAGTAGTCATTAATAGCAGAGCAGCGCTTGATTCAGCCAATGGTTTCCTGCTACGACTGCGAGCACTTCGGGATCAAATGCGTAGGCGTCGTCCCGCCGATCGAGTTCAGGGACAGGATCGACGAGTACTGCAGCCTGTTCATGATGGTTTCGTGGAGGGACGAGATGTACAAGCCAGCAGGAACAGCCAGGATGAGCTAAGGCCTGTACCTGCTCAGGCTCACGTACTCCACTTCCTTGCCCGATACGCGTCCCAGCAGTATCTCCTTCTTCACCCCATGTGCCAACCTGACGGCCCTGCTCACCTCAGGCCACATGGCCGTGTAATCCTTCGGGACAGCATGCACGAGATAGCGGGCGTGCTGCTTGCCCGGGTCCCCCTCGTACGCCCTGAAGTGAGAGCCGTACTTGAACCCGGTCTTGACTATCAGGCCCTTCGCCTTCATGTCCTTGAATGCGTCGAGGCGGAGGTCGAAGTCCGGCTGGACCTCGCGCGCACGCTTCTTCAAGGAGGCCAGTGTCACGGGACGGCCCGTCTTCGCGTCGCTGAGCTTCAGAGCCCCGAGCTCCACGAGGAAAGCCGCCTCGATCAACGATAGCTGCAGCGTCTGCCCGATTATCTTTCCGAAGTTGTGGTCCCCATGAAGGGCCGTTGCACCTTCGGGCTCCGATATCAAGACCCTGTCCGCCATTATCATCCCGTTCAGGACCCTGCTCAGGTCGACCGCTCCGAGGCGCCCCTTCGGAGCTGCGCGTCTGACCTCGTAGTAGGTCACGTCGCTCTCCTCGTCGACCACGGCCAGCAGGAGCTTCTTCCTCACGTCCGTGGTCCTGTCGAGATTCTCCAGGAGAGTGCCGAGATCGAAGGCCGAGCGCTCGGATATGGCCGCGACCCACCACTTGCTGGGCGTCTTGTTGGGCGAGCCGCCTCTTGGGAACACCCTGAAGTCGAGCGGGGGCTGGCCCAGCTTCACGAGGTAGCCCCTCTGGCGCAGCTCACGGTATACGAGGTACCGGATCTCGAAGCCCTCGGAGACTTTGTGCGCCAGCCTCAGAAGCTCGGCCGCGGTCCACTTCTTTCCGTCGCCCTCGACCTCGAGCCTGCTCGACTCGACGAGGTATGTCGCCTCCATGATGTCGAGCTTGAGGCTGCCGCCTGACTGCGGGACGCCGTAGTATCCCTTGTTGTGAATCTGACTTGCCTCCGCCTGGTCCTCGACGACCACGACGGTGCCCTGCAGGACGCCTGCCATGCGACGAGAGTATGCGCTAGAAGCGGGCGGGGGATTCCACCGACATACAAAAATACCTTCGTGCGAATGAAAATCTCGGAGGGAGGCGGGGAGATCCGGTTGGTAATGCTAGGGTTCCTCCCACTCAAGGGGGATAACTGTCGCCTCGGCTCCCTCCACCCTTCTTGGAGAGTACGCTGGCCACATCGTTTCGCACCTCACTTCCTTCTGCACAACCATTATATAGAAGCGCTAACATAATCTTCTTTCCGAGGTCCCAAGACCTCTTCCGGAGATTGGAGGTGGTTAACACGATACGAAGGAAGGACAAGAGAGCAGAGCTCGTGCCAAAAGACTACTGGGGCCCAACACTGCTGGACCCCATGTCCGTGATGGACGACATGGACAGGCTGTTCGACAACTTCAGGCGGGACTGGGAGGGGGCGTTCCTGCTTCCCCGCAGCTTCACGACCGAGATGGTAAGGCAGCCTCTGATCGACCTTGCGGACAACGGCAAGGAATACCTGGTCAAAGCCGAGGTCCCGGGGCTCACCAAGGACGACCTCAAGATAGAGATCACTGACAGCAGCATCGAGATCTCAGGTGAGACGAAGTTGGAGGAGAGCGAGGAGGACAAGAAGAAGGGGTACATCCGCAGGGAGCGGAGATACGCGAGTTTCTACAGGTCGCTCCCGCTGCCCGAGAACGTCCTCACGGACAAGGCGGACGCCGAGCTCAAGGATGGCATCCTCACTGTGAAGCTGCCGAAGGCCGCTCCGCCCGAGAGGAAGGCCAAGAAGGTCCCGGTGAAGTGAGCAAGGGTTCTGCCGGGGCCCACGAAACCTATTCCACAACGGTTTCCGGTTCGATTCATTTCAACATCATCAGGTGATTAGAATGGTTTCCAAGAAGGAGAAGATACTTCGCGTAGTCCAGGCGAAGTCCTCTGACGACGGGAAAGGCGTCGCGAGGGTTGACCCTGCCCTCATGAAGATACTCGAGCTGAGCCAGGGGGACACTGTCGTGATCGAAGGCTCGAGGAACACTGTCGCGACGGTGTTCAACGGATACCCCGAAGACGAGAACAGGGGCACGATTCGCATCGACGGCTCGACGAGGAAGAACGCCGGTGTCGGCCTTGACGAGAAGGTCGGGATCAGGAAGATAGTCCCCAAGCCCGCAACCAAGGCGACCCTGGCTCCGACCCAGCCGCTGAAGATAGTCGGAGGTGCGGAGTACCTCTCTCAGGTCCTGGAGGGAAGGCCCATCGTGAAGGGAGACCTCGTGGAGGTCTCCATCATGGGACGCAAGTTCGACCTCGTGGTCCAGAGCTTCCAGCCAGCCTCCGAGGCGGGAATCATACAGAGCTTCACCGAGGTCAAGCTCAGCGAGAAACCCGCGAAGCAGGAGGTGGCCAAGGGGCCGAAGGTCGCATACGAGGACATAGGTGGCCTGAAGGACGAGGTGGACAAGGTCAGGGAGATGATCGAGCTGCCTCTGAGACACCCTGAGCTCTTCGAGAAGCTCGGGGTCGAGGCCCCAAAAGGCGTTCTCCTGCACGGTCCTCCAGGGACCGGGAAGACCCTGCTGGCCAAGGCTGTCGCGTCTGAGACCAGCGCGAACTTCACGTCCATCGGCGGTCCTGAGATAATGAGCAAGTTCTATGGAGAGAGCGAGGAGCGCCTCAGGGACATCTTCAAGGAGGCCGCGGAGAACGCTCCCAGCATCATATTCATCGATGAGATAGACTCGATCGCCCCCAAGAGGGACGAGGTCACGGCCGAGACTGAGCGCAGGATAGTGGCGCAGCTGCTGGCGCTCATGGACGGCCTCGAGGGCAGAGGGAAGGTCGTGGTCATAGGCGCCACGAACAGGCCGAACGCGCTGGACCCGGCGATAAGGAGGCCGGGGAGGTTCGACAGGGAGATAGAGATCGGCATACCCGACAAGGACGGAAGGCTGGAGATACTCCAGATACACACCCGCGGCATGCCCTTGGCGGACGATGTCGACCTCGTATCGCTGGCCAACATGACTCATGGCTATGTCGGAGCGGACCTGGCAGCACTGTCGAGGGAAGCTGCGATGAGAGCGCTCAGGAAGATACTTCCGACCATCGATCTCGAGGCGGACGTAATCCCGATCGATGTGCTCAACAGCCTCAGGGTCGGCATGAACGATTTCACGGACGCATACCGCGAGATGCAGCCGTCGACCTTGAGGGAGGTCCTGATAGACACCCCCAACGTCAAGTGGGAGGACATAGGAGGGCTCGAGGAGCCCAAGCAGGAGCTCATGGAGTCTGTCGAGTGGCCTCTCAGATACGGCCCGCTCTACAGGCACATGAACGCCACTCCGCCGAAGGGCATCCTCCTGTACGGTCCACCGGGAACTGGCAAGACCCTCCTCGCGAAGGCGGTCGCGACCGAGAGCCAGGCGAATTTCATCAGCATCAAGGGCCCTGAGTTCCTGTCCAAGTGGGTCGGTGAGAGCGAGAAGGCCGTCCGGGAGACCTTCAGAAAGGCGCGTCAGGCGGCCCCGTGCGTCGTCTTCCTGGACGAGATAGACGCCGTCGCTCCCGTGAGGGGGACTTCATCCGATTCGGGCGTGACGGAGCGCGTCATCAGCCAGCTGCTCACCGAGATGGACGGGCTCGAAGTGCTCCACAACGTCATAGTGATCGCCGCCACCAACAGGCCCGACATCATAGACACGGCCCTGCTGAGGCCGGGCAGGTTCGACCGCTTGGTCTACATCGCCCCGCCCGACCTCGAGGCGCGCAAGGAGATACTCAAGATACACACGAAGGGCAAGCCCCTCGACAAGGACGTCGACCTGAACAAGCTGGCCGGCAAGATGCACAACTACACCGGTGCCGAGATCGCCGCCGTGTGCAACGAGGCCGTGATGCTCTCGATCAGGGACTATGTCCTCGAAGGCGGAGAGATGGACGAGGAGAAGATCAGGGAGCGCAAGGTGGGCATGAAGTACTTCGAGAAGGCCATGGAGAACGTGGAGCCCATGAGCGAGAGCGAGCTGAAGAGGTACGAGAAGCTCGCGCCGAACTCCATGTATCGGTAACGGCCCTCGAGTGCAAGTATGATTACGCTGGATTCGTATAACCGGAAGGAGAAATGACACCTGGATGGCGCAGAAGAGGGAAGATCTCGTAGCCCAGATCAGGAGCACGCTCGCGAAGACGGGCTGGTTCGTGTCAGACCCGCACAACATACGGAGCATAAGCTTTGACATCATCGCGCGGAGGGACAAGGAGCTCCTGATCATCAAGGCGCTGACCAACATAGACTCGCTGTCCATCGACGACGCCGAGCAGCTGCGTGTGCTCGCTACCGCCCTGCGCGCCAGCCCCATGGTCATCGGCCTGCACTCTGGCTCCGGGAAGCTGGAGGACGGCATCCTCTACTCGAGGTTCGGCATCCCGATCATCTCAGACGCGACCTTCCGCGAACACATGGTGGACGGCGTCCCGCCGTTCGTCTACGCAGCCCCCGGAGGCCTCTATGTCCGTCTTGACGGCGAGCTCATGAGAAGGATCCGCCAGGACAGGAACATCTCGCTGGGGGCGCTGGCGGAGGTCGCTGGGGTCTCCAGGAAGGCCATACAGATGTACGAGAGCGGCATGGGCGCCATGGTGGAGATCGCCGCGAAGATCGAGGAGTTCCTGAACGAGCCCATCGTCGTCCCGCTCAACCCGTTCTCCTATTCCCCTGAGATGGCCAGGGCCCTGAGGGCGTTCGACGACTTCTCTGGCCTCAACAGGGACGTCTTCCAGATGCTGAAGGAGATAGGATACTCCGTCGTGCCCACGATCCGATGCCCGTTCGACGCGCTCGCCAGCGAGGACGAGGTCCTCCTTCTCACCGGAGTTGAGCAGAACCCCAACATGACCGAGAGGAAGGCCAGGGTGGTCGGGAACATATCGAGGGTGACCGAGAAGAAGTCCGTCATATTCGTCAGGGAGACCACGTCCGTCAAATCAATAGAGGGCACTCCGCTCATCACGCAGGACGAGCTGAGGCGCGCGGATGACGTCGACGACGTGCTCGAGCTGATACTGCAGAGGGAGAAGAGGAAGAAAGCATGACCTCCGACCCGGTAGTTCTCGACGGCTGTTCTGTCCAGATCCTTGGAGTGATCAAAGGCCTAGCCTCCGAGGCCGGGAAGGTCCAGAAGGCCTTCGAAGAATTCAAGCCCGACAAGGTGGCCGTCTCCCTCTCCAAGGAGAACATCGACGGCCTCAGGGACATGCCCGACGATTTCGAACCGCTCCTCACCGATTACGAGGAGTACTACGCGAAGGGGCTGGAGAGGTTCGGAGAGGTGAGGGCGCCTCCACCGTGCTATGTAGCAGTCGTGGAGATGGCAGACCATCTCAAGATCCCGCTGGCCGCGGCAGACTTCGACGAGGACGAGTACACGGCGCTCTACTGCGCCGCGGTCTCGGGCGCTAACCTGTTCAGACACACGATGAGGAAATGGATCGTGAGGCGCAGGAAGTTCAGCACCAAGAGCGCCGAGGACTTCGTCAAGGCCTGGGACAGGTCCATCAACGGCCTGGAGGGATTCAGGATAATAGAGCAGAGACGGGCGGAGCATATGGCGAAGGAGATCCTCCGAGAATGCAAGGTATCGAAACGCCTCCTGGCCGTCATAGAGCTGGAAAGGGCGGAGGATGTCGTGAAGCTGCTCCGATCTAAGGCGCGACCTCCCGCAGAAGGATAGAAAAACAGATGATGGGAAGGGGTTTGAAAGCCTCTACTATCAGCCGCTGGAATACACGTTCGTGGCGAGGATGATCGTCATCGTGCCCCGCGGGTCCGTGATTCCGTCGAACAGGTCCTTGATGGAGTAGTACACCTTGGCCGGATACATGTTGTAGAAGACCCCTATCTTCGATGTGTAGTCAGCATTCACCGTGTAGTTCGCGGTCAGAATGTCATCGAAGTTGTCTCCGTTCACGTCCACCACATCGAAGAGCGTGGGCGCGATGCTTGCGAACGGGGCTCCATCGGTCTTCGCCGAGCACTCGACGAAGAACGTCGTGGAGGCCGTCACCGACCAGCCAGAGACCTCTGTCCTGAACTCATAGACTTTCCACTCGCCGTTCTTGGCCGCGACCGTCTCCAGGTGCCCGTCGGATGTGCCGTCGATGTTGGCCGCCCTCACGGCGACGTAGGCCGCCGTGTTGCTGACCACCTGGTACCTTGACTGCGAGTAGGCTGCGTATCCACCGTAGATGTTCGAGCTGACATAGACGTAGTCGACATCAACATAGTCCTGGGTCGTGCCACGAGACGTCAAGGAGTCCGAGAAGCGCAGGTAGATAGCCTTTCCCGCGACAGACGAAGGCAGCCTGTAGCTGTATGTCGTGTAGCTGCCCGAGGTTATCGCGAACAGGAACATGAACTTCCCTGTCGTGCCGTTGCCATCCGTCGAGTAGGACACATAGAAGACCTCGGACCCGGTCGAGTTGACCCTGGCCCTGATGGACAGCTGCTGGTCCAGGGACGTCGTAAGCGACTGGAACTGCATCGTTACATTGACGCGCCCGTCATCGCCCGTGTCGTCCTCCTTGAACCTCATGAAGTCGCCTCCGTACTCCTGGGTGAAGCTGACGCTGTCATAGCCGGTCTCCATGGTCCCGTTCGCGACCAGGGGGTTATACCCGGTTGCCAGCGGGTTGAGGTACTTCATAGTCGGGGACGGGTTATTGGAGTAGTTGTTGACCCAGACCCCTCTGACATCGGACACACCTGCGATGTTGCCGGAGTCGCCGACTGTCAGTATGTCCATCATGCCGTCCTGGTTCATGTCCGCGACGTCGAAGTCCCTGATGCCCGATCCGCCCGAGAACGTCGAGTTGGTGTTGGGCAGCTTGGATATGAGGTCCACGGTCTGGCCAGGCACGTACTTCTTCATGTCGTAGACGTAGATCTTGCCGCCCGCCAGGACCACCAGGTCCGCGCGGTCGTCCCCGGTCATGTCAACGAGCGCGATCTTCCTTATGTCGACCGTGTAGGTCTTGTAGACCCACGGCGAGACGCCGTATGTGTTGTTGTAGATCACGACCTTGTTCCCTGAGGAGGAATAGGCGAAGTCGTTGTCGCCATCATCGTTGATGTCCGCGATGGCGATCCATTCCACGACCGTCGTGGTGTCCCCTGACGGCCTGGCGATCGACGCCGCGCTCTGCCATACGCCGAACGTGTTCAGGGTGTTCTCGAAGTAGAGCAGAGATCCGCTCTCGGCCTGGCCCATGAGTATATCCTTGTCGCCGTCGCCGTCAATGTCGCCCGCAGCAAGGGACGTGACAGTGTAGTCCGGGGTCGTGCTCGGGGCGTTCGGGTAGTTGTAGATGACCCTTGACGTGAAGAAGTTGTTGTTCTGGATATAGTACAGGTAGTCCGGGGCCACGAAGTTCTGGCTCCCGCCCTGGGATGAATAGACTCCTGCAGTGCCTGCCAGGAAGTCCGCTCTGATGAGCGAGGCCCTGACGAAGACCTGAGCTGAGAGCGAGTAGACGCCCTCGTTGGTGTCACTGAACCTCGACAGATACAGCGTGTATGAGTTCGTGCCCGTCAGCCACTGGTCCCCGTTGTTGAACCTGAGGTCGATGGAGAACTTGTAAGCCTTGTCCGTGGCTTTCGTCATCGCGGTCATCAGCGGAGTGATTGGCGGTATGCCGTAGAGCTGCGATCCGCCCTTCATGTCCACGATCCTGACCTCCTCAGCGAGAGGGGCAGGGCTGATCTGCGCGTCGAGCACCGTTACCAGGACGTAGATCATGTATGTGCTGCCGGTGATGACGTACGGGCTGTCCTTCGTGTCTCCCCAAAGCTGCGTGTAGCCGCTGTCGGAGTAGAGGTGCACTGAGGGCATGTCCTCTTGGCTGATCGAGGAGCCCTCCTGCAGGATCGTTATGATCTGCATGGTCTGGAAGACAGTCTCGCTCTCGCCCGGCACAGGCTGGCTTCTGAGGCTTATCTGGAACGAGTACGAGCCCGGAGGCAGGTAGCTCGTGTTGAACTTGGTCTCGTAGACCGCCGCGGCCCCTCCCGTCGGGTAGGGGTAGAACACGCCGGAATCGCCGCCTGGCGGAGCATAAGTCAGGCCCGTCCTCGTGTCGACGACGTCCATCTCGTTCTCCGCGAATATGTTGGTCATCGTCAGGCTCGCGACACGGATGAAGACCATCTCGTCCTTGAAGAAGGTCGTCCGCGGGTCGCTGATGTTCGCCCTTCCGGTCGGCTGGCCGTCGGTTATGTTCTCGCCGAACACCGCGAAGCCCTGGTTCCCGCTTATCCACTTGATGTAGGATGGCAGGCCGCTTTCTCCAGTCTCCTGGTTGACCTCGATAATCTCGGTGTTGAACTGGGTGTCTGTGGGCAGCTCGACGAGCGAGATTATGAACGTGGATGTGGTAGTGTGCCCCGCGAGGTCTTTAGCATGTATCCATATGACCGCGCCGTCAAGCACCTCTGAATCGTACATCAGGTAGCCCGTGGTCGTGGTGTTCATGTGCCACACGGTGAAGTCCCACCTGAACCACCCGTTGAGCGGCTGGTAGGCAGGGTTCCAGGCCTTCTCAGAGCCGTCCTCGTGGTTGCCTATCCCGTCCTCGAACTGAGACGAGTCCACATAGACCTCGGAGTTGTCCAGATCGTTGTCAGGGTCGGTGACCTGCACGAACAGCGTGAAGTTCTTGAACTCGCTGATCGGGTCCGCCGTTGGGGTCACCGGGTTGGCGTCGGTGTACCTCTGGAGGATGTTCGGTGGGCTGCCTGATCCGCCCCCGGTCACCTGGCTCGTCCATATCGCCTGGCTGTTCTCCATATCTATTATGCTGACAACGATAGAGCTGGTGTAGGAAGTGTTTGTGAGCTGGGTGGTCCATGTCATCCCCGTCGTCCAAGTCTCGGCGCCGCCCAAGCCTGGGTCGGAGTCGAGGTAGTATGCACTGCCGGTTCCGTCGATCTGGATCAGGATGACCGTGTCTTCGGTCCGGAGCAGCTGACCGCCCATGTGCGTGACCGTCAGGTCGGCCGATGTCCCTCCGGAGAGGAAGTCCACCGAGGCGGAGAAGCTAGCCTTCTTGACCTGCTCGGGAATCGGTATCTGGTTCACGAACGCTATGATCGACGTGAACAGAACCACGGTTATCATCAGAATCAGGATGTTGCCGACGACTTCGGACACACCGCTGTTCTCATTTCTCAGCCTTTTCTTTCGAGAATCGAAGCTCATGCTTTCAGTCCTCCGGGGATGAGAGAACTCACTCTGCTTTTCGTGCGATTCAACGCCCTGGACCATATTTAAACGTGTTGAGGTCATTACCAACTACCAGTGAAATCAAATCCGGCTTCCTGGGAGGCCGCCCAAACCAGCACGATTATATAAGAACAGGGGCATCCTCAGAACCGATGCCAGAGGCTGGCCAACTAAGCGTCAACGACAGAGTCCTCCTCCACCTTTCCAGGTTCGCCACGGACGTTCCACCGGAAGAGTACAGCCCCGATGTCACGCAGGCCGGGATAGCCTTCGGGGTTGGCATGTCGCGCACGCACGTGCCGCGCGCTGTCAAGGGGCTTATAAAGGACGGACTTGTCGAAGAGCTCACGGCCAGGGTCAAGGGACACGAGCGCCGGATGAACATCTACTCCGTCACGACCGAGGGGCTCCGGTCTGCCGAAGACCTGTGGAAGCGCATCAGGGAGACCACCTTCCCCATACAGAAGGAAGGCGCTTCGTCGAAGATGGCGGGCAAAGACATCGAGGAGCTTCTGGGCAGGAAACGCGCGATCGCGGCGGTCTCGAGGATAAGGGACGGAGTCGTCGAGGTCGGGGAGACGCGGCGCGCGCCGATAAGGGATTTCGGCGATGCTCCGAAGCTAGACCATTTCTACGGGCGCGAGGCAGAGCTCAAGGTCATGGACCATTTCATGGAAACCGAGTCCCGCGTGCTGGTCGTTCTGGGGAACCGAGGGTACGGTGCGACGGCATTGACCCGCAAGTTCCTCGAGACCCAGGACGAGGACGATTGCCTCTGGACGACTCTGTCTCCCGGCACGACCGCCAAGCATCTTGAGGACGCCCTCGTTAGCTTCGGCAAGGGAGTCAGCAGGAACGTCAGCTCTCTTGCGGAGGTTCTCGCACTGGACAACTGCGTGCTCGCTTTCGACGACTACTACGATGTGGGAGAGGAGGTCGTCGAGTTCTTCTCGGACCTCGTAGAGGCGGAAGGGCAGGCGAAGATCGTGATCAGTGCCAGGCAGGAGACGCCGGCCTACAATTGGTTCTATCAGAAGGAGCAGGTGGATCGTGGGGTCGTGACCGAGCTGAGGATCAAGGGCCTGGACGAGGAGAGCGCGAAGAAGATGCTCGGGAACGAGAAGATAGAGAAGGACGCTCTCAGACGCATACTCATGTTCACGCGTGGTCAGCCCCTGGTGCTGAAGATGCTGAGGGAAGGGGACTCCAAGGCCCTGAAGAAGAACACTGTGTTCACGGCCGAAGAGATTGGATATCTGCTGTTCCTCAAGGACAAGGTCTAGCCCGGATTCACCACTCGACGCCCTTCCTCGCCTTGAGGCCCTCGTCGAATGGATGCTTCCAGCTGTCGATCACTGAGACGTAGTCCGCATACTCGATGAACTCGAGCGGAGCGTCCCTGCCGGTCATCACGACCTCTACGCCCTCCCGCCTTGTCTTCACGGCCTGTAGCACTTCCGATCCGGCGATGAGACCGAACGATACGGCCGTGCTGACCTCATCCAACACGACCATCTGGCAGTCCCCATCCTTGAGTCTGCCGCGCACGAACTCGAGGGCTTCATTCGCGGTGCGCCTGTCCTCTGCCGACGGGTTCTTGAGATCGACGAACCTGCCGGTCCCGAACTGTCGCACCTCGATTCCCTGAATCTTCTTTGCAGCGATGGTCTCCCCGGTCGTCTCACCCGTCTTCATGAACTGTACGATGCAGACCTTCAGGCCGTGCCCAGCGGCACGAAGAGCCAATCCGAATGCCGCGGTGGTCTTCCCCTTGCCTGGGCCGGTGATGACGTGCACCTTGCCCAAGCTTCCCGAATCTGACATCGACACCTTGAAGCACTTCCGCATAGAAAAACCGGAGCTAGCGTCCCCGCGGCCGTCCGTTTTCACCGGGTATGGAGAACTCGCGCTCGAGGAGCCCCAGCTGTTGCGTCTCGAACGCCCTGGGGTCGATAGGGACGAGGAGATAGGATCCTGACATCGCAACCTCCTCGTTCGTGAGCTGGATGGCCTTCATGACCGTCGCGAACCCGTTCTCGGTGATCAGGTATTCCAGACCGTCCAGCAGCACGACCGAGCCCGGATTAGCCTTGATGAAGTCTGACACCGTGCTGTGTATCTTCATGAGACGTGTAGGTTCGAGCACTATAACCCCGCCAGTCGGCTTGGTCGCCTTCGCGATCCACATGACGGGACAGTCAAGACTGTAGACCTGCTGTACCCGGCCAGGGTGGGTTCTGGTGATGACTATTCCGCGCTTTCCCTCGGCGAGTAGCTTCTTGAAGACCTCAAAGGCACGGCCGACCCCCTTGTCGGTGAACAGGTACGAACTCCCGCTCTTCAGGTCTGCCTCGCTGTCGCCGCTCATGGACTGGTCCTACCTGAGGCCAGCCTGGACTGCGAGGCCCTCGTCGGTGATGTCGATCAGCTGTCTGCCAGTCGTGTGCTTGGTCCCTCTCATCTTGAGAACCTCGAGGAACTTCCGGCGCACCTTCTCCTCCTCGGGATAGGAAAGCATGATCACGCCGTCCACCATGTACGATTCCTGGCTGTGGGATATGTCGTCGTAAGATAGCTCGGCCGTGACGAGCGTCAGGCAGTTGAACGCCTTCAGATAGGCGAAGATCTCGTGCATGAACTCCCGGGTCTCGCCCCGCCACTGGAGCATGTCAGTCATCGGGGTGATGGGGTCAATGACTATCCTGAGGGGTTGGTACTGCTCGATCTTCTTCTTGATGATGTTGAGCATGTCGCTGGGGTTCTTGAGCAGCGTGGGACCGATGTCGATGAAATTCACCACGCCCTTCTCGACCAGCTCCTGGTTGTAGAACGAGAACGATGATAGGAACTTCTGCACGAGCCACTGGGGTTCCGAGATGGCTGTGATGTAGAGCCCCTTCTCCCCTTCTCTGGCCCCGTGGAACAGGCTCTGGACGGCCAGAGTGGTCTTCCCTGTGCCGGGCTCCCCGGCGACGAGAATCGCTGATGGGAACGGGAACCCTCCCTGAAGCATGCCGTCCAGCCCCGGGATGCCCGTGGTCTTCCTCGTCAAGTCACAGCACCTCCGTGTCTATGACGAAGACGCACTTGTCGTCCCCCTTGGAAACGCACCTGCGCTCGTGACAGTACACATCCTTCCCGGTCCTCTCCTCGAAGACCTTTGCGAGCATGCCTCTCAGCATGTGGCATGTGGGAGAATCTGAATTGGACACCTCGATGGATCCCGCGACGCTGATCGTGTCTCCCTCGAACACGATGTCCGTGACCCAACCTTCCCGGATGAGCGCGTCCTTGACCTTGCCCAGGTCGGACCCGACGGCACGTATCAGTCTGTCCCCGATGATCCTGCCGCTCCTGTAGAACATCCCGTGGGATGCGAATGTCATCACGGTTTCGTACAGTTTCTTGATCTCGACAAGCTCCTCCCTGCGGAGTCTTATGGCGCGCTCTGATTGTTCCATACAAGCCACCTGGTAGGGGGATGCATCTATCCGTGAATCGGGACTTATACCTTTTGGTAACGGCATCATGCCCCGACTGGCTGGCTCGGGACAAGTTAATCTACTCCCTGATGCTTCGGAGCCGTCGTGCTAGAAGTCGAGTCCAAGTACAGGTCCCCTGGCAATGACAAGGTCGAGAAGGCCCTCGCAAAACTCGGTGCCAAGAAGACTTGGGGAGGCACGATGGAAGACGTGTACTACGCCCATCCGTCTCGCGATTTCGGGAAGACCGACGAGGCCCTCAGGCTGCGCAAGTCCGATGACGCATCGGAACTCACGTACAAGGGGCCTAGGATGCAGTCACTGACGGTGAAGGCGCGCGAGGAGATCACGCTCAAGACCGACAATCCTCTCGCAGTCGCGCGAATCGTCGAAAGGCTCGGCTTCAGGGAGTCCTTCGTTGTCCGGAAGAGCCGGAGCAGCTACATTCTCGACAAGCTGAGAGTGGAGGTCGACGATGTCGAAGGCCTCGGCGAGTTCGTCGAGCTGGAGATCCTCACTGAGTCGCCAGAGAGGTCCAAGATGCTCATGGAAACCGCAAGGACCGAGCTCGGCTTGGAGAAACTGGAGCCCAGGACCTACCTGGAGATGCTAATCGAGAAGATGGCTTCGGAGCGCAGCCACAAAGAATAAAATCGAGATGGCGGAAGCGGATTCCGCCCTTGCACCCGCCTCGCGGGTGCAACAACAAGGTGAGGACGGCCTCAGAGCTTGTTTATCTTCTCTGTCACGAACGCCTTTATGGAAGGGTCGTCCGGAATTGTAATAGATTTCTTGTACTTCTCGCTTCCATCCGGAAGGAAGTAACCCCTGGACACTGAGATGAACTCGCTGTCCCCCTCGTCAGTTATTGCCTTCTTCCGTGCCACTTCCAGGAAGTTGTTCTTCCCAAAAGGTATCTTCTCGGCGCTCAGCGTTTCGAACCGCACTTTTGCATCCTTCTCATCGTCCATCCGGTTGCCTCCGTTTGATAGGCGGCTCTCGAATATTGTCAATTCATATAAACGTTCGTCGCAAGTCCCGATATCTGGATTGATAATGGGCCGGACACGAAAGGTGCGAACGTTCCGAACCCGTGCTCCCGCAGAGAGACGACAGAATACGATAGAGTAATATACGAACTAGACTCTTTGACGCGATGTGGCGAGTGTTTCTCAGCCAGCATCGCCGCCTGAAGCCGAAGAAAGATGTGCGATGTGCGGCACCATCATTCCGCAGCTTGGCAAATACTGTCCCACATGCGGCGCAATCAGACCGTCGATGAGGTACTCCGGCCTGCCTGAGGCGGGCAACAGGAGAGCGCCCGCGTACGGCTCACCGTACTACTACAAGAATAGGACAGACTGGCGCAGAATCATCAAGGCCATCGCCGCATTCGTGATGATCGTCTATCTCTTCCAGCTGGCCTTTCAGATCGTCACACTGGTCTGGGGGGCAAAGCTTGTCGTACCGGACATTCTCGAGACTTGGTCGGGGGTCACTCTGTTCGTGATCATGCCGATCGTGGTCGATCTTCTCGAGATATCGGGCTACACTCTCGTCGTGTACTACTATTCCCTGATCGCGGCAATTGTGGCGAGCTGCCTCTGGATATTCTTGACCAGTTTCTCCCAGTTCACCAAGGAGGCGAGGATGCGTGCCGAGTCGAGGCGCCACAGCGCTCTGTTCGACACGCTCGGCCTTTTCTTCGCGACACTCTTCTTCTCGGTGCTCATCGCCCTGCTCGTTCAGCCATCATCCGACGAGGTCCCGTCACCGACCGTCCTGTCGGATAGCCTCTTCCTGCTGGCAAACGCCTCTGTGTGGGAGGAGCTCGTCACCCGCGTTCTGTTGATCGGCGTACCTCTCCTGGCATGGGCCTTGCTCCGGAGTTCGCGCAAGAACAGGATATACTCCTACTTCCTGGGAGGGGGATTCAAGATGAACCTCCCGGAGGTCACGCTGATACTCGTCTCGTCCGTCATCTTCGGTTTCGCGCACTTCGAAGGCGGATGGGGGGCGTGGAAGATAGTCCCCACGACCGCGGCTGGGCTGGCATTCGGATACTTGTTCCTGAAGCACGGCCTCGCCGCCGCCATCATGATGCACTTCGCGACGGACTACCTAGCCCTGCCGCTTGAGGCGTTCTACTCCTTCGCACTGGAGATGATCCTCGGGCTCGGAGTGCTTCTGTGGCTCGCGTTCGGAGCCGTGTTCTTCGTCTACTACACGACTAGGATGCTCGAGTTCGTCACAGGCAGGAAGTATTTCGAGTTCGAACAACCGCAGCCCTCGCCTGGCGTGCAGGCGGCCTATGGCTACCCCCCTTCGTACCGCTACGCGCCAGTGAACCAGCAGCCCTGGCCCCTCCAGCCAGAGGGCGCAATCCCTCCGCCAGCTCCCGAGAGCGACCCGTACAGGCAGTCGGTTCCGCAGAGTATGAGTATTGTCGGCAGATACGTGTGCCCCGCCTGTGGGCATACCGAGGCCAGATGGGTCAACGGGAGATTTCAGTGCCTCAGGTGCGGGAATCTATCGTAGGAGCCTCTCGAGTGTCCTCTTGCTATCAGTCCCGCTTTCGAGGTCGGTCGCTTCCACAATGATGTTGCCCTTGTAAGACCGTTTAAGGACAGAGACGACTTTGGCGAGGTCTGCGGAGCCGTCATCAACCTTGTTATGTTGATCCCACTGACCTTCGTTATTGTGAAGATGCACGTTGGCGAACCTGTCTACGAGCGCAAGCATCTGGTCGAGCTGCCCGGCCGTGTTCGCGTGGCCCATGTCGAAACATATGCCGATCCCCGAGTCTCCGATCGCCTCGAGCAGCTCAGAGGCAGAAGTGCAGGTCGCGTTTATGTTCGCAGGCATGTTCTCGAGCGCGATTCTCACTGAGTGTTCTCGGGCGACCGCGGCCAAGGACATCACGCTCGCCTTCGTCGTCTCTAGCGCCCTGGCTCTGTTGAGGAACGCGATGCCCTGAACAAATCCCGGATGAACGGTGACCATGTCGATGTCGAGCTGCCTGCATATCTGGATCGTCTGCTTGATCTCATCTAGCGCGGCCCGACGCATAGGTTCGTGGACGCTTCCTATGTTCACGTCGCTGAGCGGCGCGTGGACCTGGAACTTCATGTTGAACGAGGTCTTGCCATACCTGATCTCGTCCTTCACGACCTCCAGCCTGTCCTCTCCTTCAGAGAGGATCTCCCAGAGCCTGAAATGCTTCGATATGCTCTCGAGCGTGCTCGCGAAGGGCGTGATGCAGAAGGTTGGCGAACCTATGCCGATCATGCGCCTCTCTCCAATCTCGTGTTTGGCGCAATCGAATCTATGACGGCGGCGATGTCGTCGGAGACAATGGTAACTTCTATGTCGCCCAGAGGATGGTCCTCCTCTGAGAACGACATCTTCCCTATGGCTGCCACCTGTTTGTTCAGCCTGAACCTCGTCATATTGCCCCGGACGCCGCGCCTCAGGACTGCACGGGCGGCGTCGCGAATCCGCTGCCTCTTCAGGAGTTCGGCGAACATGTCCGTGGAGGATGCCGACGCTTCGATCGGGTCCTCGCCACTTATGACGGCATCCGGGAACGCCGATGTGATGGAGCCGATAACCTTCGCCCGGTCCTCGGTCGGAAAACATCTCGCGCTCAGGTGGACTTCCGCCATGAGCCAGCCATATTAGAAAAGATATTTAAAGACGTCCGCGCTAGGATTGGCGAAATGAAGAATCGCATCCTGAAGGTCTTCGCGCAAAAAGGGATCCTTGTAGATCCAGATGCTCTCGACGCGCTGACCAAGGCCCCTGATGCGATGAAATGCGTGAATCACATCCTTGATGACCCAGACAGGCCTCTGATCCTGACGAAGGACGACGTTGAGAACTACCTCACATGCCAGCCGAAGGCGCGACCCAAGGCGCGCGCAGAGGAGCCGAAAACCGAACCACCGGCTGCAGACCTGATGCCAGGTGAGGTCAAGGTGGTCAAGGACATAACCGGGGGGTCGACCTGTGTCGGCAATGTGATAGACTTCGCGAAGCTGTTCAACGACAGGTACCTCACTCTGAGGAAGTTGCTCCAGAAGAGGAGAGAGCTCTCTGGCCTGGTCAGCATATCAAAGGCGAAGAAGGTCCAGAGGGACGTGCGGTTCGTCGGCATAGTCAATGACGCAAGGGAAACCAAGAACGGTCATACGATGCTGGAACTCGAGGACGAAGACGACAAGGTGCAGGTTCTCCTGATGAAGGGTGTCAAGAGGTCCGCTGACTACTACATCAATGACGAGGTGCTCGGCGTGGTCGGGTCTTTCAGCAGGGACGGGGACATCGTCGTTGCCAAGGAGATCATCCATCCCGATGTGCCGGTCAACAGCGGCATGACTCCGAACGGTTCCAGATCCGTGCTAGCTTTCGTGTCTGACATACACGTTGGGAGCACTGAGTTCTTGTCCGAGGGATGGAACAGATTCGTGTCTTGGCTGAACAAGGATCCAGCTGCTGAGGAAATCAGGTACATCCTGATGCCCGGCGACCTCGTCGACGGGATAGGGATATATCCAGGTCAGGAAGACGAACTGCTCATCGAGGACATCTATGATCAGTATCAGGAGCTCGCGAAGCTCGTCTCCAACATCCCAAAGCGCATCAAGATAATCATGATGCCCGGGAACCACGACGCCGTTCGCCTTGCAGAGCCCCAGCCCGCGCTGCCCAAGGAGGTCGAGTCGATGTTCGACCCTGGGACAATCTTCGTCGGGAACCCGTGCTATCTCGAGATCGAGGGCAGAAGCGTTCTCGCATACCATGGAAGGAGCATGGACGACTTCGTCGGAAACGTGCGGAACCTCTCGCACAGCCGGCCCGAAGAAATCATGAAAGAGATGCTGAGGCGAAGGCACATGGCGCCGATCTACGGCGAGAGGACGGCCCTGGCGCCTGAGCAGAAGGACTACCTTGTCATAGACAAGGTCCCCGACATATTCGTCACCGGGCACGTCCACGTGTGTTCGATAGGGGAGTACAGAGGGATCAAGCTCATAAACGCCTCAGCGTGGCAGAGCCAAACCGGATATCAGCGGATGCACAACCAGATACCGGACCCGTGCAAGGTCCCCATGATAGACCTCGGGTCGGGCAAGATGTGGGTCGAGGATTTCTCGAGCTGACATCCCGTGAAAGGATTGATATCCACTAAGCAGCATTGCTGGGCGTGCGCGAGCTGGACCCGTTCTTCAATCCAAAATCGGTAGCCGTCATCGGGGCCACCCCGACATCTGGCAAGATCGGCAACATCCTCATCGAGAACCTGTTCAGCGACAAGTTCGCAGGAAGGATACATCTAGTCAACCCCAACTACAAGGAGATACTCGGGATACCGTGCTATCCGTCGATCCTGGAGTGCCCAGAGGTCGTCGACATGGCGGTCATAGTCGTCCCCGCCAAGCTCGTCCCAGAGGTGATGGAGCAGACTGGACGGAAGGGCGTGAAATGCGTGACGATAATCTCCGCGGGGTTCTCCGAAGGGGACGCGGAGGGAAAGGCCAGGGAGAAGCAGGTCGTCGACATTGCGACGAAGTACAAGATCCGATTCGTCGGACCGAATTCGCTGGGTGTCATCTCGCCCCACGTTCACATGAACGCGTCCTTCGCGAGAACGGCGCCCATGGCAGGCTCCATCGCGTTCTTCTCACAGAGCGGTGCGTTCTGCACCGCGGCCATCGAATACTCGATCGGCGAGATGCTTGGTTTCTCCGCATTTGTGAGCTCTGGGAACAAGGCCGATATCGACGACGCGGACTTGGTCAACCATTTCGCAAACGACCGCAAATCGAAGTGCATCGCCGCGTACATGGAGGCGACGAGGAAGGGGCAGGAGCTCTTCAAGGCCCTCGACAAGGCCTCCAAGAAGAAGCCAATCGTGATCCTCAAGGCCGGCAGGTCGAAACGGGGAGCCAAGGCCGCGAGCTCGCACACGGGCGCGCTCGCAGGCTCGGACGCTGCCTTCGACGCCGTCTTCAAGCAGACGGGAGTGTACAGGGCCAGGACCATGTTCGAACTGTTCGACGCCGCGCAGGCTCTCGCCAACCAGCCGCCTCTGGTAGATGACGGCATAGCGATAGTAACGAACGCAGGCGGGATGGGAGTCATCGCCACGGACTATGCTGAGGAGATGGGGCTCGAGCTCGCGGACCTGTCCAATCAGACACTTGAGGAGATCGGCAAGGCCTGCCCCCCTACCTGGAGCTGGGGGAACCCGATTGACATCATCGGAGATGCGGACACCGCCAGATACGCCAACGTCCTCAAGGCCGTCGGTCAGGCTCCAGAGGTGAAGGGCATACTCGTCATAGCCGCGAGACAGGCCGCCACGAACCTCTTCGAGATAGCCAAATGGATCTCGATCACATCGAAGCTGAGCGGAAAACCGACCGTGGGTTGCTTCGCCGGGATCGAGGATGCCGAATCCGAGAGCTTCCTCGACGCGAGGGGGATTCCTGTCATGCCAGTTCCGGAGAGGGCGATAACCGCCTTGCACGCGCTTTCTGTCCGAGGCAAGTTCCTCAAGAAGAAGGGCCTTCTCTGACGGCCGACGCATTCCTGCTCAGCCGAAGATGTCCATGAACAGCACCACCACGCCGATGCCGATGAACACGATCCCCGCGATGAACCCCACCCAGAAGAGCTTCATCATGAGCACTCTGTCGTGAAGCATCTCTTCCAGGGTCGTACGCTCAGGCCTCCGCCGCCTTTGCCGTCTTGGCCTTTATGCGCTTCAGCCTGAAGGTGTTGTCCCGCTCCATCTCCTCGAGCCTGAACCGTATGAAGCGCTCGATTTCCTCCAACTCTGGAAGGACCTTGAACTCGAGGGCGTTGACTCGCCGTTTCGTGCGTTCGATCTCCTCGATGAGCTTCTTCATGGTGGTCTCGAGCTCCGCGGCTTTGACGACCGTCTCTACGAGCTTCTCGAAGGCGTCGGTCGCCTCGTCTATCCTGGGCGAGGTCCCGATGATGCCGTAGCCTCGCTCAGGCAATGGCGCCACGATCTTGTTGGACTTGATGTCGGGGACCACGACGCCCATGAGGTTCCTGCTCCTGAGCTGTATCTCGGGGTGGCCAGTGAGAGCGTATGAGGCGGACCTCACTGCGATGATGCCGTCGACGGCGCTCGCTATGGCGATCTTCTCGCGCGCGTCCTTGTAGCGATTCGCGATCTCCTGCCTGAGGTCCTTCGCCTGGTCGAGTATCTTGAAGAACTCCAGTATGAGCCCGTCACGCTTCAGCTTCAGTATCTTGTAGCCGTTCTGGGTCAGCTTGATCTTCTTCGTGACCTCGAGGAGCTCGGATCTTGTCGGCTGTATCTCTCGCACCGGCATCTTGGCATCACTTCTTCTGCTTCGGGTGGTACTTCTCGATGATCTTCCTGTCGATCTTCGTGAGGGAATCGACCGGCAGCGCGGACAGGAGCTCCCATCCAAGGTCGAGCGTCTGGTCGATGGTCCTGTCTTCGTCCTTGCTCTGCCTGACGAACCTGTCCTCGAACGCGTCTGCGAAGTCGAGGAACTTCCTGTCTCGCTCGGACAGAGCCTCCTTGCCGACGATTGCCACAAGTCCTCTCAGGTCCCTTCCCTCGGCGTATGAGGCGTACAGCTGGTCCGAGACGGCTCTGTGGTCCTCTCGAGTGTGGCCCGCGCCGATGCCCTGGCCCATGAGCCTTGACAGCGAACGCTCGACCGCGATCGGCGGGAAGATGCCCTTTCTGTGGAGCTCCCTTGAGGCGACTATCTGCCCCTCCGTGATGTAGCCCGTCAGGTCGGGGATCGGGTGCGTGATGTCATCACCAGGCATCGACAGGATCGGGAACTGCGTGATCGAGCCCTTCTTGCCCTTGATCCTTCCAGCGCGCTCGTACATGCTCGCGAGGTCGGTGTACATGTATCCTGGATATCCTCGCCTCGCCGGGACCTCTTCTCTGGCGGCGCCTATCTGCCTCAGGGCCTCCGAGTAGTTCGTGACGTCGGTCCATATCACGAGGACGTGCATGTCGAGGTCGAACGCCAGGTATTCTGCAGTCGTCAGAGCGAGCCTTGGAGTGAGGAGCCGTTCGATCGCCGGGTCGTCCGCGAGGTTCAGGAAGACCACGGCCCTCTTGAGCGCGCCTGTTCGCTCGAAATCCTTCATGAAGTACTGTGCTTCCTCGCTGGTGATACCCATCGCCCCGAAAACGACGGCGAACTCCTCCTTCTTGCCAATGACCTTCGCCTGACGAGCGATCTGAAGCGCGATGTCGTTGTGAGGGAGACCGGAACCGGAGAAAATCGGCAACTTCTGTCCCCTTACCAGCGTGTTCATGCCGTCGATTGAGGAAATGCCCGTCTGGATGAACTCCCTGGGGTTGTCCCTTGCCCACGGATTGATGGCGGACCCGATGATCTCCAGCCGCTTCTCGGGTATGATCGGCGGTCCCTTGTCGAGAGGTTCGCCAGACCCCGAGAGTATCCTCCCGAGCATGTCCCGCGACACGGGCATCTTGATAGTCTCTCCGAGGAACTTGACCCCCGATCCTCTATCGATGCCGCCCGTGCCCTCGAACACCTGGACTACCACTATCTCATCGGACGTGTCCAGGACCTGCCCCCTCTTCGTCGAGCCGTCGGGCAAGGCGATCGTAACGAGCTCACCGTATCCCACGGGCTCGGTCCGCTCCACAAAGACGAGAGGCCCCGCGATCTGGCTTATCGTGTGATATTCCTTGGCCATGCCCATCACACCCCCAATCCTGCGAACTGTTTCTCGATCTCCGCTGACACCTTCTTGAGGTCTTGGTCGATAGCCTCTTCGAACTTCAGCTTGCCCAGGTCTGACCTGCAGGGCAGGGAGACTATCTTCTCGAGCGGCACCTCGAGCGATACCGCCTTCTTCGCGTGCTCGGAGAACTTCCTGATGGCGCTCATGTACTCGTACTGCCTCTTCAGCGGGCTGTACGTGTCCACTGGGTGGTAGGCGCTCTGCTGCAGGAAGAACTCCCTTATCATCCTAGCGACTTCGAGCGTCAGCCTCTGCTCCTCCGGAAGGGCATCGGAGCCGACGAGCTGGACGATCTCCTGGAGCTCCGATTCCTTCTGGAGAGTCTCCATCGCCCACAGTCTCACCGCGTTCCAGTCCTCGGAGATGTTCTTCC
Source organism: Thermoplasmata archaeon (assembly GCA_025457815.1). Lineage (GTDB taxonomy): Archaea > Thermoplasmatota > Thermoplasmata > UBA10834 > UBA10834 > COMBO-56-21. Next base: position 25,068 of record JALOTQ010000002.1, read on the forward strand.
TATACCAGTCCTCGAGGATCGGGCTGTAGAGGCTGTACGATGTGAGCCAGTTGATCGCAGGGAAGTGCCTCCGCTCTCTCAGCTTGGAGTCGAGGGCCCAGAAGACCTTGACGATCCTCAGCGTGTTCTGCGTCACCGGCTCGCTGAAATCTCCGCCTGAGGGAGAGACCGCGCCGATGACTGATATCGAGCCGATGTTCCCAGACAGTGTCTTGACCCTGCCGCATCGCTCGTAGAATTCCGACAGCCTCGCGGCGAGATACGCAGGATATCCTTCCTCGCCAGGCATCTCCTCAAGCCTCGAGGATATCTCTCTCATCGCCTCGGCCCATCTCGATGTTGAGTCGGCCATGAGTGAGACATCGTAGCCCATGTCCCTGTAGTACTCCGCGATCGTTATGCCGGTGTACACCGAGGCTTCTCTTGCCGCGACGGGCATGTTCGAGGTGTTCGCGACGAGCACCGTCCTGCCCATGAGCGGCTTGCCCGTCTTCGGGTCTTCGAGCTCCGGGAAGCTAGTGAGAACCTCGGTCATTTCGTTCCCTCTTTCGCCGCAACCGACGTAGATGACTATCTGCGCGTCGCTCCACTTCGACAGCTGCTGCGAGGTAACCGTCTTGCCCGTGCCGAATCCGCCGGGGATGGCCGCAGTGCCTCCCTTCGCGAGCGGGAAAAGCATGTCCAGAACCCTCTGGCCAGTGACCAGAGGGATGTCGGGCAACAGCTTGTCAACGTAAGGTCTTGACTGTCTGACCGGCCAGCGCTGCATGAGCTGTATCTTGGTGCCGTTGTCGAGTTCGCCGATCGTGTCCTCTATCGTGAACTCGCCCTCCGAAATGTTCTTCAGCTTCCCCTTGGCCTTCGGCGGCAGGAGAACCTTGTGGACGATGTTGCCCTCTGGAATCTCGCCCAAGACGGCTCCGCCCTCAAGGGCAGCGCCCTTCTTGACGGTCGGGGTGAACTTCCATTTCGTCTTCCGGTCGAGGCCGGGGGCGGTCACTCCTCTCGACACGAAGTCCCCCTGTTTGTCCCTGAGGACCGGGAGCGGCCTCTGGACGCCGTCGTAGACGCTGGACAGCAGTCCCGGGCCGAGCTCCACCTGGAGCGGCGCGCCAGTGTCCACGACTTCCTCCCCGGGCCTGATCCCTGAGGTGTCCTCGTAGACCTGAATGACCGTCTTGTTGCCGACCAGCTTGATGACCTCGCCCATGAGCTTGAGCTCACCGACGAGGACGACATCGTACATCCTCGGGGAGATACCCTCAGCGGTGACGACTGGTCCTGCAACCCTGCTTATCTTGCCCTTCTTCTGATCTGCCATACGATCCGCTCCTATCACTTCGATTTGTACAGGTCGATTCCCATCGCCCTTCGAACCTTATCTCTCATGTCCCCTTCCTCGAGGCCGACCGGTATGACGACCGGGTCGACGCTCTCCATCATCTTCGTGCGAAGCTGAGGGGGCAGCTTCTGCAGGTCGTCCTGATGGACTGCCAGTATGCCGACCTCGGGCTCGTCCATCACCTTGACGATGGTCTCGAGAAGCCTGTCCGGCGTCACGCCGTAGACCTTCTTGATCCCGGCAAGCCTGAACCCCACGACGAACTCCTCCGAGCCGACGACTGCGATCTCCATGTCACACCACCAGCAGATTCTCGATGACCTTGGTCGGCAGGTTGTTTTCCTTGCCCCTCGCGATGATCCTTATGTTGTCCACTTCCACCTTCTTGCGTATCATGTAGTTCACTATAGGCAGAACCGAGAGAGGGTAGAAGTGGGCGAACTTCTCGCTCTTGCCTATCAGCGACTTGTCCAACGCTATCGTTATCTCCGACAGCTTCTTGTCAACCTTGAACTGCTCCAGGGCGGGCTTGATGGACTCCGACATCGAGGACTTCTCCAGCTCCTCGATTATGGGGTTCAGTCCTTCGGACTGCGCCAGCCCTCTCAGCTTCTCGACGCTGAACTCAACGCCGCCTGGTATCAGGTACTTCGCAATCTTGTCCTCTGATATCCTTTCGGCCTTGAGCTTCAACAGGATCTTCATGTTCGTTACATCGACTTCGTGCCGCACGAAATCCCGGAGGATCTTGTCCGCGGTCTTCGTCGGTTCGATGGATTTCAGGAGGTCGTAGTAGAATGTCTGGTCCAGGTGGTCCTCAAGGCTCGCGAGCCTGCTCGTGTCCACGACCTCTCGCACCATTTCTGGCGTGAGGGCCAGAGATGGCTGGCTCGAGAGGGCGTCCATTATCTCCTGGACGGAAGTCATCTGGACGAGACCCTTCAGGTACGTCTCGGAGAATGCTCCCGCGGGGACCAGAGTGTCTACAATCTCCTCCTCCCGCACATTCGTGACTTTCCCTCTGAGAACTGTCTTGACGTTGAATGCATCCCAGCGCTTCAGGTAGCTGGCGACCATTTCGCGAAGGTGACCCGTGGTGAAGCTGAGGATCGCGGAGTAAGTGGTCGCGAGGTTGCGGGTGACTGCGACTTCCACCAGGTTCCCTCCGGAATGCCGAGACGCGTACTTGGCCATCTCGTCCTTGTATTGGGTCTCGCCGAGGTACCTCCCAATCTCGAAGACGTCCATTACGAGCATCCTGGAATAGACGTCCTTTGAGAGGAGGAAGTGCTTCTTCGCCTTGACCCTGGTGCACGCATACGCATAGTTCCCCCCACGGCTGAGCCCGAATGTCCACATCTCTCAATTCACCCGAACAACTTCGCGAATATCTCCTGCATGTCCTTGTTCCAAATCTCGTCCACCATGCTCTCGAATCGGAAGTCGAGCCTGACGCTGCGGTCTTTGCTCTCGAACACAAGGCCTCCGCGGCAATCAATCTGCCCTCCGGCTGACAGCCCTGAGGTGAGCGAGAGGAGTGACTTGTCGTCCTTGTTTGTGTAGACGTAACACTCGCCTAGCTCCTTCTTCGCCCTAGCCGCGAGCTGGTTGTAGAGCTTCCTCCGCTTGTCCTTGGGGTACGCCTCGAGCTCCGCGAGAACCTGCTCCTTCAGCTCCTCCATGACCAGCCTCTGGGCGGCGAGGAGCGCCTTTTTGGATTCCAGCTCAGCGCTCGACAGCTCCTGCTGCTCCATCTGGACGATGAGCGCGTCAGTCCTGGTAAGCCCCTTCTTGCGGTCCTCCTCGACCTTCTTCTCGGCCTGGAAGATCGTATCATCCCGCTCCTTCTCGCCGAGCTTCAGGATCTCTCGCTTTCGCTCCTCGCCTCTGTGAAGGATATCCTCGACTACCTTGTCCAAGCTCATCGTGTCCCAGCTCCTTCTCTAGGTCTTCGCACCGACCGCTCTTCTTCCGTTGCCACACGCATCAAGAGCCGTTCATGCCTTCGTGTACAGCAGGAACGCGATTGCCAGCCCGAATATCACGATTGTCTCGGAAATGACCATCAGAGTCAGGCCACGTCCGAACATCTTCGGGTTCTCTGCTGTCGCACCCACTGCTGCTGCTCCCACTTGCGCCTGCGCGACGCCAGTGCCGAGCCCCGCCACGCCAACGGCGATGCCGGCCCCAACGAGCGCCAATCCGGTCCCAATATCCATTTCTTTCGCCTCCTCATTTCGTCGCTACCGAGTACTTCCTCTCGTACTTCAGAGGGGAGAAGTCCGTGCCTCCGCCCTCGTAGAACTTGAGGAAGAACTCCACATAGTTCAACCTGATAGCCTGGATGCCCGCTGATAGGGCCCCCAGGATGAATACGAAGAAGGTCTGGGCGATCACGAGCATGACCGCCCCTAGGATCGCCAGGACGATGTTGCCGCTCTCGAATATCAGAGGGAAGAACATCGTGTTGAACGCCATGGCCACCGCCCCCTTGCCCGTCGCAAGGGCTGCCAGCCTCATGTAGGACATGATGTTCGTGAAGAGTCCGAGAACTTCGGTCAGGGCAATAGCACCTTCAGTGATTGGCAGGACCACAATGCCAACGACGATCATCGCGACGGCTGGCAGAGAGACCTCCACGCCGACGAGCGTCTCGTTCATTGCGGGAAGGAACGTCTGGAGCCCCGAGTTTATCAGGTCGCTCGTCCTGGTAGCACTGCCGGCTATCGTCATGAGCTCGACGAACAGCCCGAACAGGACTATCAGCCAGGCGATCTTGGCAACTGCGTGCTTCTTGTTGTGATGGATCGTGTTGAAGAAACCGAACACGAATCCTAGCGTGAGGTGTAACCATCCGGCGAAGAGGGAGATGGCCAGCATCTCAGTTATGTCGTGCATCTTGTCAAGCACCGGGTGAATCGGGATGTTGGCAAGAGACTCCCAAGAGTACTCCTCGGGGTTCTCCTCCGGAGGATGGAACGGAACACCGAACGCCTCAGCGAAGACGAACAGGCCGAACACGCTCGCCAACAATCCGCCAGCCATGACGATTGTCCCTAGCTTCTGGAGGTCCGGGCTGTTCTTGAGCTTGAAACGCATGATGCCACCGAGGACCAACAGACCTATCCCGAAGCCCAGGTCGCCGATCATGAACCCGAAGAACAGAGGGAACGTGATGAACAGGATCAGGGTAGGGTCGATCTCCTCGTACTTCGGAGTCGACACGAGGTTGATGAAGAATTCGAACGGCTTCACGAGCTTCGAGTTCCTCAGCTTCACTGGAGGCTCGTCATCCTTCTCCCTAGGCACACTCTCCATGTGCACCAGACCGGCGCAGAACGAATCGAGCGACCTCTTGATCTCAGGCATCCTTGAGGACGGTATCCATCCGTCAATGACGAAAGAATTCGCAGTCGAGGCCACCCTCAGGGGCGTTTCCGCCTTCAGGACCTCGATGGCCAGGTGCTCTTCGGAAGATATGATGAAGTCCGCGAACTTCTTTCTTATGGCCTCGATGTCTTTTTCGATCCTCTCGAGGTCTTTTCTGAGGTCGGCAATCTCGGACGCGTTCTTCGCGATCACCGCCTTTGGGTCCCCCTTGAGCTTCGGGAGCTTCGCCTCCTGGAAATCGTGCTCTGTCAGTATCCGGAGAGCCTCTGTCTTGTCCTCGTTCCTCGCAAAGACCGCCACGACCACATCGCTCTTGCGGGGGTTCGCGAGTATCTCGACGTCGGAAATCTTGGCAGATAGAGCACCCGTAGGATCATTCTTGCAGGTGCCCACAAATGAGGAAATGCTGTCGAAGCCGTCGTAGTCCTCGATCGGCACCCCAAAATCCTGGATGGGGGACAGAAGCCGTATCTCGGCCTCCTTCTGCCTGATCAGCGCCTGGATCTTCTGTCTCTCCTCTGCCTCGTCATGTGTGTTGAGGTCCAAGGTGACCAGGGCTTGCTCCATGCGCTTCGTGATGTCGCTGACAGGCATCTTGTCCTTGGGCTTGTGCTCTTCGATGTTCAGCGTGCGGATGATCGATCTGAGCTTCAGGAGCTTTTGGGAGGATGCGGACGCCTTCGGGAGAGGCTGCCCTATCTTGAAATCCTCATCCTGTTGTGTGAAGTCTATCAGGTGCAGTACGCCAAGCTCGTACAGACAATCGATCGTGGCATCGAGACTGTCTATCGAACCTACGATGACAGCTCGAGTCATGTCCTCTGGCCTAAGCATCAGCTGCCCTCTCAAACTCCGATAGAACGAACCCCTTCGCATCGCCCATCTTCCTGCGAGCTGCGGATGCGATGGCATCAGCCCTCGCATGACCTTCCTGGAGCAGCCTCTTCTTCTGCTCATCGATGCGAGCCTGTGCCGCGGCGAGCTTGGAATCCGTCTGCTGCCTGAGCTCTTTGTGGGCCGCCTCGGTCCGCTGCAGCGCTATCCGCTTGCCGTCGGCTTGGAGCTGCTTCCGCCTCTCCTCGGCCTCGGCTATCATAGACCGGACCTTCTCCTCTGCGGTCTTTATCTCGCGCAGGATTTCGGCCTTGCCCAAGTCAGCCACTTTCCGGTCGCTGATGCGGGTTTCGATATAAATAGGCTACGCGGTCTGACCTTTTCGAAAATGACTCCCTGGGATATCGACATTTAACGACACGACGGAGCCGTCTTCGTCACTTCTTCAACTTGGCCGAGAAATCGTCCTTGTTGAGCCGCGTGAGTCTCACGCCGGCTTGTTTGAGGAGCTCCACGCCCGCGAGGTCCGAGTAGTCGTCGATGTACACGACGCGCGCGACCTGAGCGTTGAGTATCATGCGCGCGCAGATCGGACACGGCACGATCGTGGAGTACATGGTCGAGTGCCGCGCGTTCGTGCCCGCCTGTATGAGCGCGTTCTGTTCAGCGTGCACGGCGGTGCAGGTCTCCAGCCTGGTGCCCGATGGGATGTTGAGCTTGTCCCTGATGCACCCGATCTCCTCGCAGTGCGGTATCCCTCGCGGGTTGCCGTTGTACCCCGTGCTCTTGATCTCGCCCACATCGCTCACCACGATCGCGCCTATCTGCCTCCGAGTACAGGTGCTCCTGCGGGATACCTCGATGGCGATGTTCATGAAGTAGTGGTCCTTGTCTATGCGCTTGTGCCCCTTGTCGGTCACTCGCACCCTCTCTGGCCTCAATCCCCTGGGGACATTTCTACCTTTCTGTGCGTTCGTCTCCAGGGCCCTCTGGTCCCCGCAGGGAAAGGTTAGAAATAGAGTCACTTCTCTTGTTCCGTCTCGCAGGAGGTCCTCAGATTGAGCAAGTGGTTCAAGATAGTGGCCGCCGGGGTCGCCATAGTCGCGCTCGCGCTGCTAGCGTTCGCCCTGCTCACCCCGGATGTGACGACGACCGATTCCGACCACGGGATGATGACGCACACCTACACCACCTACGACATGTCTCTGATAGTCGCTTCGACCATCATCCTCGTCGCCGCGCTCATGGTGATATTCCTCTGGAACGAGTACGAGCCCCTCCCTCCCGCGATGGCCCAAGTCCCGGCCCCGCCACCCGCGGCCGCGCCCGAGAAGCGGCCGGAGAAGCCTCAGGCGGTTGTTGCCGGAGGGGCGCCCGCAGCAGCGCCTGCTGCCCCCGAGCCCGAGGAGGTCGCGGCCCGAGAGTACCTGATATTGAGGCTCTTGACGGGCGACGAAAGGATCATGTTCAAGGCCATCATGGACGGCGGAGGCGAGGCCCTCCAAAAGGACCTCATCCTACGTACGAAGATGTCCAATGCGAAGGTCTCGAGGCTGTTGGACAAGCTCGAGCAGAAGGGCGTCATAACCAAGGAGAGGTACGGGGCGACGAACAAGGTGAGGATCAAGCCGGAATAACCCCCAGACGGCACTTTTCAGCCCACTTTTCACCGTTCTGCAAAGGTTTTGCGAGCTTTTCAGGATAGGTCCAAGTACCATTTCAGCCAAAACAGTAGCGAAGGCTTCGGGGAAGGAAAACCGAAGCACACGACAAAAGAGGTGAACAAGAATGAAGACAACCGCGCTGATTGCGATCATAGGAGTCGTAGCAGTGCTAGGCGTAGCAGGTGCAGCCGTTGCCTCAGGGGCCGTCGCCAACCCCCTCGGGAGCGCATCCGACGGGAGCGGATCCGGGCACATGAACGGTGGTCACAAGCACATGTTCGAGTGGTCGTGGGCGGGCGAGTCCGACGGATGCCATGACTACAACTACTCGTGGGACTACAGCTACGACTACGAGACCTGCGACGACGTCAACTGCACGTGCGACTGCCAAGACTGCCTGTGCAAGGACTGATCGTGCGGGCCCAAACCACTTCCTTACTTTCCTCCTCTCTCTTTTTTTCTTTTATGCGCAACTGCGATACAGTCCGGCATCCCCTGATTCGGAGCTCCAGGGCCCCCGCGCTGTGATGACAGCGCGGCACCTCAACAAGGCCTGAGGACCCCGCCCATCCTGCAACACTATATTAGATTGATACGCAGATTCGAACCCGGCGTCCGCAGACGGCCCCTGGCGTGGCAGGGGTCGTAGGGGTCTTGCATGGGCGGCAGGTCTCAGCAGAAGAGGGTCTTTCTGAGAGAATCGACGGGCCTTGTCAGAGAGATGAAGCCGCGCGACGCGCTGTATATGAACTTCCTGAACATGAGCATAGGGCTCGGGGTCGCCTGGGTGATATTCTGGGGCCCGGGGATCTATCCTGGAGCGGACGTCGAGCTGGGCCTGCTCATTTGCCTTGTGTGTTGCATGTTCGGCATGTTCTGTTTCGCGACGCTCACCGCGGCGATGCCGCGAAGCGGTGGCGACTACGTGTTCGTGAGCCGATGCCTGCACCCCTCCCTCGGCTTCATGGCGAGCTGGACGTGGGTCAGCTGGAACATCGTCTGGTGCGGAGTGCTTGGAACATGGGTCGTCACGTGGGGTCTGAGGGATCTCCTCGCCATGCTTGCCGTCCTGGAGAACGACCCGAACCTCATCGCGTGGGCGAATGACCTGAGCCAACCGGACAACCCGATAACGCTGACGATTACCTCCCTGGTGGTCGTTCTCTCGAGCATAATGTTGGCGCTCGGGCTCAAAGTCTACATCAAGGTCCAAGCTGTGTGCGCGATACTCGGGCTTGTCATGCTGCTCGTCGCGGCCTTGCTGTTCGCGAACACCAGCAACGCGGAGTGGGAAGCGACATGGAACGAGTATGCCGAGCAACAGGGGACTGTCAGCTACGACGCGACGGTCACGGATGCCGCCGCCGATTTCCCGACGTCCGGGCTACCGTTCGGGGAATGGGGGCTCACCCTCGGAATGCTGCCTGTCGGATTCTGGGTCCTAGCGTATCCGTATTTCTCGGCTTACATGGGCGGTGAGCTCAAACGAGCCAAGACCACTGCGTTCATTGGAAATATGGGCGGGGTAATGATCGGCGGGATATTCGTCATCGGGATGTACGCTCTCGTGACGAACACTCTGAGCGAGGAGTTCATCATCGGAACATATGCCCAGTACTACGATTACACGGGCTGGGACAGCGGAGGGAACGTGTACGGCATGCCCAGCCAGTGGTTCAACTTCCATGCCGGCCTCATTGGAGGGAACACCGCAGTTGCATACATCTTGGGCGTGGGGATGATAGGATGGCTCCTGATGTACCCCGCTCTCGCGTACTTGGGGCAGACCCGGGCGACGCTCGCATGGTCCTTCGACAGGCTCATACCTGCGTGGTTCGGCAAGGTGAGCGACAGGTGGCACACGCCGATCAATGCGATCATATTCTTCACCGTCGTCAACTGGATCTATCTCTTGATCTACGCCTTCACGTTCACTTACCAGCAGAGCTTCACCGCTCAGCTCGGTCAGATACTCGGCACGTTCCTGTTCGTCGGTCTCGCAGCCATCGCGCTCCCATACCGCAGGCGCACGAAGCCGATATACGAGGCGTCCGGGGCCAACTGGAAGATCGGAGGGGTCCCGATAGTGGCGATCGCGGGAGTCGTCTGGGTCGCGTTTGATCTGATATGCCTCTGGTACTTCCTCATCGACCCGAACCTCGGAGCGAGCGATGAATGGAGCGAGATCACTCCGCACTTCTCGGTCTTCCTCACATTCGGGATCATGTTCGCAGGGTTCGCTTACTACTGGGCGATCAGATGGCACCGGAAGAGACAGGGCATAGATGTCGACCTTGCGTTCAAAGAGCTACCCCCAGAGTGACGAGGCAGGCCTAGTGAGCGAATCCCAGCTTTCAGCCGGGCATTCGGCACATGGACCAATCCCGGATTCGACAACTAGATAGTGGGAATCAACCTTGCAGGCCCGGACAGGGGGAGTCATACTGTCATTTGTGGAGCCCAGGGGCGGTCAGCTCGAGCTGCTCTCGAGAAGCGATTTGGATAGGATTCACGGCGCGACGATGGAGGTCTATCGGAAGCTCGGCATCAAGGTCTACGAGCCGACGGCCCTCGATCTGTTCGCGAAGGCCGGGGCCGATGTGAACAAGAAGACCATGATGGTCAAGATCCCTGAGAGCCTCGTGAAGGAGACAGTCCGAAGGGCTCCCTCCGGATTCAAACTGTATGGAAGAGATCCGAAATACGCCCTGGACTTCAGCGAGAACAAGGTGCACTTCGGCGTCTCCGGACTGGCTGTCAGGGTCGAGGACCTTGACGGCAAGGTCCGGCCTGGGACGCTGAAGGACGTCGGCGACCTCGCAAGACTTGCCGACTACCTCGAGAACATACACAGCGTGATCATGATGGTCACGCCCGCGGACGTCCCCGACGAGCTCTATCACCTCCACGTGATGCTTGCAGACTGGAGGAATTCCATCAAGACGACCGATGGTTACAACTACACTGCGAGAAAGGCCCTCGAGACAATCGAGATGGGGAGAATCCTCAGGGGCAGCCACGAGGAACTCGCGAAGAAACCTTGCTTGCTGGGGTTCACGAACCCTGTGAGCCCGATGCAACTCTCGAAGGAGCTTCTTGAAGGTGCACTGGTCTACGCCAAGTACAGACAGCCGATGCTCTACGCCCCTGAAGCGCTGGCAGGAGGGACCGCGCCCGTGACAATTGCAGGGCTGCTCGTACAGCAGAACGCGGAGGTGTTGTCCGGCGTGATGGTCTCCCAACTAGCGAACCCGGGCACCCCCGTGATGTATGGCACGGTCTCCGCGGCGCTCGACATGAAACTCGGGCTGACGGCCTTAGGCGGCCCCGAGGTTGGGCTGATCAACATCGCTGCCGCACAACTTGGCCGATACTACAACCTGCCCAGGAGAGGCACGGGCGGCAACACCGACTCAAAGGTCCTCGATGCCCAGGCTGGGTCCGAGACGGCCATGAACATGATGATGGCCGCTATGGCAGGAATGAACTTCATCTACGATGCGTGCGGTTCGATAGACGGATCGCTCGGCATATCATATGGCAAGCTGGTCATCGACAACGACATCGCGGGAATGGTGACGAGAGTGCTGCAGGGAGTGGAGGTCACGGAGGAGACCCTTGCCGTCGACGAGATATGCAGGGTCGGCCCATCCGCAAACTACCTGCAGAGCCCGATGACTGCGAAGCTTTTCAGGAAGGAACACTTCCTGCCGAACGTCTTCGACCGGAAGTCCAGAGATTCCTGGGAGAGGGACGGGGCGAAGGACATCCGGAAGGCCGCTCGCGAGAAGGCGAGGCGGATCCTGAAGGATCACCAGGTCGAGCCGATGGACAGAGGCGTCGAGAAGGAGATCGAGAACTACATCAAGAAAACCACGAGGGCCTACACGTCAGTCCGCCACTGACTGAAACAATTGCCACCATATGCATTTTATAGGTGTGCTCACTTCTAAGCGGCGTGGCTGAAGAGCGTGCGGCGCCATCCAAGGGTTCGCAGGATTCCAAACCTGTGTTGCTGTTCTTGAGAGATGCGGGCATTGCGCTGTTGTTTGTCGCCCTGGTGCTTCTCGCGATGTACGCGTACACGGGCCTATGGCCGCCCCTAGTGGTCGTGGAATCCAACAGCATGATGCACGGGACGGACAATCTCAGCCACATCGGAACGATCGACACGGGGGATCTTGTGCTGGTCAGAGACATCGGCGATGTCGACGATATCGAGACCTACGTTGACGGGTTCGTGTTCGGTCACAAGACTTACGGGGATTTCGGAGATGTCGTTGTCTACAGGAGGGATGGTTCCCAGACACAGACTCCGATCATCCACAGGGCCATGCTGTATCTCGAGATCAACGAGGACGGCCACAGCTATCGCGCGCCATCGTTGCAGTACCTCGCGGCCGAGAAATGGTCCACGTCCAACCCGATGGACACCTGGGACCATCTGACAAGCGTCATCATGATCTATCACGTGGGCTGGAACGACATCACCGTCAACATCGATGTCAACCACTTCATCCCCTATCGAGGGAACGGCTACATCACGAAGGGAGACCACAACCCCACAATCGACCAGATGGCGTCCAACAGGCCCGTGGACGTGTCCTGGATCGTCGGCAAGGCCAGAGGAGAGATCCCGTGGTTCGGGCTCCTCAAGCTCTGGACGACCGACACCCTCGGGAGCGAAGCGCCCGAGAACAGCGTGAGGAATCTCTGGATATCCATAGGCGTGATCGTGATACTGCCAATCGGCATCGATGTCGGGCTCACATTCAAGGAGAAGCAGGAGATAGCCAAGAAGAAGGCCGCATATCAGGCGGAACAAAAGAAAGAGGATGCGGCGAAAGCAGAAGAACCGGTCAGGAGTGCCGGAGAGCCCAAACAGCGGACATAGATCACATGAGCGTGGTCTGGTACCGCAGCTTGTAGTTCTTCAGCTGGCTCAGAATCTCGTCCTCTTCCAGTATCTTCTTCGCTTCCACCACAGGAACGCTCGGCTCAATCTCCTTGGTTCTCCCCCCTCGTCCGAAGGATTTGACCCGGGCGTGTATGATACCAAGCATGTCCAGCTCAGATATGAGGTCGGTTATCCTGCGCTGGGTGAGTATCGCCATGGACGTGCATTGACAGAGCTCCTTGTAGGTCTCGTAGAGGTCGCCCGTCGTGAGCTTTCCGTCCCCTCTCTCGCTGTTCAGCAGCACGCCCATCAAGACGAGCTTGGACTGGACAGGAAGGGTCCGTATCGCCTCGGTCACGCAGTCGAGTTCGATCTTGTTCTTCGCCTTCACGACATCTGATTCGTTGACGACCGCGAGGTGATTCCTCTCGGCTATCTCGGCGGCCACCCTCAGCAGGTCGAGGGCGCGCCTGGCGTCGCCGTGCTCCTGCGCCGCGAGGGCGGCGCACAGCGGTATCACCGAGCCCTCCAGGACGTTGTCCGCGAAGGCGATCCGTGACCGCTGTTCCAGGATGTCCTTGAGCTGCTCTGCGTTGTAAGGCGGGAACACCATCTTCTCCTCGCTCAGCGAGCTCTTGACGCGGGGGTCGAGGAACTCCATGAACCTCAGGTCGTTCGAGATGCCGATGACGCTGACCTTCGCGTTCTTGAGGTCGTCATTGATCCTGCAGAGGTGATAGAGCACGTCGTCGCCGCTCTTGGAGACGAGCTGGTCCACCTCGTCAAGAGCGATCACTATCACGCGCTTCTCCTCATCGATCTTCTCCCTCAGGATGCTGTAGACGCGCTCCGTGCTCCAGCCAGTGAATGGGATGCGCTCCTCGAAGTTCTCGATGAACCTGTTGCCGATGTTCTGCAGGATGCCGTACTGGGTGTCTATAACCTCGCAGTTCATGTAGATGAAGTGGACCCTGTTGAGGCTGGAATTGGCACGCTCGATTTCCTTTCCGATGTACTTCATGCACGCCGTCTTGCCCGTGCCTGTCTTTCCGAACAGGAGAACGTTGGAGGGCCTCTGACCCTCCAGCGCGGTCACAAGGATGGCCGCGAGCTGGTTGATCTGCTCCTCTCTGTGAGGCAGAACGTCAGGTATGTAGGACGGCCTCAGCACGTCCTTGTCGCCCTTGAATATAGACTGCGCTCTCATGTACTGCTGGAATATGGTGTCCTGCATCTCCGTCCCCCGCAGAAGCGAAAAAGCTCCTTCCCTCCCCCTAGATTTCCTATGGAAGCCGCTCTCGGAATCCATGCGAAATTGAGGGAATGAGGGAATACAGTAGAAGTTACTTAAGCGTTAATTTTATTGGAAGATATCATTTTTTCCGCAGTGCGGGAATTTCGGTGAATATCTTGAGCCAGCATCTTGTGAAAATGAGCCGTCGAGAATAAAAGAATTCTATGCACACCGATGCTCATTGCATGAGGGGGACCCCATGATTTCCTGTGGAACCGCGCGGAGGGCGACCACCCCGAGCCCCTATGGGGACCCTCCAACGGAAGCCGGGGTTCTCGGTGCCCAGAAATCTCGGATTTCGTCATCGAAGGACATTATACTGTGCTAGTACCTAAGCATATTCCAATCATGAAGAGAATAGCGATCATAACAATCGCCGAGGACACGGAGGAGATGCGCTCTCTCCTCGACACGTTGGGATATTCTGTTGTGAAGGAGTACCTCCAGAAGAGGAATCATCCACACAAGGTAGGATTTCTCGGACCAGGAAGGATAGAAGAGATAGCGGAAGAAGTCAAGGAACTTGAATTGGACATGATCGTGGTCAATGGATCACTGAAGCCTTCTCAACACCACTACTTGGAGATGCTGTTCCAGATGGAGTGCATGGACCGGCCAGGGGTGATACTGAGGATCTTCGCGGATCACGCTCACACTCCCGAAGCAATCGCGCAAGTCACGCTGGCCAAGCTGAGATATGAGCTACCATTCCTCAGAGAATGGATACACAAAGCAAAGAGCGGGGACAGACCGGGTTTCCTTGCCGGTGGCGCTTACGCGACGGACGTCTATTTCGAGCATGCCAAGACTCACGCTAGAGCCATAGAACAGAGCCTCGTTGATCTCTCAAGACAGAGAGAGATCACGAGATCTAAGAGACACGCGAAGGGATACTCGCTTGTCTCTCTAGCGGGCTATACAAACGCTGGTAAGTCGGCTCTTATGAACGCTCTCTGTGAATCTCAGGTGGAAGTCGACAACCGTCTCTTCTCGACGCTGTCCACGACCACCAGAAGAATCGCTGGGGCCAGGAGCAATGTCCTCATCACGGACACAGTCGGCTTCATCAGGGACCTTCCACCGGATCTGGTTGATGCATTCAATTCCACGCTTGAAGAGATCTTCTATGCTGATTTGATACTCCTCGTACTCGACGTGAGTGAGAGTCTCGAATCGATGAAGTCGAAGCTGAAGACTTCAATCGAGATTCTCGAGCCAAAGGTCGACAAGCATTCTGTGATAGTCGTTGGGAACAAGGTAGATTTGATTTCGAAAGATGCAAGAGCTACCATCGAGCAGACAATCAGGAGCGTCGAAGGCGCTTGCGAAATCATGTTCGTGTCCGCTAAGGACGGTACCGGACTCAATCCACTCAGAGAGAGGATTGTCAGGGTACAGGGGTATGATCGTAAAATCGAGGTCACATTGCCATTGACCGACCAAGCCTACAGTCTCATGTCCAGTCTTCGTTCGGTTGCCAAGGTCGAGACCGAGGTTGTCAAGAACCATCTAAAGGGGGAGTTGTGGTGCAAGCCCGAAGACGTCGACAAGATCACTCAGAGGCTGCGCAAGGCAGGAGCCCACGTCCTGAAGGCAAGAGAGACTCAAGGCGGACCCCCGTCATAGGGGTCACGGGCTCCACAAGAAGAGAAGGGGGGCCTCTCAGATCTTGAGTTCCTTCTTCTTGGCAATCACTTCGTCCTCAAACCTCTGCGGAAGAGACCACGCAAGGTACTCAATGTCGTCGATGTTCCTGACGAACTTGGCCTTGCTGGGCGTGTCAATCAGCTTCGCGAGCTTTCGGGTCTTCTTGATGTAGTCGTAGAACCACCAGATGCAGATTACGAATCCTATGGGTCCCGCTACGAAGAGCCACGTCACCCAGTTCCCGAACGGTGTCACGAGATCGTTGAGGAACGATATCGACTGGGGGAGTCCATGCCCGAGGTCAACATAGACGCCGATTATGCCTATCGCTGACAGGACTCCAAACAGGAGGCTCAGGAAGCTGCTGAGCTCGAGCCTGTACTCCGTCAATGGACTCTTGGACACTCTTCCACCTGGGCATCCGTTAGATGGGAACCCGTTAAAATGGTTTTCTCCTCCGAGGCCTACCTGTACGGGCAATTGTCATCCGGGCTTGGGGCCAACCCCCAGCCATGCGCCTCAAGATTCCGTGCCCGTTGCACTCGAGCGTAATCCTTTCGGTCCTTCTTGGCCTCCTGGTGGTAATGTCCGTCTCAAGCCCGGTGCCAGTGGTGTCCATCTCCTCTGTCCAGGATCTCGATGAAGGGACCGAAATACGGGTCATCGGGGTGGTCTCGGACCTGAGGAGGTACGACAGCGGCACAGAGGCAATCGTGCTCGTGGATCTAGATGACGGTCGTAGCGTGAGCGTATACTGCATCGAAGGCATGGGCGATCCGCCGGGAACCTACGCCAACATCGGCGACGAGCTCTCGGTCACCGGAACGGTCATGCGGTCGGCCGGTCTGGCAACAATCCTGACCAGCCCGAGCCAGGTGGTCCTCTCCAGGACGTCTGAGTACGTGCTCAGCTGCGACCTCCTCTCGGAGAATTGGCAGTCGTTTCTGAACGACGAGATCTGCATCAGGGGCCGAGTCGTCGAGGACACCCTTTCAGGAGGGGCAAGGCTGGGCGACGAGTCGGGCCACGCGTCGATACAGCTGTGGTCCTCGTCGACGGACCTGGCGACTTACATTGGCTCTTGTGTGGTTCTCTCGGGGCAACTGCAGATGGACCTCTCGCGGCTCGCGCTCTGCATATCTGTGGACTTGATCAGACCCCAACAATGACGAAAACTCTTTTCAGGCCGTCCTGCCATGGCCATTGCCGTGCCTGGAACGCATCTAGCCTTCGACGACACCGACTCCCCCGAGGGCATGTGCACGACGTATCTGGCGACGCTCATGCTCGAGGAGTTCGCGGACCTCGACCTCATCGGCCTGCCCAGGCTCGTTCGCTTGAACCCGAACATACCGTGGAAAACCAGGGGTAACGCGGCCATCAGTCTGTGCTTGGGGCGAGGTTCCGGCAAGTCGAGGCTCTGTGGCCACGTGGCCGACACCGACATCAGGTGCTATGATCGAGGTGCTCCCGTGGATCCCGCAGAGTTGTTGGAGAGAGCCTCCAAGGTTCTCAAGCGGGTCGCAAGGTTCGACTGCGACAAGACGAACCCGGGCATAGTGGCGTCCCGCGCCAAGCCCCCTCCTGCGCTGTACTGGGGCGCCGTCAGAGGGATACTCGGGCTTCGCGATGTCGAGTCGCAGCTGAAGCGCTCGGGCGCCAGATGGCGGAAGTTCAAGAACGGCCGCGGTGTCATCGGAGCCGCATCTGCGATGTCTTGGCGCCCCAGGGACCGCACTTGGGAGGTAATCGCTTACAGGTCGCCAGATCTAGTGGGGACGCGCCGCAGCATCTCCGACGAAAGCGTCATCGCGATGGACAGGGCGACGAGACGGACCTTCAACAACTACGACTACGAGAACCATCACATCGCCATCGCTCCGGGCTCCCCCTGCCCCATCCTCTTCGGCATCAGGGGGGACTCCTCGGACGAGCTCCTCAAGGCGAAAGACATGATCAGGGGCGAGAGGCCGAGCAAATGGCTTCTGTTCATGACCAACCAGGGCACAGACGACCACATCGTGCCCAAGAGGGTAAGGTCCTTGAAGCCGAGGGATTCGGCGCGGGTGGATGTCCGGGTCGCGAAATACCCGGTGACCGTGCCGGGCAAGCATGTGATACTCAGGGTCACGGACGGGTGCGAGATGGACGCGGCGTTCTATGAACCCTCAAGGGCGTTCCGTGATGTCGCTCGTGCGCTCATTCCCGGAGACGAGGTCACTCTCTACGGATCGGTCAGGGAGACACCTCGGAGCCTGAATGTCGAGAAGATGCTTGTGCGCAGGCTCGTCAGGGATGTTCGGAAGTCGCACAACCCGATGTGTGATGCTTGCGGCAAGAGGATGGGCTCGGTCGGAGCGAATCAGGGGTTCCGCTGCAAGAAGTGCGGCAAGAAAGCCCCGTACTCGCGTGCGATATTCGAGAAGCACGCGCGCAATGTGAAGCCAGGTTGGTACGAGCCGCCCGTCGCATCGCGCCGGCACCTTCACAAGCCTATACGGCGATTGTCGAGGGTGAACATAGACAATCTATAAATACGCTCAGGGAAATCATCGCACCAGACACCGGGACCAGGGATTCCCTGGGCTGTCGGCGAGTGATGGGTTATGAAAGAAGCAGTGATTGTCAGTGCCACGAGGACTCCAGTGGGCAAGTTCGGCGGCGCGCTCAAGGACATGAGCGCCTCGAAGATAGGCGCCGTAGCGATCAGAGAGGCAGTTCGAAGGGCCAGGATCGACCCAAAGGAGGTCGAGGAATGCATCATGGGCAACGTGATCTCCGCAGGCCTGGGCCAGAACCCTGCGAGGCAGGCGGCGCTCTGGGGAGGGCTTACGGACCAGGTGTCTGCGCTGACCATCAACAAGGTCTGCGGCTCCAGCCTGAAGGCCGCGATGCTCGCAGCGGACTCTATCCTCGCGGGCAGGCAGAAGGTCATCGTCGCTGGTGGCATGGAGAGCATGACCAACGCCCCGTATCTTCTCGAGAAGGCCCGCTTCGGCTACAAGCTGTTCGATTCGACCCTTGTGGATTCGATGGTCAGGGACGGTCTTTGGGAGGCCTTCAACAACTATCACATGGGCAACACGGGCGAGATAGTCGCGCAGAGGCACGGCATTTCCAGGGTGGATGCAGACAAGTTCGCCCTCTGGAGCCATCAGAAGGCCGCGAAGGCGATCAAGAGCGGCGCCTTCAAAGAGGAGATTGTCCACGTTGAGATACCTTCGAAGAAGGAGGTCTCGTTGTTCTCTGTCGACGAAGGGCCCAGAGAGGACAGCTCTCTCGAGGCTTTGGCGAAGCTGAAACCCGTCTTCAAGTCGGACGGAGTCCTGACGGCAGGCAACTCCTCGAGCATCAACGACGGGGCCTCGGCTCTGGTCGTGATGGACTCTGAGTTCGCCAGGGAGAAAGGCCTTCACCCGCTCGTGAAGATCGTTGACTACGTCACCGCGGGCGTGAAGCCAGAGTTGATCATGGAGGCCCCGATCGACGCCACGAAGAAGCTGCTGGATCGGAACAAGCTGCAGATCTCCGACATCGACCTCTTCGAGCACAACGAGGCGTTCTCCACGGCATCGATTGCGGTCATGAAATCCCTCGGCGTGCCCGAGGACAGGTTCAATGTCAACGGCGGGGCCGTGGCCCTCGGTCACCCGATCGGCTGCAGCGGCGCTCGAGTTATGACGACGCTCATCTACGCCATGCGTAGCAGGAACGCGAAGAGGGGCATCGCGACGCTGTGCCTCGGCGGAGGGAACGCCGTGGCGATGTTGGTCGAACAGTAGCACTCCATTGGCGGTACGATAAGCAGATATCTCAGGAGCGATTACCCGGCGATATCCCACCGGCGGATTGATTGCATGGATGCTGCTGGACTGAAGCAAGCCGTCTTGAAGGACAGAGAACGGATGGTCGAGAGCCTTTGCTCGATGGTACGGATCAAGGCCATCGGGCCCGAGAGCCACGGAGAGGGGGAGGCGGAGCGCGGCAAGTACCTGGCCGCCCTTTCCAAGCAACTGGGGTTCAAGTCCGTCGAGGTCCTCGAATCGGCCGATCCGCGGGTGCCTGCAGGCAAGCGCCCCAACATCGTGATACGGGTGAAGGGGACCTCGAACCGAAACCTATGGGTCGTCACGCACATGGATACGGTCCCCGAGGGCGATGTCGGAGCTTGGAAACACCCTCCGTTCGAGCCGAAGGTCACGAAAGACAAGATATCTGGCCGCGGGGTGGAGGACAATGGTCAGGAACTCATCGCATCCCTTTTCGGTCTCAGCGCTCTCCTCGAGACAGGAGTCACGCCGGAGTGCAACATCGGGCTGGTGTTCGTTTCGGATGAGGAGCACGGCAACACGCACGGGATAGATTTCCTCATCGACAAGGGGATCTTCAAGAGGGGCGACATGGCAGTCGTGCCAGACCACGGGCTTCCGGGCGGGACAGGTATCGCTGTCGTGGAGAAGAGCATCGCATGGATCGAGGTTGAGGTCGTTGGCCGACAGACCCACGCGAGCACACCAGACAAGGGCGTGAACGCCTTCGAGGCCGCTGCGAGGTTCGCAGTGGCAGGGGTCGAGAGCCTGAGGAAGAAATTCCCAGAAGTAGATCCTCTGTTCGACAACCCCCGGAGCACATTCGAACCGACCAAGTGCGATTCCAACGGCCCCAACGTCAACACCGTTCCGGGCAGGCAGACCTTCTCGTTCGATTTCCGCGTGCTGCCGAACTACAAGCTCGACGATATCATGGCGGAGCTGAGGAAGGCCGCGGACTCCGTCGAGAAGTCAACGGGCGCCAAGGTCAACATCTCTTGGCTTCAGCGTGCAGACGCTGCGCCCGGAACAGACCCCAAGTCAGAGATAGTCCTGAGGCTAGTAAGCGCGGTCGAGATCGTTAGGGGGACTAAGCCTCATCCTTTCGGCATCGGAGGCGGGACCTGTGCCGCACCCTTCAGGAGGCTAGGCATAGAATCGGCCGTCTGGTCCTCGAGCACCGAGACGGCGCACGATGCGAACGAGTACATACTGATCGATGACATGGTATCAGACGCGCAGGTCTATGCGCTTCTGTTCGCCGGAAAGAACATCGGGAAGTCCTAGAGCTCCGGCGAGCTCTTCGCTTTCGGATCTCCGAAGATCCTCGCGACCATCCAGTCCGCGTCGAACCTTCCGAATTCGGCGTACTCCTGGCCGTGGCTGATGTAGACTATGGGCTTGCCGATGGTCTTAGCTATCGAAAGGGCCGCTCCGCCTTTCGCGTCGGCATCGATCTTAGTCAGTATAACCCCGTCAATCCCAACAGCGTCGTTGAACCTCCGCGCCTGCTCGACAGCGTCCGAGCCCGCAAGAGCGTCCCCGACGAAGAACACGATGTCAGGCTTCGCCACGCGCTTGATCTTCTTCATCTCGTCCATGAGATTCGTGTTGGTCTGCATGCGTCCCGCCGTGTCTATCAGGACTACATCCTTCTTCCTCGCCTTCGCATGCTCGACCGCGTCGAAGGCCACAGCGGCGGGGTCGCTCCCTTCCTGATGCTTGATTATCTTGCACCCGAGCTTCTCGCTGTGCAGGGTGAGCTGTTCTATCGCACCCGCTCTGAAGGTGTCTCCAGCCGCTAGCACGCAGCTCAGCCCGTGCTTCTGCATCCTGTAAGCGAGCTTCGCGATGGCGGTTGTCTTGCCGCCGCCATTGATCCCGACGAACATTATCACCAACGGCCCAGACTTCGCTTTCATCTTGTCCGTCATGGACAGGGTCTTCTCGGAGAGGACGTCCTTCACCGCAACCTTCAGCGCCAGCTTCACAGCCTCCTCCAGGTCGAAATCCTTGTCGATCCTCTTCCCAGACAGCGCGTCCTTGACCTTCTTCGTCAGCTCCTCCGCGACCGTCATGGCAACATCCGCTTCGAGGAGGCTGAGCTCCAGCTCGTGCAGTATGTCGTCGAGCACGCTGTCCTTCAGCCGTCTGCCCGACTCGTCAACCACTTCCGTGATGTCCTCTATCGGCTTGCTTTTGACCTCAGAGGATACCGAAAAGAGCTTCTCCCTGAGTCCGCGGAACATCTCATGCCCTCAGATCTGACCTCTACCCTGAAGCTGGTCGTACTGGCTCTGGACCTTCTCAGAGAGCTCCTGGATGAGACCTTCCGTCTCAGCCGCCTTCTCCGAGATCGACTTGAATGCTCTCGAGAGGTCGTCTATGCGCGCGTCTAGAACCTTCTCGGTCTCCTCTGGGGACTTCCGAAGTGAGACACCTGAGCCTATCCCAACGACGGCGTCCTTGTTGTCCGAGACCTTCGCGTGTATGTAGGAATCAGCACCAAGCGGGACAAGTATCTCCTCTCCCGGGGCGCTCTTCATGATCTGCCGCACGGTTTCTCTGGCTCTGACGTGCTCGTCCACTGCCAGCTGTATGAGCTCCTGCTGCTTCATCAGCCCCTCAAGCTGGGCCTTGGCGGTCTCGAGCAACATCACGTTGTCTCTTAGAACCTGTTCCGAGGGGGCTCCCTCGGGGCTCATTTCTTCGCCTCCAGCAGATGCCGGACCGCGTGGTCCGTCACCTCCTCGGCCTTCAGGGCCTTCACGTTTCCGATCTTGACCGATTTCCGCTTCACGCCGTGTCTGCTGCCCATGAGAGCCATCGTCTTCTCCCGCGCGCCGTTCTCGTCGGCCGCTGCGACCTCGATCGCGAACGGCTGCCACTTGCGGTAAGACATCATGAACTGACCGCTAACCTCGAACGCCTTCATCTTGACCAGCACCGCCCTAGAGAGGGGCCTTCAGATAAAGCTTTTGTCCGCTCTCGTTTGAGGGGCAGCGCGCAGTCCACAAGGTTGATAATCAATGTTTACGATGGAATCGTCCGTGGAGAAGGCCATCGACTGCTACTATCCTGGCAAGGGCTTCCCGGCAATCTCGGTCACCGGTAAGGACTGCGCATTGGACTGCAAGCACTGCGCGCGCAGGTACCTTGAGGGAATGGTTCCGGCAACGAGCGCGGAGGAGCTTCTAGAGGTCGCGCGATCCCTCTCGGCCCGCGGCGCGAAGGGTTTCCTGCTCAGCGGAGGAGTCGATGAAACAGGGAAGGTGCCTATCGCCGATTTCCTTCCTGCGATAAAGGAGATCAAAGCCACGACACGGCTTAGGATCAACGCTCACATCGGCCTCTCTCCTACAGCGGAGATAGCGGACTTGGTGCAAGCTGGCATTGACGCATTCTCCGTGGACATCTACGGTGCCGACTCAACCATCAGAGAAGTGCTCGGCCTCGAGGCCTCCGTGGACGACTATTTCAGGGTACTACGCGACCTGACCGAGCGGAAGGCATACGTCGTGCCTCACATCTGCGTCGGCATCCATGCCGGCAAGGTCGACGGAGAGCTCTCGGCGCTCGAGAGTCTAGTCGAGTTCGAGCCCCGAGCGCTGGTGTTGATATCCTTGATACCGACGAGAGGCACGGCCTATCAGGACGTCGAGCCTCCGAGCAGGGACGACTTGCTGATGGTGGTGAAGACGGCCAGACGGCTGATGCCGACAACGAGGATTCTTCTGGGCTGCATGAGATCGAGGTCCGATAGGGCCGTAGAGTATGAGGCCGTCATGGCGGGGGTCGACGGCATCGTGCTGCCGTCGTTGGAGACTGTCAAGAGGTTGGAAGAGGACGGTTTCTCTATCAGAATCAAGGATGAATGCTGCGCCTTTCCCTAGCTCTACTTGTATATTGAGCCGACAGAGTACTTGCGTTCCACTGGGATCAGATAGGCGATCCATGCGATGTTGGCCACCAGGAACGCCAGCGTGAGGATCCACATGATGCCCGTGAAGGTCCCAGAGACCTCGGTGATCACAACCGCGGTGGCGCCTGTGCCGGGGTTGAATGCGTCGTTCAGCACGAGGTAGTATCTGCCGAAGTTCGCGTGCGGCACGCTTATCGTCAGGGAGTCCGAGCCGTTCACCGTGAAGTCCTCCCTGTTGAGCCTGTTGGCGTACATCGTGCTCATGAAGGTCGAAGTCCCCCAGTTCGTTTCGAAAGTCTCCGTGGACACCAGGTAGACATGGACCTCATGCAGGGACGACATCGAAACGGCCACGGAATCGAAGATCGCAAAGGTGTCGGAAGTGTAGAAATAAGGGGGCTCGGCGTTCGGCACGAGGTCGAACGTGGTTTGGGCGGATTCCTCCATGGAACCTATGATGCTCGGGACGGCGAGAACGAGGAACGCGATGCCAGCGAAGATCGACACGAGGATCGAGCGCTTGATGGAGTTCTTCGCGATCAAGTGCCTCGCGCTCGAACTCCGGGCGAATTTGACCTCGAGCATCCTGAAGAAGAAGCTCTCGACCGATATCATGAGCAGGAGGAGAACGAGTATGGCGAGGAAGCCGTCCAGTGGCAGGAACAGATACGGCTGGAGCTGCGCCTCCCCGACGACGAATATCACGAAAGCGCCAAGCGCGACCAGAATGACGGCCTCAACGGTGAAGATCCCGCGCTTGATCTTCCTGATCCTGCTGAGCCTTATGGAATCTTCGAGAACCTTGCCAGACGCAGGCATCGTTGTTTACATGAGTAGGTCGTGATAAATAGTTTACCATCAGGCCTTGATTGTGGCCAGTCGTCTGCAAATGAGGTGCAGGGCCACGTATTCCGGCACCGAATTCTTGCCCGCTTCGAGCGAGAAGTTCTGGTCACGGAGACGCAGGTCCACAGGGTTCTTGCAGTCGACGCTGACACTCGCGTCGCCGACGGAGCTCGAGACGGCATCCCTGAAGGGGTCGAAATCATCGAGTTCGTCCCTGGTCAGCGGGACGACCACAAAACCGGTCTTGGCATGGAGGGTGCTGGGCAGCCTAATGAGTCTCTTGATGTCGGAAGTCACAGGTTCGTCTGTCTCCCCTGCGATCTGAATCGCCATTCCTTGCTTGACGAAGATCAGGAAAGCCTTCAGGAATCTGTCGCTCGAGAAGACCTCGAAGTTGTTCTCCTTCCTCATCTTGTCGATGCCTCGGGGCTCCCCCTCGAAGAGTTCTTTGTAGAGCCCGTCGAGGATCTTCTCAGGTATTCTCCCGCCTCCCTCCTCCAGGATCTTGGCAAGCTTCCTCTTTCGTTCCTCAGGGGCCATCTGCTCCAGCTCGTCGAACAGGCGGTCGATGCCCTTCCGTGTCCTTGCGAGCCAACCTCCGTCAGAAACCTTGACCATTCTCCTGATTCTTATGGGATGTATCCGGTCTCCGTATCTCTTCTCCTCGACCACCCTCTCTGGGAACACCCAGTCGATATCTAGATCGGTTCCGGTGATGTAGTCGACGATTTCCCGCCTCTCGTGACTCGACAGCCTCCTCACGCTCGGGTGATTGATGTGGAGATGATACCCTCGCCCGCCAGAGAAGACGATCTTCACCTGGTCGCTGTCGAACCCGAAATCCCCCAGGACGAATTCGTCAAGGAGCTTCTCGACCTCTTCTTTCACTCTGTCGAGCATCTTGTCGTACGGCAGGTTCTCTGCCCCTCTCACGTGATCCGCATCGAGATCGAAAATCAGGTCCGCGCCCATCCACTTCTTCTCGGCCATTGTGGGCGCATCGGGCTTCTCATAGTACGCGGATGAGTAGTAGACATGCGCCGGCACTCTCTCCACAAGGAACCGCTTCAGGTCCGCCCTCGTCGAGAAGCCCGTGTGCCGTATCATGCCCGGCCGGTCGAAGAGCATGAACCCGAACTCCCTCTTGGAGAACCTCTCGGGCATCTCCAGGGCGACCTCCTTGTAGTGCCTGGCGAACATGCCGCTGATGAACTTCGCGCTCTCGTCAGAGGCCATCCGTGCGAGTCATCCCACTGACCCGTATATTAACCTGACATCTGCCTGACCGCTGCTTGTAGAGAGCCGGCCAGAAAACATAAAAACCCCAGAGTTCCATCATATTGACAATTGGAGTTCGAGCTGGAATCATGATCAAGACCTACATTCGCGTGCAAATCAGCAGCGAAGGCGAGTCCCCGAAACAGATCATCGAGAGGATGAGGAAGATCGGCGCGGTCCCGATCGTTGGGGATTACGACTTCGAGCTCAAGCTTGAGGACGACAAGAGGCTCTTCGACAAGCTGGAAGAGATCCATCACTCGCTCCGGGGCGCGAATGTGAGGTACACTCTCACAACCCGCACGGACATCGACGTCGACACGCTCGCCAAGAACAGGCACGAGGTCACCCACTACGTCGACCAGAAACCGATCGAGCTGAAGAAGGCCTTGTACAAGGCGAAGCTGGACCGGTGGAAGGAGATGGGCCTCGACGTGTCCGAGCTCGAGCCCTTGCTCGAGACCGACCTCGACCACTTCAAGACGGCGAGCAAGGAGTTCCTGAGGACTCACCTGGACCAGATGTCTGTCGTGAAGGACCGTAGGCCGGAGAGCGAGGTCGACGGCCAGGTGCTCGCGCTCATCGACGAGGTTGGGAAATCCCTGACTGAGCTAGCATCGGCGACGGGTTTCACGGAGGATCAGGTTACACTGTCGGTCGGCCGGCTCATATCGTCGGGCAGCGCGAGAAGGGTCCAGAAGGGCCCCGAGGAACTGTTCTGCCTCGTCCCACCGCCAGCGCCGATAGTGAGGAAGGCGCTGGAACTCGCCCCAGCTGGCAGCGACGAGGAGGCTCAGAAGAGGCTTCTTGATTCAATACGCCCGGAAGGCATCTCGACCAAGGATCTGATAAGGGCTGCCAAGCTTCCTCGGGAGCAGTTCGCGAAGGCCATCGGTCAGCTGAAGGAGAAGGGCTCCATCCGCGTCGTGATCAAGGCCAAGAAGGAGTTCTACTTCAAGGTCTGAGCGCCGCAACGCGGGCACGCCTGGCCCGCGCGACAAAGGTTTATTAGAGAACCGCCCGATTGAGCGGCCGCTCCGGAACGGGTTCGATGAAAGCACTCTCGATGCGCGATGTCAGGTTCATGTACGAGGGCTCCGACAGATGGGCTCTTGACGGAATCTCGGTTGAGATCGAGAAGGGCGAATTCGTCTCCGTCCTGGGTTCCAACTTGTCGGGCAAGTCCACGCTTTGCATGCTTACGAACGGCCTTGCCCCGCACACCCTCAAGGGCAAGATGGAGGGGAGGGTCGAAGTTTTCGGCAAGGATACGTCCGGCCTCTCTGTCGCCGAACTCGCCACCAGTGTCGGCATGGTCTTCCAGGAGCCGGACAGCCAGCTATTCTGCATGAGCGTCGAGGAGGAGGTCGCCTTCGGTCCCGAGAACCTGGCGGTCCCCCGCGACGAGATCAGGGCACGGGTCGACTGGGCGCTCGGCCTCGTCGGCATGCGAGGATACAACGACAGATCACCTTTCAGCCTCTCAGGAGGCCAGAAGCAGCGCGTTGCCATCGCAGCGGCGCTTTCCATGCGCCCGGAGATGCTCGTCCTGGATGAGCCGGCATATGCGTTGGACCCATTGGGAAGGCTGGAACTGTACTCGGTCCTAAGGGAGCTCAGGCAGGACTACGGCATGACCATCGTGATTGCCGAGCGCGATTCGGAAGAGGCGATCGCGTTCTCGGACAGGATAGTGCTGATGAAAGGAGGACGGATCGTCGATTCCGGGACTCCCAAGGATTTCGCGCGCGAGCCAAATAGGCTCAGGACGGTCGGGGTGGTCCCGACCCAGCTCTCCGAGATATCGGAGATGCTAAATGCGCGGATCAAAGGGGGGAATTTCCAGTTCCTCAGGGTCGAGGAGGCGTCGAAGGCAATAATCGAGAACTGCCTCGCCTCCCGGGCGGGTGGGGCTCGATGATCCCGAGAACCCACTCAATCCCATCGGAGGAGAGGGTCATATCAGTAAGGAACCTCAAGTTCGTCTACGACGGGGGCGTCGAGGCCCTCAAGGGAATCAACCTCGACATCAAGAAAGGCGAGTTCCTGGCCATCGTCGGCGGCAACGGCTCTGGCAAGACGACGCTTGCCAAGAATTTCAATGGACTTCTCAGGCCGTCCCATGGGACGGTCACCGTGATGAACAGGCCCGCCGCGTCGCAGACGGTTGCGGAGCTGTCCAGAGTGATTGGCTACGCCTTCCAGAACCCGGACCATCAGCTTTTCTGTTCCTCCGTTGAGGAGGAGGTCCGGTTCGGCCCCGCGAACCTCGGATACTCAGACGAGGAGGTGAAGCGGAAGGTGGAACACGCGATCGAGACGATGGACCTCCAGAGCCTGCGCGGCCTTCCGCCGTTCTCCCTGAGGCTTGGGGAGAGGAGGAGAGTGTCCATCGCATCCGTCATCGCCATGGACCCGCAGATCATCGTGCTGGACGAGCCAACGACAGGTCTCGATGCGGGAGAGACGAAGGTCCTGATGGAGAAGATCTCCCACCTCAACCGGGAGGGGAGGACCATCGTACTGATCACCCATGACATGCGCCTGGTCGCCGAGAGTTCCTCTCGAGTCGTAGTCATGTCGGATGGCCGCATCGTTCTCGATTCGGACCCCAGGGGGGCCTTCGCCGACATCGACCTGTTGCGCAACTGCAGCCTCGTGCCTCCGCCGGTCATGCTCCTCGCGCACAGTCTTGCGAAGTACGGCATTCCGAAGGACATCATGTCCCCTCAGGAGCTGGTCCTCCGCATCGTGCTCGAGAAGGGGGGCGCGAGATGACCGGCTTCGTGGATCTGTTCACGGAGGCGAACAGCGCGCTTCACAGAATGGACCCGAGGGTGAAGATCGTCGCCGTCATCCTGCTCTCTCTGCTCGCCCTCATCCTGAGCGAGCTGGCGTACCTTCTCGCCCTCGCAGCTTTCATGGTCCTGCTTCTTCTGATCGGCCGGGCGAGCCTCTCCAAGACCATGTTCGCGTTCAGCTACGTCTTCAGAGTGATGATCCTCATCGTCGTTCTCTGGCCCATATTCGACCCTAGTGGCGCGACGGTTCTCCTTGAGCTGGGCCCGGTCAAAATAACCTGGGAAGGGGTGCTCGACGGCCTTGGGACCGCAATCAGGGTGTTCTGCCTCGCGGCCGTTTGGTACATACTGATGTTCACCACATCCCAACGAGACCTGGTCCGTGCCCTCGTGAAGCTGGGCCTCAGGTTCGACTTCGGGCTGTCGCTGGCCATTTCCCTGAGGTTCCTGCCGACCTTCGGGGCGACCGTCGAATCCATCAAGGACGCCCAGCGCGCCCGAGGGATGGAGCTCGACAAGGGCGGCGTGGCCAAGCGCGCGCGCAACTATCTCGCGGTCCTGGTCCCGACCACAGTCACGGCCCTGAAGACCGCTGATATGCTGTCCCTGGCGTTGCAGTCGAGGGCATATGGGGCAAGGGCCGACAGGACCTATCTCAGGGAACTCAGCATGCGGCCGGCGGACTATGTGGCTCTGGCCGCGGTCGCCGTGGTCTTCGCGCTCTCCTTCGTGGGCAGGTATCTCTTATCGGTGCCCCTCTGAATGGGCTCCCTGCCCCCGCGTGGAGGGTTTAAGTAGCCGCTGGTTTTCTTGGTCCACGTTCGAATGGAGAAGAACGAAGGTGAGAGAAGGCCCCCGCCGGCACCGGCCAGGTTCGTGTCGCCCAAGGTGGTCGCTCTCTACGCGATACTCACCGCGCTGACGACCGCGGTCACCATGACCCTAGTGATACCTCTCCCCACGAGGGGTTACTACAACGTCGGCGAATCCATGGTGTTCTTCGCGGCCTTCACGTTCGGCTGGCGGGCAGGCATGATCTGCGGAGGCATCGGATCAGCGGCCGCGGACCTTCTCCTCGGGTACGGGTTCTTCGCGCCGATAACCCTGGTCGCGAAAGGCAGCGAGGGCCTCGTGGCGGGCATCATAGGCAATATCAAGGGCGGCGCTCCGTGGGCGAAGATCGCCGGAATATGGGCCGGCGGCTCGTGCATGGTGGCCACCTACTTCTTCGCAGAATGGATATTCCTGGGGTTCGGGGTCGCCCTGACGGAGCTCCCGGCGAACGTGTTCCAGGTGCTGCTGGGCGGTCTGATAGGTCTGATGCTGTCACAAGCAGTCGCTGTGTACCGCAATCCGCGCCCGAAACAGGCCTGAAGAAAGGCTCTAGGGACTCACTTCTTGAGCTTGCCCAGCTCCTTCTCGCCGATCCTGTCCCTCGGAAGGACGCGCTTCACTGAGCCCATGGCCCACATGCCGAAGTTCATGAACCATCCAGGGAGCGAGATGCCCAGCCTGGTGCCGGTCTCCACCATCTTCCCCGGGTTCATTATCCCGTACGGGTCCAGAAGGTCCTTCATCCTCCTGATCATCCTGGCCCCGTCCTTCCCGCGGTACTTCGCGAGGTTGCCCGCGAAGAATATCCCCAGGCCGACAGGCCTCCCGCCGTTCTCGAACGCAAGGTCCCCCAGCCGCTTTGCGAAGCCCATGGCGGCCGTGGAAGCGACGAGCTTGTGCTCGTCGGTCAGGTAATATGGCATGTACATGACGGTGTTCTGGTCCGCGACCGTGCCGATCAACGGCGCGTTCATCTTCATCTGCTTGATGAGCTTGTTCATACCCTCGAGCACGACATTCATGCGGTCTATCGGAACGAGTATTTCGCCCGGGATAGCGCCCACGCCGAGCTCACGGACCCTGAACTCGTAGCTCCTCTCGGACCACTCGTGCTCCGCGGTCTCCTTCGGAAGCTTGCTCGCGCCCGCGGCGGTCATGATGTCGTCGATGATCTTCTCTTCCATGTCCACGGAGGCCTTGGACCCGTCCAGGGCCATCGTGATCATGCATCCCACATCGGGCGCGTGCTTGCCTATCGCCCTGAGGTAGTCGAAGTGCAGCCTGTCGCCGAACATAATGTGCATAGGCCTCGCGCCGCTCCTGACCAGCTTCTTCAGCGCAGGCTGGAACATCGCGAAGTTGTCGAAGGAATAGCTCACGACCCTGAACTCCTCGGGCCTGGGGAGCACGGAGAACGTGACCTCGGTCACTATGCCCATCGTGCCTTCCGCGCCTACGAAGAACCAGTTCAGATTGGGCCCTCCGCCGTTCTGCGGGACGTACTTGTCGCCCGTGTGGACGACCTCGCCTGTCGGCAGCACGACCTCGAGGTCCCTGATGATGTTGCCCGCGGTCCCGTACTTGAAAGCCCCAATCCCGGTACCGCCAGTACTTATCCAGCCGCCGAGCGTGGCCGACGGGGCGCTGCTCGGATAGCACGGGAGGAACAGCCCTTTCGCGGCCAGGGCCTCGTCCAGGGCCTTCCATGTGATGCCTGGCTGGACCGTCACGATGAGGTTCTCAGGGTCGATGGCGATGATCTTGTTCATGCCGGTCATGTCTATGGAGGTGCCTCCCTTGACAGGGGTCGAGCCCCCAAGGCCCCAGGAGCCAGCTCCTCGAGGGACGATCGGCTTGTTCTTCGAAATGGCCTTCATCACGAGCTGGACGACGTCCTGCGTGTATTGTGGCCTGGCGACGCTATCCGGCATCGTCTTGAATAGCAGGTCCATTTCCTTCGGCAACGGTGCCATGTCGTGGCTGTACAATCTCCTTTCCATCTCGTCATTCGAGGTTTCCATCTTGAACACCTTTGAATGCATTGAGCGCGAGGGCTGAGAACGCTCCCCCGCGGATGGTAAGCGCTCA
The DNA here is from genome assembly GCA_025457815.1 of Thermoplasmata archaeon. GTDB lineage: Archaea > Thermoplasmatota > Thermoplasmata > UBA10834 > UBA10834 > COMBO-56-21. Next base: position 55,714 of record JALOTQ010000002.1, read on the forward strand.
TTCCCAATAAACCCTTACGTCTGACTAGGGCAGCTGGGAGCCAGGATTGAGGGCCCCAGGCCGATTCGGAGCGGCTTCACGTGAAAAAGTTCTTATCTCCCCTGATGGTGAGTGTATTCACATACTGCGCGCCATTTGCGCGACGCGAGGGGGAGATTCATGGCGTACACTCTGAGAATGCTTGCGCTCTTCGCAGGCCTCATGGCCATATTCACAGCGATAGGATGGCTTCTGGGCGGCCTGTTCATGGGGGACTGGGTTACAGGGGCCCTCTTCTTCTTGGTGCTGGCCGGAGTCATCAACTTCGTCAGCTACTTCTGGAGCGACAAGATAGTCCTCTGGTCATACCGGGCCAAGATAGTCTCCCAGGCGGAGCAGCCGAGGCTGTACAACACACTCAACAAGATCTGCCTGAAGGCCGACCTGCCCATGCCGCGTATGGCGGTGGTAGCATCCCCGACCCCGAACGCCTTCGCCACCGGCAGGAACCCGGACAGGGCGGTGGTCGCCGTCACCGAGGGCATCATGTCGATGCTGACTGATGACGAGCTCGAGGGTGTGCTCGCGCACGAGATGGCCCATGTCAAGGGCAGGGACATACTGATCATGTCCGTAGCCGCCACGATCGCCGGGGCGGTGTCCTTCGCGGCCAGGATGGCCTGGTTTGGTTCCATGGGACGGAGCAGCAGGGACAACGGGGGCGCGCTGATACTGCTTCTCGTGGCCATCACCGCACCGATCGCCGCATTGCTCCTCAGGCTGGCGATCTCGCGCAGCGGGGAATACAGGGCAGACAAGGAGGGCGCGCTCATGATCCAGAGGCCACTGGCGCTGGCCAGGGCCCTCGAGAAGCTCGAAGACGCGAACAGGCGGAGGCCGATTCAGTTCGGCAGCCCGGCGTCTTCGTCGCTGTTCATCGTCAATCCGTTCAGGGGCGAGGGGCTCGTGTCCTTGTTCATGACCCACCCGCCGGTCAGGGCCAGGGTCAGGCGTCTGCAGCAGCTCGCCCAAGACACCGGATTCATCGGCTGAGCCGATTCATCCAACCTTTTCCCATTTCTCAAGCTTCATCACGCTTGACAGGGTGCCGCCCTTCCGTATCTCCTCTCTGACCCTGTTCTCCCGCTCCATCACATCCAGGGCGCGGTTCGCCACCTCTACGGCGTGCTCCTGCGGAACCACAACCACTCCGCTCTCGTCCCCGATGACCCAATCGCCCGTCCTGACGGTCACACCGCCGCAGACGATCTCATGGCCGATCCCGCCATAGCCCTTGGGCTCCCCAGCATTGGAGGATATGTGCCTGCTGAAGCACGGGAAGTCCATCTCAACTATCGAGTCAATATCGCGAGCGGCGCCGTCGATCACGACTCCGACGACCTCCTTGGTCTTGCAGCTCCACGAAGCCAGCTCGCCCCAGACGGCGATCTCGCCAGCGCAGGCGTCGATGACTATGACATCGCCGGGCCTCGCCCGGTCGATTGCCTCGACCGGTTTCGCCCAATCCCCGTTCACGGTGTTGACGGTCAGCGCCCGTCCGACCATCTTGACGCCGTGGCGAATCCTGGGGTGGATGCCCTTCATGGCGCCCTTCTTATGCTGTGCATCGGCGACGTTGCACGACGAGACCTTCGAGAATGCGGCGAACAGCTCCTTGTCCGAGTACTTCTTGAAGAGGTCCGTAGCGACAGACTTCCCGGTCGTGATGGCCTTCTTCACCTTGCGCGCAGCCCCGGCCACGTCCTTCGCCTTTATGATGGCCCCGCCCACGATCACTATCGATACGCCCGCCCTCACCACGTCGGGCGCGGTCTCGCTGTTGATGCCGCCCGCGGCCGCGATCGGTATGCCGACCGCCTTCGAAAGGCCCTTGAGTTCCGACAGAGGCGTGCCACCGACCATCTGCTCGTCCACGCCAACGTGGACGCAGATGTAGTCCGCACCCATCTTCTCGACTTCTCTCGCCCGGGCCGCCTTGTCCTTGATGTTGAACAGGTCGACCATCACCTTGGCGCCGTACTGTCTGGCGCTCAGGATGGCCTCGGAGATCGTCGGGTCCGACGACACTCCGAGGATGACGACCACGTCCGCGCCGGACTTCGCCGCGATCTCAACCTCGGCTCCCCCGACGTCGATGGTCTTCATGTCAGCCACTATCGTGTGCTTCGGGAACGCCTTCTTGAGGTCGCGGACTATCTGCATCCCCTCGCTCTTGATGAGAGGGGTGCCCGCCTCTATCCAGTCAGCTCCTCCCTTCACGGCGTCGGCCGCAATGTTGAGCGCGCGGTCCCCGTGGACCAGGTCCAGGGCCACCTGAAGAACGGGTTTCATCGCCTCGAAGACCTCGTTGCAACATTAAAAACATTGTGCGGGTCCGCACTGACTGGTTGGCAAACGCTGGAAGAAACAATAATATGATGTCCACGGCATACTCAAGAAGCGATGCCACAGAGGACAGGCGATCGGGAGAGGTGCTCCACCGGCATTGACGGCCTCGACACGATCCTCTACGGCGGCATACCCAGGGCCAATACCGTGCTTCTGACCGGTAGCTGCGGGACCGGCAAGACCTCCTTGGCTCTGGAGTTCCTGATACACGGTGCGGTGAAGGGCGAGAACTCGCTGTTCGTCTCCGTCACCGAGAACTCCGAGAAACTGCTTGTCAACATCATACCGTACAAGTTCTTCGACAAGAACCTCGTGAAGTCCGGGAGGCTCGTGTTCGTCGACCTTCCGGTCATGTACGAGCGCCTTGGCCTGACGAAGGCTGAGCTCAGCATGGAGGAGGTCGACCTGCTCGTGTCCGCCATCACGAGCCTCGCCAGCGAGCTGCAGACGAAGCGGCTGGTGATAGACTCGATCACATCCGTGTGTTACAAGCTCAAGACCTCCGAGAAGATCAGGGACTTCATCCTGAAGCTGGGCAAGTCGCTCTCAGACCTGAACTGCACATCGATACTCGTCGGCGAGGTCGCTGCCGACTCCACCTCATACTCCAGCTTCGGCGTCGAGGAGGCAATCGCTGACGGAATCGTCCTGATGGCGAACATGGAGCGCAGGGGAGACCTCCTCAGGACCCTGCAAGTGATCAAGATGAGGGGCACGATGCACTCAAGGGCGAAATACGTGCTGGACCTCACGCCGATGGGCGTCCTGTTGGTGCCCCTGCTGAAAGGAGGCAGCACAGGATGACGCCCGAGATGGTGAGCGCCCAGGAGATTGCGGCCGAACTCGCCCAGACGCCGGCATCGTCGGCGGTCTCGCTCCAGATGAGCGTGGACAACTACCTGGACGTGATCAGAGGAGTGCTGGACCTCTACGCGAACAAGAAGGAGATGGACACGATCTACGTGACCGCGACGATCTCATCGGACGCGATCAAGAGGGTCCTTGAGGCGCTCGACATCGACTCCTCCAGAATCTACTTCGTGGACTGCATCTCGCACATAATGATGGGCGCCTCGACCACGCTCCAGGACGACCGCACGACCCTCGTCGAGAGCCCGACCATGCTAGAGAACATCATGCTCAAGGTGGAGTACCTCA
>JALOTQ010000096.1 GCA_025457815.1 Thermoplasmata archaeon
CATTGTTGTCATGAAAGGGCGGCGGAAGATGTACTGGCCTTCGACCTGTACATCGTTCCCCAGTTCTGCCCAGAGGTTTTGCGTCACTTGATGGCGGGGACTTTCTTGGCGATGTCCCCGAGTCCCAGTTCCTCCAACGTCTTCCTGAGGGGGATCCCCTGGTCGTTCCATCCCCAAAGCTTGTAGTACTCCGTGAGCATCTTCTCGAAGTCCGCCCTTTGGACGGCTTTGCCCTTCGTCTTGCCGCTCGGCAACGGATCCTTCTCCATTCGCTCTGGCAGATTGTCGTCCTTTCGCGAGAACCCCTCTCTGACGTTGAATGCCTTGACGAGGTTCCAGTTCCGCCTGCCAATCTTCCTCAGATATGCCTCGTCCGCGGGAACTCCGGTGACCGCCGTGTAGTACTTCGCCATGTTCCCGAAGTTGACGGCGTAGAAGTCGCAGAAGATGAAGCTCCACTTCACGCTCGTCCTGGTCTGGTCCTCGACGCAGGTCGCCGCCTTGCCCTCTGTAGTCCAAGGGTCGCCGCTGCCGTACGCATCGGTCGCAACGGGCCATGCCCTGTTGTGGTCGGCACCTCTGTCCGAGGTCGCATAGGCGAGGGCCATCCCGATGGAGCCTCTGGGATCGTACGCAGGGTATTCCGAACCCTTCGACTCGACCACGAGCTTCTCCGCGCCCTTCCCGATCTTCTTGGCAGCCCTCTTGGCGCCGTCCGCCAGGATTCCGCCGACATGCTGCCTCCTGGCAATCATGGCGGGCATCTTGACGTACGCATCCTCGTTGCCGAACTTGAGGTCCAGGCCGCCAGTATCCTTCTTCGTGAGCACGCCCTTCTCATAGAGGTCCATCGCGAGTCCGACGACCGCTCCGGCAGACATGCTGTCGAGTCCCTGCCTGTCGCACTCCTCTGCGAACTTGACTATGGCCTCGATGTTGGTGATGCCGCAGTTCGACCCGCACAGCGCCAGTGTCTCGTACTCTGGCCCTTCGGTCGCTGCTCCCCTGTGAGCGCCCTTGGACACCTTGGCCCAGCTGCCACACGCGATGCCACAGTCGAAGCAGGCCTTCCTGCGCACAAGCACCCTCGTCTTGAGGGCCTCTGAGTTCATCCCTGTCGAGCCTTCGAACTCTCCGGAACTCCAGTTCCTCGTCGGAAGTATGGCGGCGTTCTGGCTCATGTCCACGATGATCGGAGTGCCGTCGGTGATCGAACCTGCGTGGTCCGGGTTCTCGACGACGTCCTTGAGAAGCATCTCCTTCGCCATCGGCAGGAACTTGTCCATGTTCGGGACTTCGACCCCCAGCGTCCCTCGGACGGCGACGGCCTTGAGGTTCTTTGACCCGAAGACGGCGCCTCCGCCGCCCCTCCCCGCGTTCCTTGTGAGGTCGCTGGTAACGCCGGCGATGAGCGACAGGTTCTCGCCCGCAGGACCGATGCACGCAACCCTGGCGTACTTCTCGCCGGTCTCCTTGCGGATCAGCACCTCGGTGTCGTAGGTGTCCTTGCCCCAGATGTTCTTCGCGTCCCGGATCTCAGCTTTGCCGTCCTTGATCCAGAGATAGACGGGCTTCTTCGCCTTCCCCTTGATTATGACCGCGTCGAAGCCGGCATACTTCAGCTCGGGGCCGAAGTATCCTCCCGCGTAGCTGTCCAAGAAGGTCCCGGTCAGAGGGGATTTCGTGATCACCGCATACCTAGAGGTCAGAGGCACCATCGTGCCGACCAAAGGACCGGTCCAGATCATCAGCACGTTGTCGGGCGAGAGCGGATCCACTCCTGGCTTCAGCTCCTCGAAGAGATACCTTGCCCCCAGGCCCTTGCCACCGATGTGCAGTTTCGCCCAGTCCTTGTTCAGGTTCTCCGTAGTGATCTTCTCGCTCGTGAGGTCGACTCTCAGTATCTTGCCTGTGTATCCATCAGCCATCTTCATCACCTCTTGATTACGTTCCGCGGGCATGCCTCAACGCACTGAGGCGAGCCACCGCACAGGTCGCATTTGATGGAATAGGTGCCTGTGGGGTCGAGCCAGCAGCCGTTGTACGGGCACGCCTCGACGCAGGCGCCACAGCCGGTGCATGTCTCCTTGTCGACATAGTAGATGCCCAGACCCTCGTTGAGCTTGATCGCCTCGACGGGGCAGGACTCCACGCATGGATGCTCGTCGCAGTGGATGCAGTAGTTGAACCTATATTCCCCCGGCTCAGGATACACGTCCTCGACATTGATCCGGGATTCGCTCGGGTTGAACTTCCCGACGTGGCTTCCGGAGCACACGAGCATGCATATCTGACAGCCGATGCACTTCTCCTTTTCGACTTTCAAGCCTTTGGTCATGTGAGTCTCCTCCAAATTGGACAGACTTCCTCAATCCCCAAACGCATGGTCCCACCTGATACATCTCAAGAAAAACATCGGAACCTGAGATTCGTATCCGGTTACCATGCCCCCCCGAGGGACGCAAATGTGATTGTGAACTGCATATTTAGCATTTGTCGGGTTCCAGCGACAGGGCCAGGATGCTTGCGGGAAGGACAATCGTAAGGCCAGCTTGACGGTCCGATATGCTCTCCCGGACCTATCGGGAGTGCTCGCGCGCGCAGTAACCATTTAAATATGATGATTTCTATTAATAACGCGGAGGATGGGGCTTGAGTGCTATCGTCGTGGTCGCTCTGCTGCTGATACTCGCCGGGGCAGGATTCGCCGCTCTTCTGATTGTCCTCCGCATTCTTGGCGGGGCCCGATCTCAGATGCCTTCGCCCACGCAGGGTCCGGCGTATCGACAGAACCCCTCGGTCGTCCAGTACTACAGACCTCGGCCCGACATCGACAAGGAGCCCGAGGGGCATGGATCCGTCTCTCAGCCCATCGACCCCAGGAGCGTGCCTTTGCCCAGGTGCCCCGCCTGTGGCGCGGCAGTCAGCTATGGGGACGCGCTCTGCCCGAAGTGCGGGCGCAGGCAGACCCAAAGCTGATAAATGTAGAAATACCGGGCGCATACTCTGCTCCGTGTCATGATTCCGGAAGGCACCAAGGTCCTGCTCGTCGACGGGAGCGGGAAGAAACACGTCGTCACGGCATCGAAGAGCATGATAGAGGTCGGCAAGCTCGGGGTCGTGGACGGCAGCGCCATCTGCAGCTCCGCGTTCGGAGGCACCATCAGAATCGGCGCCCAGGAGTTCAGGATACTAAGGCCCAGCGTCAAGGACCTCCTCAGCATAATCGAGAGGAGGGCGCAGATAATGATCCCCAAGGACAGCTTCGTGATCCCGTTCCACTTGGACCTCTCTTCGGGGAGCAAGGTGATCGAGGGAGGGGTGGGCTCCGGGGCTCTGACTCTCGTCCTGCTCAAGGCTGTCAGCCCCGATGGGAAGGTGTTCTCCTACGAGACTCGAGCGGACTACGCGGACATAGCGAGGAAGAACATCTCGATGTCGGAATACATGCCCGCATGGAACCTGACGATCGCGGACATATGCACGGCCGACCTCGTGAAGGACGTCGACGCGGCGATGCTTGACATCCCTAACCCGTGGGAGGCTCTGGAGAACATCAGGTCCTCTCTGAGGACCGGCGGCCACGTCGGATGCTATGTGCCGAACGCCAACCAGCTCGATTCCACAGTCCGTAGGATGAGGGAGCTCGGGTTCAAGGAGGTCGTCTCCTTCGAGACAATCCAGAGAGAGATGATAGTCCACGAGGGGGGTGTGAGGCCGAGCTTCGACATGCTCGGGCACACGGGCTACCTCGCGTTCGGGCGCAAGATGGACGGGTAGCGCCCCGCGCCAACTAGCTGGTTTTCAAATCCTCAAAGTCTAAGTATCCGCTTCCTGTTCTCATGGACAGGTGAATTAGGGATGGTTGTTGCAGAGGTCAGGGTCGAGCTGAAGAAGGGGGTGGCAGACCCTGAGGGCAAGAACACTCTGAAGGCGCTGGAGCTGTTGGGCTTTGATGGATTGAAGGACGTGAAGACCGTCAAGGTCTTCGACATATATCTCGAGGACGGGGGGGACGTGGAGAAGAAGGTAGACGAGATGTGCAGGAGGCTTCTCGCCAACCCCGTCATACACAACTACTCGGTCAAGATCAAGTGAGGGGCCGGCATGTCCACTGACAATCTGTACACACGCCGGGATGTCCCCTTCGAACTTGTCGAGATAAACCTCTCGAGGAGATGCAGCGCGTCAGGGACCACTTCAGGGAGAGGGGCAGGAACCCGACCGACGTCGAGCTGCAATCGATCGGACAGGCCTGGAGCGAGCACTGCTGCTACAAGAGCTCCAAGGTGTTCCTCAAGGAGTACGTTTTCGGAATCAACACGAAGCAGGTCATAGACAGGGGCGACGCGGGCGTCATGGAGTTCGACAAGGACCATGCGTACGCGCTCAGGATCGAGAGCCACAACCACCCGAGCGCCGTTGAACCCTACGGAGGGGCAGCTACTGGCATCGGAGGCATCATAAGGGATGTCCTCTGCATGGGCGCCCAGCCGATCGCTCTGGTCGACCCTCTCTTCTTCGGACCGCTCGACTATCCGCCGGAGAAGGTCCCGCGCGGCATCAAGCACCCGAAGTACCTCTTCGGCGGGATCGTGGCGGGCATAAGGGACTACGGCAACAGGGTGGGCCTGCCGACCGTGTCGGGCGGCGTATGGTTCGACGAGAGCTACGTCGGCAACTGCCTCGTCAACGTCGGCTGCGTGGGCATCGCGGACAAGAAGAACATAAGGCGCAACGCGGTCAAGGGCCCTGGAGACGTCCTCGTGCTGGTCGGCGGCAGGACCGGCAGGGATGGCATCCACGGAGTGACTTTCGCATCGGCCGTTCTCACGAAGGAGACGGAGACCGAGTCAAGAGGCGCGGTCCAGCTCGGGGACCCGATCATGAAGGAGCCCGTCATACACGCGCTCCTCGATGCGAACGAGCGCGGGCTCGTGAACGGCATGAAAGACCTCGGAGGCGGCGGCCTATCCTGCGTAGTGGGCGAGATCGCCCTCGCCGGAGGCTGCGGCGCTGAGGTCGACCTGGGCAAGGTCCCCCTCAAGGAGGAGGGGCTGGCCCCGTGGGAGATTTGGGTCTCCGAATCCCAGGAGAGGATGATGCTCGCCGTCTCGCCGAGGAACGTCGACGAGGTCCTTCACGTGTTCAAGCTCTGGGATGTCCCCGCCACGCCCGTTGGAAAGGTGATCCCGGAGAAATCCGTGAGGCTCTACTTCCAGGGGGAGAAGGTCTTCGACGTCGAGCTCGAGTTCCTGACGGCGGGACCGGTCTACTGCAGGCCGTGCAGCGTCGCCCGCACATCAGGGAAGAAGGGCGACAAAGCACCGAAGCCCAAGGACAGGTACGACAGGGAACTCCTGAAGCTTCTCGCGACGCCGAACATATGCAACAAGGACTATGTCATCCGGCAGTACGACCACGAGGTCCGCGGGAACACCGTCATCAAGCCGCTCCAGGGGAAGCTCGGCCACTGGAGCCACGGGGACGCCGCCGTCCTGAAGCCCGTCGAGGACTCGTTCAGAGGGCTGGCAATAGCGACTGCCTCTAATCCGTTCGCAGTGGGCATCGACCCTTACAGAGGCGGCAAGACCTGCGTCGACGAGATGTGCAGGAACCTGGCCGCTGTCGGGGCGAGGCCGCACTCGTTCACGAACTGCCTCAACTTCGGCAACCCCGAGAAGCCCGACAGGCTCTGGCTCTTCAGAGAGGCCGTCAGGGGCATGGGAGAGGTCGCGAAGTCCCTCGGCGTCCCGACGCCCTCGGGCAACGTGAGCTTCTACAACGAGGCACCGTCAGGGGCGGTCCTGCCGACCCCGGCCATCCTGGGATGCGGCATCGTCCGGGACATCCGGAAGTGCGTCACTTCTGACCTCAAGCGCGAGGGGAACACCGTCGCGATCGTCGGCGCCACCGCGCCGGAGATGGGAGCCTCGGCGTACTACAGACTGACCAAGTCGCACTCGAGGAGGGTGCCTGATGTTGACATACAGGCGCTCAGGGCGGGCATGGACGTCGTCATCGGAGGGATAGAGCGCGGGGCGGTCGTCGCGTGCCACGACATATCGGACGGGGGACTGGCGGTCGCCCTGGCCGAGATGTGCGTCGGAGGGGACGTCGGACTCGAGGCGGACATCTCGAAGATGGAGAAGCTCAGGTCGGACGTGCGCCTGTTCTCAGAGAGCAACAGCCGGTGGGTCGTCGAGCTCCGGAAGGGCAAGGAGAAGCAGCTCCCGAAGGACCGCAAGACGAAGGTCGTCAGGCTGGGCACCGTGTGCGGAAGCTCCCTGAAGATATCTGCCAACAAGGTACTCGTTGACGTCGAGGTGGCCAAGCTCGCGGACAGCTTCAACTCGACTTTGTGGAGGCTGATGGGATGAAGGCGAGCCAGGTCAAGGTCTGCGTCCTCAGGATCGAAGGCACGAACTGCGAGGAGGAGATGTTCATGTCGTTCAAGCGGCTGGGGGCGAAGCCGGAGAAGGTCCACCTCAAGCAGCTGACGGGCACGGACGTCTCCCAGGAGGAGAAGCGCGACCTCTCCGACTACCACATCCTCGCGCTCCCCGGAGGTTTCTCGGCCGGCGACTATGTACGCGCGGGGGCGATCTTCGCCGCGAGGATGAAGAGCAAGCTCTCGAAGGACCTCGTCGAGTTCATCAAGGCGGGCAAACCGGTGCTGGGCGTGTGCAACGGATTCCAGATACTCGTGGAGACCGGACTGCTGCCCGCGATGTCCGGGATCATGTCCGAATTCCCCGAGGCGGTCCTCGGAACCAATGACTCAGCGAGGTTCGAGTGCCGGCCGACGCTCCTGAGGAAGGTCAACCGCGGAAGCTGCGCGTTCACCTCCAGGATATCGCCTGACAAGATCTCGCTCATACCCTCGGCGCACGCTGAAGGGAAGCTGATGTTCCCGCTCGACAGGACGAAGGCCGTTCTCAGGGAGCTTGAGGACAACGACCAGATCGTGTTCAAGTACGTCGACCCCGAGGGGAACCTCGCGGGGTACCCGTGGTGCCCCAACGGGGCGACCGAGAACATTGCGGGGATCTGCAACAGGGAGGGGAACGTCTTCGGGCTGATGCCACACCCCGAAAGGGTCTTCTTCAGGTTCACGCACCCTGACTGGACGAGGGAGACGGACGGGCCGGGCGACGGAAGGGCGGTCTTCGAATCGGTCCTCGACTATGCCACGAGGAAGCTCTGAAACCACGGCGCAGAGGACTACGTCACGCCTGCCTTCCGCAGCCGGAAGACGTAGAGTGCGACAAGCCCGGCAGCTGCACCGACGCCAACGGCGGCAAACGCGTAGTATAGTATTGCCGACTGGGTGTCGTCGTCCGCATCACGACCGTCATCGACGGGTATCCAGGATGCATTTGCAGATATGTTGCCGACGATGAAATCCCAGACGCAGGCTCGGGACATTATCACGTAGGTGCCAGGAGCAAGACCGGTCCTATTCCATCCCCAAGGACCAAATTCCCTCGTCGTCCCAGGTGGGAACTCCATCAGGCAATAAGGAATCATGTACTTCTGAGCGTCATCGACCGTGGTGCCGTTCACCGAGACGATGAATATCGGCCATGAGAGGTTGCACAGTCCTGTATCCGTCAATGTCACGCCACAGTTGTTGGTGAGATTCGCTGTGATGTTCGCTATCGGACCTCCGTCCGAAGGTTCGCTCACTGTTATCTCCAGGTCTGCGTCGCGAATTTCGCCAAGGCCCTGCTTGACGACCGAGACGAGGTTGCTCAGCATCGCGAACGATCCAGGGATTATGCCTATGATGCTGTGCCCATGAAATGAGACAGTCTTCATCGTACCGCCGGTTTCGATGCAAGCCCTCTCCAAGTGGCCCAGCGACGCATCGGTCCAGCCGAGGTCTTCGTACGTATCTTCCAGCGTCATGAATTCCTCGTACATCAGAACATCGAACAGGTCAGAGACCTGTCCATCAGTAAGCTGGGTTGACCAGTTGGAGGAACTACTGCCGTATTGGTGCGAGTAGTTGTATTGATAGGACGCCGTCCCGTTCGAGTACACGAACAGATACGAGTCGCTGGAGTAAGGATAATCTCCAGTGACATTGACGTGGACGCAGTACCTGATCGCGAAACCATCCGACAGATAGGATCCGATGACAACGAACGAATCGGAGTGAGAGACTGCAGTCACCGCTGCGCCTGAGACGATCAGGACGGCAAGTGGAACGGCCATCAGCAACTTTCCTCGCATTCCTCCCATAGGGTCGAAGAAGGAATTCATCGCTAGATAAGGCCACCGCATCCGTTGACATCCAAGTCAACCGTCTAAGGACAAGCACCGGCCGGATCGCAGACAGGGTAACTCAGAGAGAGACTATGAGTTCGACCTGGTCCCCGTCCTTCAGCCCAAGGGACCGTCTGAGGTGATACTTGCAGATCACCTCGATTATGTCCGTGTGATGCGACCTGACAGGAAGGACGACCGCGCACTCCATGTTGTGTATCGTGGCGAGGAAGCACTTGACGTCGCCGAAGGTCCTGCCCTCCTTCTCGAACCCCTTGATCAGGATGCCTTCAGACTTGCGGAGAATGTCGAGCTTGGGCAGCTCGGGATCGGCCAGCCGGAGGTTCAGGGTACCTTCGAACGGCTTGAACCAGAGTTTCTTCTGGAACTGCTCGGCGTAGGCCTCCTGGTTGACGTAGTACTGACCTTCCCCGAGGCCCGAGGTCACGTTGCCGATCAGCACCAGGTGGTCCTTCATCTCGAAGATCCGCTGATAGTCGGAATACTCCTTGCGGAGCAGGTCGAACCCCTTGTCGGTGAGCTTGATCCTCTGCCTTCTTGCGCCGAGGTCTCGTTCGATGAGCCCGTCCCCAAGCAGTTCCAGTATCTTCTTCGAAGCGGACTGCTGACTTATCTCGAGCACGTTGCCCAGCTCTCTCGATGAGATGGCAATGTAGTCGTGCACCCCGCCCATGAGGGCGATGTGTTTCAAAGTGGCAATCTGCTTCTCGTGCATCGCAAAGCTCGGATACTCTACCCCAATAATAGCTTTTCGTCACTTTTGTGGTTAGGACTCGTCGGTGACTAGATAACGCTCCGCCCTCAACCTGATAATTGGGATATGCCTCTCCCGGAGCCTCGATATGAGTTCCCTGTCGTTCGTCAAGACCGCGCCCGAGCGCTCCTCCGCGATGTGCAGCACCGCGTCGTCCCCTCGCAGCTCCGTCTCCACGATCTGATACTTGCGTGCGAGCGACAGCGCTGCCCTGCCGTTCTTGTCAGTGGTGTTCGCGAGCTCCCCCAGGACCGAGCTCGGGACGAAGACCTGTATGTCGCCGTACAACCGCTTCAGCTCGTGGTCGATGTTGAGCTTGAACTGAAAAGGCATGAGGAGGGCGTTCGCGTCAAGGATGATACACTTGGGAGGCAACTCGATCACGCGCCTACTCGACGACCCCGTAGCCGATGAGCCGCCACTTGCCGGCGATGCGCCTCGAGATCGCTATCCTCTGGCTCTTCTCGACGCACACCGGGATCTTGAGGCTGACCTCGGCCGAGTCCGACCTGCCGCTCGTGACGACGCCGACGGTCGTCGCCGTGCCTATGCTGAGCATGAGCGGCTCGTTCGTCTTCAGGTTGTCCACGGCGAGCTCTGAGGAGACGCCCACGACCCTGTTCATGAGCTGTGTCTTGAACGTGAGTTCATTCGCGATCGGCGGCAGCGTGCCCGGGGCGCCTGCGATCCTTCCGACGAGCGAATCCGACTTCGTGTACGACGGGTCAAGGCCAGTGCCGATCGCGATCAGGCCGCCCGGATGCGCGGTCTCAAGCGCCAGGCCACCCGCATAGAGCGACCTGACCTCCGTGACCACGCTCTCCCACGATGTCTTGCTGCCGACCTCGACCCTCCTGCCAGGGGCGATCTCGACCTCGTCGCCCACCTTCAGCTTGCCCTGGGTCATGGAGCCGCCTACAACTCCTCCCTTGAGGTTCTCAATCTTCGTCCCCGGATTGTTGACATCGAAAGAGCGGGCGACGTACATCCTGGCGGGTTTCGTCTTGTCCCACTTCGGCGTCGGTATCTTCTTCTCGATGGCTTCGATGAGCATGTCTATGTTGACATCGTGGTGAGCGGAAATCGGTATTATGGGGGCGGTCTCGGCGATAGTCCCCTTGATGAACTCCTGGATCTGCT
>JALOTQ010000011.1 GCA_025457815.1 Thermoplasmata archaeon
AACAACACGGTCTCGATGAACTACGACAACGCGATCGAAGTGGGGTACCATGGCGCTCTGACCGGGTGCATTATATCCGGCAACGAAGTGGTGGCGAACGAGTACAATGGCATCTGCGTCAACGGGCAGGTCGGCATCGTCGTGGCGAACAACACCGTCTCAGAAAACCAGGAGAACGGCATGGAGATCATGGCCACCTACGGCACTATAGAGAACAACGAGGTCAGGGACAACCTGCGCTTCGGCCTGGTGCTGGAATCCTCCACGAGCTATGTGTCGGTCTTCAAGAACACCTTCCTGGGCAACGGCGCGTATGTGATGTTTTCGTATCAGAAAGGAAACTCCTTCTCGGACAACACGGTCAACGGCCGGCCACTCGTGTACCTGTACGATGTCGACGACTACGTCGTCTCTGGTGCGGGCCAGGTGATTGCAGCGTACAGCGACCGTCTCACTGCAGAGGACCTCAACCTCAGCGACGCGAGCATAGGCGTCGAGCTCTGGGACTGTGACAGCTCGACCTTGGCCAGGCTCGACTGCAGCGGGGGAGAGATCGGGATATTCATGGTCAACTACTCGGACATGAACGAGGTGTCCGAGTGCAACATGAGCGGGTGTTACGTCAACGGCCTTCAGATGAACACGGGCTGCTGCGGGAACACTGTCACTGACTGCGAGATGAACGACACGACCCAGACCAGCATCTTCCTGTACTGGGGCTGCGACGGCAACGTGATATCCGGATGCTACGCGCTACGCGCTGGCAGCGACGGCGCGCGCATACAGCAGAGCAACGACAACAGCCTCGTTGGATGCACTTTCGGGTACGACACGTTCTACTGCGTCTACTTGATCAGCGCCACGGGCAACCGGGTAGAGGGCTGCACGGGCACCAACACGATGTACGGTTTCTACCTGAGCTCCGCCGTGTCCTCCTATCTGGCGAACAACACCATCAGGGACTGCTCCAACGGAGGCTTCGCGATCGGCGGCGACGCAGACAACAACGTCCTCTTCCAGAACGTGGTCAGGAACTGCAACTGGGGTATCCGGATCGAGGGCAGCTTCCCGTACATCGCGCAGGGGAACCAGGTGCTCAACAACACGATACAGCTCAACGCCGGGCGCGGGATCAGCCTGATGAACTACGCCTCGGGCAACGTGATACGCGGGAACAACATCACGAGCAACGGCTACGGCGTCTACATAGACGGCACGAACACGAACGGGAACTGGATCTACCTGAACAACTTCGTCGCCAACTCCATCCAGGCGCACAACAACTACGCGGGCAACAAGAACTACTGGAACTCCTCCACGCCCCTGACCTACGTCTATAATGGAGAGGTCAGGGTGAGCTACCTCGGCAACTACTGGAGCACATATGCCGGGACGGACAGCGACCTGAACGGCATAGGCGACACTCCATTCAGCTTCACCAACGGCGCGGACAACTATCCGCTGATGATCGAGGACTGGAACTACATACCCGAGTTCCCGTCAATGCTGATGCCCCTGACCGCGATGCTCGTCGTGGGGTTCGTGGTCGTGCTGAAGCGCCGCGGGAGCGGGAAGGCCTAGTCGACGACCTTGAGCTTCCTGGGCTCGCCCCGTCCGTCGAAGACCGCCCAGCTGGACTTGTCGAAGGGGCTGCAGGTGATTATGTGCACCCAGCCGTAGCGCCTGAAGAGGTCGAGGTCTGCACGGGAGGGCAGGCACACGCCCGAAGGGTGCGAGTGCACCGTCCCGACCACCGTGAAGTCTATGGGCAGGTTGTGGAACTGGAAGATCGCGTGCCTCTGTCCCGAGACGGTCCCGGGGAGCAGTATGAGCTCGCGGATCACGCCCTTCTCAGCCCTCAGGAGCGCCCCGAACTCCTCGGGGTCCTGCGACTTCGAGGCCTCGAGTATCATCCTGAGCGTCCTTCTGCGGATGCTGTGGATGTTCGCCCGGTCGTCCTTGGAGAAGTCGAACAGCGGCAAGGGTCAGACCTCCTTCATCAGCCCTGCCTTGGTCTTGACCGTCTCGATGAACAGGCTCTTGTTGTTCACGCTGAGTACGAGCTCTTCCACGGGCTTCTTCACGAGCTTCCCAATGAGCATCTCGTCGTGGAACCGGATCATGACGAGGTCCGAGAAAGAGGACGTCACGAACAGGGCCTTCGATATCGGGAAGTATCTGGCACCGATGCCGACTCTGACGCCTCCGCGGTGGACCGTCGTGTCCTTGACCTCCTTGATCACGGCGTACGGGATGGTCGCGTCTATGAGCAGGCCCATCTTGAGCCGGAGAGCGCGCTCGCCCGCGAGGTGCTTGGTGAACAGCGGCGGAATCAGGAACAGGAAGGCGGGGACGCCTATCGCCGGGCCGAGCACGAGCCACACCTCCCTCAGGACGGCGTCCGGATCGAGGAGTGCGAACAGGAACAGATAGGTCGAGAGCGACTCGAAGACCAGCGCTAGGATGACGAACCAGTATCTCGGATACCCGAACTCGACCACCTTTCTCTTGGCAGCAGTCATGGGGGACCTGCCTCGGCTCAGTGCCTGTGCGCAGCGAACGGCGCGGACGCGATGAGCTTCTCCTCGAGGTTCCTGTAGAAGTCGTCCTTGAAGCTGATGAACCTGGCCTTCTTCTCGGAAGCGGTGAACACGAGGGTCTCGTCGCCTCGTATCTTGAACTCGCACTGGCCGTCTATCACCATCGTGCACTCCTTCGGCTCCATGATCCTGACCTGTATCTTGCTCTTCGCCGCGACGACCAGAGGCCTCGCTGCGAGCCTGAACGGCGCGATTGGTGCTATGACGAAAGCTTCGACCCTGGGATCGATGATGGACGAGCCGACGCTCATCGCGTAGCTCGTGGAGCCCGTGGGCGTCGCGACGATCAGGCCGTCCGCCCTCGTCTCCGTCGCCGGGGTGCCGTCGATGGATATGGCGAAATGCCTCATCTTGGCGATGTGAGCCGTGTGCACGACGGCTTCGTTGGTGCCGTCCTCGAGCCGCTTGCCGTTGAGCGTGGTCTTCAGCTTGAGCCGCTCGTCTATGTGGAACCTGCCCGCCAGGAGGTTCTTGACGGCTGGCTTGACCTCGTCCGCCTGTATCTCGGTCAGGAACCCGAGCACGCCCGCGTTGACGCCCATGACCGGGGCGTCGCACGCCTGGAGAGTCCTCAGGATGGTGCCGTCCCCGCCGACGGTTATCAGGGCATCGACCTTCATCTTCGACAGCGGGATCCCCTGGAGGCCGAGCGCCTCGGCCGTGTGCGATTCTATCACATAGTCGGTTCCCTTGAGCGCCTCGAGCACCTTCTTGGCGACAGGCTTGAAGTTCCTCAGCTCGGGCGTTCCCGTGAGGCCTAGCTTCGTAGTACCAACTCCTTCACCCTGGGATCTCCGTAGGCCAGGAAGTTCCTCCGGTTCTGGAGGTTGAGGTCCATGTCGAGCTTCTTGCCCTCCAGGTCCACGACCTCTCCACCGGCCTCGCGGAGTATCAAGCAACTTGCGGCGATATCTACAATCCTTATCATCCTCTTGAAGTTGGTGCAGTTCATGTAGTGCGCCTGCACCGAGCCCTGAGCCACGAGGCACATCTCGAGGGATGCGCAGCCCATGGTCCTGACCCTGCTCGCGAGCTTCTTGACCCTGTCCGATTCGGGGTCGACATCGAGCCCGTCGAACATCAGGAACACGGCGTCGTCCCTGACGTACTTCGAGACGCCTATCCTGTGCCCGTTCAGCTCGGCCCCGCCACCCCTGCGCGCGAAGTAGGTATCCCCTGAATAGAGGTTCTTGACCAGGCCGAAGCTGCAGTCGGACATGCTGTTCTTGCACACCGCTAGCGAGACCGAGAAGAACGGTATCCCGCGGGTGCAGTTGAGCGTCCCGTCGATAGGGTCGACCACGAGGGTCATGTCCCCTCCGCGTTCCACGAACCCGGCCTCTTCGCTGAGTACGTTTATCTTGATATCCTGATCGTCGAGGAACCCTAGTATCGCATCCTCCGCGAACTTGTCGATCTTCGACGTGGCTGACCCGCTCGCTCCCTTGCCCACTAGCACGTGCCCGTCATAGTCCTTGGGCAGCTCGCGGTATCTGCGGTGGACCTCGTCTGCAATCCTGGACAGCTCTGCCTTCACGGCTGCGAGTATGGCCACTAGCCTGTATATTAGTTTCCCGCTCGGTATCGTTCAGTCGGGCGGAAAATGCCGGGGCGTGATGTCGGGGCACTCGGACTCACGCCCCTTGAGACTCACAGCAGGAACATGGGTATCCTTGGAGGTACCTTCGGGGGGTTGCCGGAAGAGGATCCGATCGCCCCCCTGATGAACCTCTTGATGCTCATGTCGGCAGCGTAGGTCTCCGAGAGCTTCCTCGCGTACTCCTCGGGGATGCCCTCGCTGATCATGCTGTTCATCATCGCCTTGGAGCTGTCATGGGCCTTCCTCCGCAGCCGGAGGTAGGCGAACCCTGACTTCAGCGTCAGGCCAGGGACGGCAACCATGATCGAAGCGACGAGCTTGGGGATGTCCTCGTCCTCACTCCTTTTCGTCCTCATCCTCTTCGTCCTCTTCGTCGTCCTCTTCTTCGTCCTCGTCGTCCAGCTCTCTCGCGATCTTCTTCCTTATCTTCTTCTTGATGTCGCTGTTTATTTCGGTCCGATCACCGATGTTCACGCCGCCCTTAAGCACCTGGCCTATCATGCCGCCCATGCTGAAGTTCTGCATGAACTTCTCGGTGAGCTCGAAGGCCTGCCTCTCGTCCATGCCGGCGTCCTTCATCTGCTTGTAGAACTGCGCGACCGACCTGCCGAGGTTCTCCGCGTTCTCCTTCGTGTACATCGCGTTGCTGATCGCCTCGAGGAGCTTCGGGATCTCCGCTGAGACCACCTCGAGCACTTCCTTGACTTCCTTCGCGTCTCCGCTCTTGAAATCTGACATTCTGACTTCACCTCTGCGCCCGTTCTTCGGGCTTGACGGAGTGTCCTATGTGTGGTGCGTCTAGATAAACGAAGTGAAAAAAAGTGGCCGACAGCCGACTAGTCCTTGTCGGGCAGAGGGGTCTGCTCCTGCCTTCCCTTCCCGACGCCCAGCCCGAGCAGGTCGTACCACTTGTCTATGTACTGCTCGGTGAGCCAGAACTCCTTGGACCGCGAGGACCCTTTGGACCTCACGACCCCCTTCTCCTCCAACCCCTTGAGCCGCTCCCTCACGATCCTCCTCGAGGCCGTGCCCCTCATGTCCTTGAGCTTCTCGGTTATCTGGGATATGTTCTGGCCGTCCCTCTCGAAGAGGACCTTCACGATGTCCCTGGAGATGGAGTCCTTCACGTTCGGTATGAGCAGGTCCGGGGAGATTGCCCCGTGGCGCTGGTACAGCCCGAGCATGCGGAAGTAGCTCGAGGAGATCTTCTGGAACCGGTCCATGTATTCCAGGAGCTGCGAGTAGGGCTCGGACACCTTGGACACGGCCTGTTCGAGGTCGCCCATCTTCTCATGGAGCGACTTGATCTGCTTCTCGAGGTCCTCCTCGGCCATCATGCTCGCAACGTCATAGGCCGTATTACTTTTTATTCGGGCATCCCATGACCAGGGGCGTATGACGAGGCTGCTCGTTAAGTACGGCGACGTCCCGGGCGTGTTCTCCGACGGAGAACACCTGTACACCGTCAACGCGGCCCCGGGACAGACGGTGTACGGCGAACGGTTGGTGAGCATGAACGGGGTTGAGTACCGTGCCTGGGACCCCGGGCGGTCCAAGCTGGCCGCGGCCATCCTTCTCGGGGCCAAGGGCATGGGGATCGACCCGAGCACGAAGGTGCTCTACCTGGGCGCTGCCTCCGGCACGACCGCCTCTCACGTATCCGACATCGTCCTCGGCGGGATCGTCCATTGCGTCGAGGTCTCTCAGAGGTCTTTCAGGGACCTCGTGTCTGTGTGCGAGTCGCGCAGGAACATGATACCTCACCTCGCGGACGCGAACCGGCCCGAGGACTACTCTCACGAGATAGAAGGGATAGAGCTCGTCTACCAGGACATCGCCCAGAGGAACCAGGTGGACATATTCGTGAGGAACATGGCGGCGTTCGACGCTGGCCACGGCATACTCATGCTGAAGTCCAGGAGCATCAATGTGAACCGGAAGCCGAAGGAGGTCTTCGCCGAGGTCAGGAACGAGCTCGCGGCCAAGACCCTGAAGGTGAGGTCGGTCGTCGACCTCGAGAGGTACTCGAAGGACCACGCGGCCTTC
Organism: Thermoplasmata archaeon; assembly: GCA_025457815.1. Lineage (GTDB taxonomy): Archaea > Thermoplasmatota > Thermoplasmata > UBA10834 > UBA10834 > COMBO-56-21. The sequence goes on from JALOTQ010000011.1 coordinate 6,247, forward strand.
ATCGTGGAGGCCTAGCGTGCTCGAGAAGTTCGCGTACGTGGTGGCCTTCAGGGGCGACAAGTTCGTGATGGTCCGGCACAGGGAGCGCGCTTGGGAGATGCCCGGTGGACGCTTGAACAAGGGGGAGACGCACGAGCAGGCCGCCGTGCGCGAGTTCTTCGAGGAGACGGGCATGACCGTCGAGATCGTCGGGGAGATGCGGGCGGAGAAGCCGGGCGGAAAGGTCTTCGTCGGCCTCGTCAGGGAGAAGTTGGCCGACCCGACCGAATGGAACATAGCGGAGGTCAGGGAGTTCTCGGAACTTCCCGCCGACCTGTCGTTCCCCCTGGTGGAGTATCAGGCGATGCTGGTCCAGGCCGAACTGATTGTGGAAACCTTTAAAAGGGGGAAGAATATAGACGGCTCTGCCTCGCCACTGACATAGAACAGACGGAGTCAGGTAACAATGTCAAGGATGCATTCGAGCAGGAAAGGTTCGTCAGGCTCAAAGCGGCCGCTCCTCACGGAGAACCCGAAGTGGGTACAGCAGTCCCCGGAGGAGGTCAAGGACCTGGTGGCGAAGCTAGCGGGCGAGGGGATGTCGTTGGCCAAGATCGGCCTTGTTCTGAGGGACCAGTACGCGATCCCCAATGTGAAGCTCGCGACGGGCAAGAGCGTCAAGGAGGTCCTGGCGGAGAAGGGCATCAAGTCCGAGCTTCCGGACGACCTTCAAGCGCTCATGAAGCGCGCGGTCCAGATGGGCCCTCACATCAAGAAGAACAAGAAGGACCTTCACAACATCAGGGGAAGGCATCTGCTCGAGTCGAAGATAAGACGGCTCGTGAAGTACTACAAGCGGGAAGGCATCATACCGGAGACCTGGAACTACTCTCTGGACACAGCCGCACTGCAGGTCGAGTGATGCCAGTATGGTCGGGAGCATAGCCCTCCCGGACGAGTTCTCCGACAGCCTGAAGCATGCAATAAAGGTAATCAATTCTGCGACCTACCTCAGGGTGATCTCACACTACGACGCCGACGGCCTCGCCGCGGCTTCGATCATGGTGGGTGCGCTCACAAGGTCGAAGAAGCAGTTCCATCTCACGATAAGCAAGAGCCTCGACCACGAGGCCATCGAGAGCCTCGCGAAGGAGGGCAACGCGGCCATCGTGTTCCTGGACATGGGCTCGGGCCAGGTGGAGAAGCTCGAGGGGCTGGAGGCCAAGATAGCCGCGCTCGACCACCACAAGCCCATCAGGAAGTCGAAGAAGGTCGTGCAGGCCAACCCGCACTTCCACGGCATAGACGGCATGACCGAGTCGTGCGCGTCGGCCCTATCGCTCCTGACCGCCGTCATGATGGACCCGTGCAACTGGGACCTGTCCCCAATCGCCATCGCGGGCATAATAGGCGACAGGCAGCACATGGGCGGCATGAAGGGCGTGAACCAGCAGATACTGGACTACGCCCGCGAGAAGGGGTTCGTCGAGGTCCAGAAGAGCCTCAACCTCAAGGGCGCTACAATCGCGGACGCCATCGCCGACTCCGTCGACCCGTACTTCGTCGGCCTCTCGGGCAGGAAGGAGCTCGTGCTTGCGTTCCTCGACTCCATGAAGCTCAACCCGGACCATCCGATGGGCTCGCTTGACGAGGTGCACAGGCGGAAGATCACATCGATGCTCTCTCTGAGGCTGATGGGCCAGGGCTGCCGCCCTGAGACCGTCGAGGAGCTCGTGTCCGAGGTCTATTGGATCCCCTCGATGAGCCTGACCGCAGCCGACCTCGCGGACCTCTTGAACGCATGCGGCCGGATGGACCACGAAGGCCTTGGGGTGGCGCTCTGCATGGGCGACAGGGACGCCCTGGAGCGCGCGGGCGACCTCAGGCGGGAGTACAACAGGAAGATCCTGGGTCGTCTCCTGACCATCGAGTCGGAGGGCGTCACCAAGATGGAGCACATACAGCACTTCACCGCGCCTGACCCATCGCTCGCGGGCGCGCAGTGCGGGCTCGCGATGCAGTACATAGTCGACCAGTCGAAGCCGACTCTCGCTCTCTCGAAGGTCAAGGGGAGCGTCAAGGTCTCGAGCAGAGGGACCAAGTACCTTGTCTCCAAGGGCCTGGACCTGTCCGCCGCCCTGAAGAAGGCCGCGGAGAAGCTGGGCGGGGTCGGAGGCGGCCACGCGGTGGCCGCGGGGGCCACCATCGACGAGGGCAAGGAGCAGGAGTTCCTCAAGTCAGTGGACGACATCGTCGCCCTGCAGCTCAGGTAGAGCATACGCAATCCCCGTTCCAGAAGGTTCTTGTATTCTTCGCACGAATAGCATCAGTAGGCTGAGACCATGATGGGAAAGGACGGAGAGCCGCTCGAAGACGATTCCGACATAAGGAACGACCTGTGGTTCAAGGAGAACTACCTTGAGCTTATCGAGGATTATCCGAACCAGTGGATCGCCGTGCTCGACCAGAGGGTCGTCTGTTCGGGCATATCGAAAGGCGTCGCCGCGGAGAAGGCAAAGGAGATGCTCGGGGACAAGAAGTTCTCGTTCTACTTCATCGAGCCGTCCGACATAATGCCTTAGTCGAGCGCCTTCATCCAGGGCAGGTCGACCTCGTCAGTCCGGTACCGCTGCTTGATGGCGCTGTTCTCGAGGGAAGTCCTCACGCCCGCGTTGTGCATCACGAGGCCCGTCCAGGCTATCATCGCGCCGTTGTCCACGCAGAGCGAGCCAGGCGGCACGAACATCTTCGCCCCGCGCTCCTCGGCCATGATCCTCACCATCTCCTGCAGGCGCTTGTTCTGCACGACGCCTCCGCCCAGGAGCACCTCCTCCTTCTCGACATGCGCCATGGCTCTTTCCGTGACTTCCACCAACATGGCGAAGCAAGTCTCCTGGAGCGAGTAGCACAGGTCCTCGAGCTTCTTGCCCTGCTTCTTCAGCTGCACGGCCGCTGTCAGAATGCCTGAGAAGGCGACGTCCATGCCCTTCACGCTGTACGGCAGGTCGATGAGCTCCTTCCCCTCCCTGGCCAGCCTCTCGAGCTGCGGCCCTGACGGGAACGGTAGGCCGACCTCGCGCCCGAACTTGTCGATCATGTTGCCTATGCCGACGTCGAGGGTCTCGCCGAACACCCTGTACCGTCCGCCCGAGTAGGCTATGACCTGAGTGTTCCCGCCTGAGGCGTACAGAAGCGTCGGGTCCCTGCAGCCCGTGACCTTCCTGCCGATCTCGAGGTGCGCGACGCAGTGGTTCACTCCGATGAGGTCCGCTCCGAGGCTGATCGCGAGCGACCTCGCGCCTGTCGCGGCCGTCCTCAGGCACGGTCCCAGCCCCGGCCCCTGGGAGAACGCCACGAGGCCGACGTCTTCGTATCTGATGCCTGCCTTCGCGACGGCGTCGTGCATGAGCGGCACCAGGTTCTCCGCGTGATGATTCGCGGCCTCCCTCGGGTGGATGCCGCCCTTGGAACCGTCTATCATCTTGCTCAGGTTCGCAAGGATCCGGCAGTCCTGGTCCACGATGCCCACGCCTATCGTGTGCGCCGTCCCTTCGATGCCTAGGCAGATCATCGGCGGTACATCGCTTGCTGGATAATAAGCGATTGCGAAAAATGGGATTGGTAAGGGGTTTGTTCTGGCGTTTGACGGACAGGCCTAGCCTTTGTTGTAGTATGTGTCCAGGAAGTCGGCCCAGCCGGTCGCTATCCCGAATGGCAGCTCGCGGTACATCGTCTCCGTCGTGAGGCTCCAGCCGTTCCTCGGCCTCATCGGGAAGTAGATCCCAAGGCCGTTCTCGTTCGTGATGTCCGATGTGTGCCACTCGTAGATGATTGCTGCATCCACCGCCGTAATGACCGCGTTCGCCGCCGACTTCACCGTCGAGCTCGTGATCGCGGTGCTCGCAGACACCAGCTGCGCGAACCTCATGAGGTCCGCCTGGTTGTTCGGGTCGGGCGTCGACATCCTGAGCGACTTGTAGGTCCTGTAGTAGGTGCTCATCGTCGCCTTCATGGCAGCTCCGAAGTTCTTGACTGCGTCCGCGACGGCGCCCACCAGTGCCATGTCGTACACGCTGATGGTCACGTCGCTGTATCCGATCGATATGAAGTAGGCCCTGTACTCCTGGGCCATCATGACCGAGGCGGTCAGGCCGTTCATCGTCGGCGTCGCGACCATGTTGGCGGAGATCTTGTCGTACGGGAACCCGAGGGCCCACATGTTCTCCTGGCTGAACACCATGTAGTCCGCATAGCCTTGGACCTGGTGCGCGACCTCCGCGGTCGCCATGACGCAGGCGTTCAGGACCATGACATCGAAGCTGACGCCGGCATTCGCGATCCCCGACCGGAATTCGGCCATGGTGAGCTTGTCGGCGCTCGAAGTGTCGTCCCAGCAGATCCCTGCTATTCCTCCGCCGTGGTCCCAGACCACGAGCGCGTAGTTGTTCGCCGGGTAGAGCGTCTTCGCGTCCGTTATGAATCTCGTCAGGGTCGTCGGATCTCCCATGTTGACCTCTCCCCAGGCTGCCACTGTCGACGAGCTTCCCTTGTTCACGTACAGCAGGTTCGCAGGCTCTCCGAGCGTGTCGAGCAGGACGACGAAGTTCACGTCCGCGCTCGAGCCGGTGACTTCCAGCTCGTCGAGGTCCATGAGGGCGTACGACTCGACGTTGTTGTCTCCATCCATGTAGAACATGACGGTCCACGCGTCCGGCAGCGTCTCAGCGTTCGCCGAGAACGCCAGCGCAGGCAGGACCATCATTATGGTAGCCACTAGTCCGATTGATCCAGTCCGCAGTTCAGATTCCCCCTACATATCCTCTTCCAGGCCTGTCAGCGTCACGCGCGCGCCCACAGGTCCCTTCATCCTGGTTTGCTGGCGCCATATCCGGAAAGTGCGTAATATCCGTTCTAGTACAATCTTCGAAGGGTTGCGCGGACCGGGTGGTGCGGATACAGACCCTGCGGCCGGAACAATCGTCTCAGAAATGATAACGGTCCTGAGGCCCCGGATCGTCTCGATTTTGGGTGGAAGGGTTTATACTTGCCAAGCCTTTTTCGCGTCCGATGACGAACATAAAGACGGTATTGATGGCGCTCGCAGTCGCGTCGATTGTGGCTGTCGCGAGCGCCTCTGCCTACATCGTGTTGAGGGGGGAATCGGACACGGGGACCATCCGCGTGTTCGTCAAGGATGCGCCTGAGGGCTGGTCCCACGTCAACGTGACTTTCTCGAGAGTGGAGATCCACCAGGCCGACGAAGACGAGGACGGGAACGACAGCGGCTGGCACAACGTCACGATTGTCGAAGGCACGATCGACCTAATACCGCTAACGAACATGTCGAAGCTGCTCGCGGAACATGAGGTGCCTGTCGGGAAGTACACGCAGATAAGGATCTACGTTCTGACCGCGGTAGGGGTCATGGCCGACGGCACACAGGTGAACTTCACCGTGCCCTCTGGAGTGCTCAAGACCAACCACCCGTTCAACATAACCTCCAAAGATTCCACCAGCCTGACCGTGGACATCGACCTGTCGAAGTCGATCGTCAACAACGGCGACGAGTGGAAGTTCACGCCCGTCATGGGCGCGATCTTCGAGACCTAGGACTCGTTCGTGACCGTTCGGAAGAAACCTTAAGGAGTTTTGAAGGGGCGGGATACGCCCCCATGAGTTTCCTTCAGAGGACTATCTGCATGAACCTGCCGACCTTCTGCTGCATCGCGGCATCGTAGGCCAGCTTCGCCGTCAGGCAGTCCTGGATCGCGAGCCCGGTCGAGCAGAAGACCGTGACCTGGTCGTCGCTCTCCCTTCCCGGCTTGAGTCCCGCCACGATCTCTCCGATTTCGGCGTTGACGTCCTCCTTGGCGAGCTCGCCCTTGGACAGGGGCACGTTGATCTCGCCCGAGTGGCTCGCCTGCTCCCAGTCATCTATGACCAGGCGGGCGCGCTTGAGCACCTTCGGGTCCATCTCCTGCTTCCCAGGCGCGTCCGCGCCTATGCAGTTGATGTGCATGCCCGGCTTCACCCACTCGTCGTGGACTATCGGAGCCCTCGATGAGGTCGCCGTGACCAGTATGTCGGCGTCCACGACCGCGTCCTTGGCCTCCTTGACCGCCTTGATCTTGCCCACCCTGTCCTTGTAGTGTCTCCTGAACTCGCGGGCTAGTGCCTTGCTCTTCTCAGGGAAGATGTCGTACAACCTGACCTCGTCGAAGCGCCCGAACTGCGTGATCAGGGCGAGCATCTGTGTCCTCGCCTGGTTGCCGCAGCCGATGATGCCCAGGATCTTCGGGTTCGGCCTCGCGAGGTACTTCGAGGCGATGGCGCTCGCGCCGCCGGTCCTCATGTCGGTGATGTGCGTCGCGTCCATGAACGCCAGCGGCTGACCCGTCCTCGGGTTGATGAGTACGAGGACCGCCATGACCGTCCTCATGCCGTAGTTCTTCGCGTTCTGCGGGTGCACGTTGACTATCTTGACGGCCGAAACATCCATGTCCTCTACATACGAGGGCATGGTCCTTAGGTCGCCGTCGTACTTCTGATAGAACAGATAGACCTTCGGAGGCATCTGCGCCTTCCCCAGCCCCTTGTGCTTGAACGCGTCCTCGACCGCACCGAGGACATGCTGCATGTCAAGGAGCTTCTTCACCTGCTTCCCTGTCAGGAGCAGGGTCTTCACCTGAGCGTGTTGTGTGGACATGCCGATACACTACTCCGTGGCACGTCACAATCTGAAGGCCGGATATAAGCGTATTCGACCTAAACCGGAACTCTTTTCGGCAGCCATCCGAGGCCGTTATTTGACAGTCGTGCGCCTGGCGTGCCCCCGGGGCTCAGTTTCTTGTGGAAAAGCGCTTTATTCTCGGAAACGTATCGCTTGACCACAACCCCCAACCCGAGGCTGGAGGAGATTCGAATCCGGATCGAGAGGACTCTATCAGCCAGTTCACAGAACGATCTCAAGGCGATCTACGACGCCCTCAAGGCCAACTCGGACAAGACTGTGAAGAATTGGGCATCGGCGATTGCGAAGTCGTCCTATCTGAGGGCGACCGAGTTCAAGGAGCCGCAGGACGTCAGGCTAGACCGGATGAAGGTCTTCTACGACGCTCTCGTCGAGAAGGCGGAGAACCCCGAGTCGAGGCGCGCGGACGAGCTCCTCAGGGGCTTCATCAGGGGCGAGCACGCCCGGGCTGCGGACGTCGCGAGCCTGGTCAGGAAGGAGAGCCTCCTCAGGGACGTCATGTTCACCGGGGTCGAGAAAGAACTTGCTGATGTCGCCAAGCCTCGCGTGAAGATGGCCGTCGACTCGGTCGTGGACCGGGCGATCGAGCTCACGGTGTGGATGGAGCAGGCGTACTACGAGATGCACACCTCCCTCGCTAAGTCCCTTCCGGGGTCGCCCGATGGCGAGACCTCCTTGGACCAGGCCATCACGAGGTTCTGCAAGGACCTGATGGACTACTTCGGGATCGAGTTCGTCACGCTGTTCAGGTACGATTCCAACAAGGGCGAGCTGGTCTGCCAGGCGAGCTCCGCCCGCGGCGTCGCCCTCACAAGGGACACGACCGTCCTGCTCGACTCCTTCCCTGTGGCCCGGGAGATCGTCTCGACTGGCAAGGCCGTCGTCAGCAGCTCGACCAAGGAGCCGAGGAAGATCGTGATCGGGAGGATGGCCTTCCAGCACGCGATGGCCTTCCCCCTTCTGAGGCAAGGCGCGGTCAACGGGGTGTTCTTCATGGGCGACAACTCCAGGACCGTCGAGCTCACGCCCGATGAAGCGAGCGTCGCCGAGGACATGGTGGCGCATCTCTCATGGGCGCTCCAGAACGCGGAGCTGCTGCAGCAGATGGATGTGAGGGCGAGGGGCCAGAGGGCCTTGATCGAGACTGCGGCCTCGCTCCAGCAGGAGATCGAGTCGGACGAGATATACAGGATAGTCGCCACGAAGCTTTCCGAGATCATCCCATGCAACGAGTTCGCATTCTATGTCTTCGACTGGGAGCGGAACCTGTGCAACCCCGTGTACGCCACTGGGCCGTACACCGGGGAGATCATGGCCGACAGGGACTTCCCGGCGGACACGGGAGTCGTTGGATATGTTGGCAAGACCCGCAGGGCGGAGATCGTGGTCGACACCGAGAAGGATCCGCGCGGCGCATACATCCCCGGGACGCCCACGACGAACACTCGCATGCTCGCGATCCCCGTCATCGGCCAGAAGGAGGTCCTCGGGGTGATCGAGCTTCAGAAGTACCCTCCGGAGGTGTTCACCCAGGACGACCTCGAGATCGGCGTGCTCTTCGCCAACCACGCATCTGTGGCCCTCGAGAACGCGAGGCTCCTCAAGGAGCTCAGGACCGCGAGGGACCAGATCGAGCTCCACATGGACCTGCTCACGCACGACATCGCGAACTACACGACGCCGATCCTGGCGTACTTCGAGGCGCTCAACTCGAAGAAGGACAAGGACCCGGAGGTCCACGCGCTCGTGAACCGCACCCTGCGCCAGGTGGAGAGCATGACCCGCCTGGTCGAGATGGTCAGGACCATGTCGAGGCTGAGGGAGAAGACCACGAAGAAATACAGGAAGATCGACCTCAGGAAGGCCCTCGAAGCCACCGCGAAGGACGTCAGGACTCGCTCCCTCAAGGATGAGATCCAGGTCGAACTCGAACTCCCAGATGAACCTCTCATGGTGATGGCGGACGAGATGCTCAAGGACCTGTTCCTGCACCTCGTCTATGGCGCGGCCCTCCTCGAGAAGCAGCAGAAGACGGTCCTCAAGGTCACGGTCGAGGCGAGGCGGGACAACAAGATGGAGTACTGGTGGGTCAAGGTGGCCCAGCCGAACCGCGCCATCCCGCACAATCTCAAGGGGGCCGTGCTCCGTGTCGCCAAGACGTCCAAGTCCGAGCTTGCGGGCGGGTTCGGGATAGGCCTCGCGGCCGCGAAGGGCATCGTGGACCGATATGCGGGCAACATGTGGGTCTCGGACATCGTCCAGGGCGACTACACGAAGGGCTGCGTGTTCAACGTGATGCTCCCGCGCGTGAGATGACGGGGAAGCGGTTTATCTAGTTCTCAAGCACTGATGGTCCTGAGGTCGTGCCATGCCGAGGCGCAAGTACGGGAAGCTCGTGAAGGCCATCCAGCCCGTGCCTCCCGAGAAGTGCAGGTACTGCAGGCTAGGCATGAACTGTCCCATACACAAGAAGAAGCTGTGAGGCGGACCGGCCGACCTACTTCCTCGGATATTCTATCGCCGCGTAGACCAGGTTCTCGACCTTGTCGTCGTACTCGATAGCGATGCCGGCCTTGTCCCCCTTCTTGAAGGTCTTCACGACGACGGTCTTCCTCAGCTTCTCGGGGATGTGCTCCCTGATCCTCTCCTGCATGTCCTTGGCGTGCGTCTCCAGCGATCTACCCATCTCGGGCAGAGGCAGCTCCAATCGTCCCATTCTCCTCACCGCACGTGAGACCGCTCTCTGGGATAATCAAGAGTTCGACGAACAAGGCATGCTCACGGGACGTTCCTGGACCTCGCGATGCCCGAGAGCACCGACCGGATGGACGTCAGGAAGGGGTGCGGGACCGGCTGGGCGAGGTCCAAGCTCTCCATCTGCTGTATCCTGAAGTAGAGCGGCGGGTGAGGGTCGAACCTGAGCCACTCTGACAGCTTGCTCCCTCCCGCCTCTAGGAACCGCTCCTCCAGCACGAGGCGCCTGAACCCGATCTTCTTGAGCGCTTCGGCCATGACCTTCGGCCGGCCGATAATGTACCCGGCCTCGAGGTCTGCCCTGGTCTCGAGGAACTTCCCGAAGAAGAAGATCAGCCAGAACACTCCGAGCAGGTACAGGAAGAAGAAGCCTCCTAGGAACTGCCCGTACAGGTAGACCCTGGCGAGGTACTCCGCTATCACGAGCGAGAAGAGCACTATCGGGTCGCCGAACCTCAGATGGCTCAGCTCGTGCCCGACAACGACCTCGACCTCGTCCTCGTCTAGCTGCACCAGCAGGCCCATGGTGATTATCATCGTCCCGAGGCGCTTCGTGAACCCCGTCGCTGCGGCGTTAGGTTTCGGGTCCCCGCTTATGACTATCGCGGGCGGAGGCATGTTGAACCTCTTCGCGGCGTTCTCGACCAGGCCGTAGACGTCAATCCTCTTGACTATGATGTCCTCCTTGCGCGCCGGCAGGCCGGCCTGAGCGAAGATGTCCGCGACGTTCTCGGCGCACACCTCCCCGCGGCAGTTGAGGAACAGTTCGTACACGCGCTCCTTCGCGACCCGTATCCTGTCCCTGAACTCTCCCAGGTACTGTGGCAGCATCCCCTCGGGCACGCTGTGCTGGACTATGACGACCTCCCTCGACGCGGGCGTTATCCTCCAGGGGCTCCCAAGGGTGGCCAGCCTGCCCACGGACAGGACCAGCACGAGCATGAGCGCGATGAGCGCGACCGGGGCGTACTTCTCGAGGCCGAACGCGGCCAAGGAGTAGAAGACCACGATGCCTATCAGGATCGAGAGAAGGAACAGCGTCATCAGGTTCCCGGAGAATATCGTCCTTATGACCGACCTGCTCGACCTGAGCTGGGCGGTCTTGGGGCTCCCAGGGACGAATCCGATGTACAGGGTGGAGTTCCGCACCTCCTCCTCGAAGAACTGGAGGATCAGCAGCAGCACGTTTACCAGCTGCTTCTCGAAGGCCTCGTCCCTGCCGGTGCTCGACCTGAGTTCGACCCTGACGGGCCTCTCGAGGTAAACGCGCACGAGGCCCTTGAACTCCCCTCGGGTCGGCCCTGCCCAGAACTCCATGTAGTGGCCACCGGAGCTGGAGTACGACTCGATGTCGCTCATCTTGATGCCCGGGAGCTGTCCGAAAGCCGACTGTTCCCTGATGAACTTGGGCAGCAGCAGGAGCTTCGGATGCGTGAGCTCGGTGTCTATGGTCTGCGTGAACACCAACGGAAGGCCTGGGTCAGTCATGCGGATCCTGCGGTGGTGTGATGGCCTATTCGGATTAGAGCTTTTTCACTGATATCGTATGACGGCGCCGTTCGTCTGAACCATTTTGACCAATGAGCGCAATCAAGGGTCGGTGCGGGGATGAAGGAGTACGGTCTCATAGTGATAGGCTCTGGAGCCGGCATGAACGTGGTCGATGCCGCGCTCCAGCGCGGGCTCAAGGTCGCCATCGTCGAGGAGGGGCCTCTCGGGGGCACGTGCCTGAACAGGGGCTGCATACCGTCCAAAGTGCTGGTGCATGCGGCGGACGCCATAAGGGATGCTGAGGACGCCGCCAAGGCCGGGGTGTCGCTGAGGGTCGAAGGCGTCGACTACGCGGCCATCAAGAAGCGCATGTGGGACATCGTGCTCACGGGTAGGCACGAGATGGAGGAGGGCGTGAAACAGGTGCCCGGCCTCGACCTGTACAGCATGATCGGGTCCTTCGTCTCGGAGTACACCCTTCAGGTCGGGAACGAGCTCATCAGGGCGCCCAGGATTGTCATCGCCTCCGGCGCGAGGGCGCAGATACCCCCGGTGCCAGGGCTGGAGCGAGTCAAGTATCACACTTACAGGACGATATTCGACGTCGAGGCACAGCCGAGGAGCGTCGTCATCCTTGGAGGGGGTTACATAGGATGCGAGTTCGCCCATTTCTTCTCCGCCATCGGCACGAAGGTCATGCTGGCCGGCAGGAACCCCGTGCTCCTGCCCCATGAGGAGCCAGAGACCAGCCTCCTCGTCAAGAAGCGGCTCTCACGACACGCAGAGATACACACCGGGACTGAGACAGTCCGCGTCGAGCCCACTTCCGACGGGCTTGCCGTCACCATCAAGGACCCTGCCGAGGCCACTGAGAAGGTCCTCGAGGCCGAGCTCCTCCTGGTCGCCACCGGTGTCAGGTCCAACTCGGACTGGCTGCAGCCCGAGAAGACTGGCATCGGGACGGACGACAAGGGCTGGATACGGACCGATCAGTACCTGCAGACCTCCAAGGCGAACATCTACGCGCTCGGAGACGCCCTTGGCAGGAACATGTACAGGCACACCGCGAACTACGAGGCATCCATCGTCAGCATCAACATGTTCGCGGACAGGAAGCTCCCCCTCGACCTGCACGCGGTCCCCCACGCGGTCTTCACGAACCCCCAGGTGGGCCAGGTGGGAATGACCGAGGAGGAGGCCAAGGTCGGCAGGAAGGTAATGGTAGGCGCGAGCAAGTACACTGATACGGCCATGGGCTACGCCTACGGCGACGAGGAGGCCTTCGCGAAGGTGATAGTCGAGTATCCGTCCAGGAGGATACTCGGCGCGACGGTCGTCGGCCCGCAGGCGTCCACTCTGGTGCAGCAGGTTGTCAACCTCATGTACTCTGACGACCAGTCGTACATGCCTCTTGCGCGCGCGCAGATAATACATCCGGCGCTGTCCGAAGTGCTTTCCCGCGCGTTCTCCAACCTCCGGCCCGCGAACTTCGAGCCTGAGCATCACCACGAGCACGCTCGCTGAGGATGAACACATGGGCGATTTCCACATGCGCAGGACTGACAGGGAGATGCAGGATCGGGAGGAGCTCATGAAGGTGCTCCGCGGAGGCGCCCACATGACCCTGGCGCTCTCCGATGCGGACGAACCCTACCTCGTGACCGTGAACTACTCGCTCGACGAGGCGCGGCATTGTCTGTACTTCCACTGCGCTTCTCAGGGGAAGAAGGTCGAGATCCTTCGCTCCAATCCGAGGGTATGGGGCCAGGTGCTGGAGGACCATGGGTACATCCAGGGCGAGTGCGATCATTCGTACGCAACGGTCCAGTTCAGCGGCAAGGCGGAGTTCGTGACGGACATCGACGAGAAGAGGCGCGCCCTGGAGCTGATGATAGACAGGCTGGACAGCGCGCCGGACAAGGTGCGGCAGGAGTCGCTCCACAGCGCGGACCTGAAGAAGGTCACGGTCTGCCGCGTCAGCATCGAGACGATGACGGGAAAGCACAATATCGTGCATCGGCCCTCGGATGCCGGGTGAGAGTCCGATATCCGACTCGGCTGGGGGCGGTTCCTCACATTTGAGACGCGGTCTGCATATATGTCTCGACACGGATACGGGTCAAGGCACCTTCAGGCGAGCTGAGGGCGCCGTCCAGTGGGAAATGGTATGAAGGTTCTTCTGTCGACCCCTCCGGGGAAGACGACCGAGCTCTGGCCGCCCCTAGGGCTGCTCTACATAGCGTCCTCGCTTCGGTCAACGCGTCACGACGAGGTCAAGGTCGTCGACGCCTTCTGCGAGAACCTGAGCCAGGACGAATTGGTCTCTCGCGTGAAGAGCGAGCGGCCCGATGTCTTCGGCATAAATTGCTCGACGCACACGTTCCTCTCCACGATCGAGACCCTTCGGAGGCTGAGGGACGAGATCCCCGACACGAAGCTCGTCCTGGGAGGGTTCCACGCGACCTTCGCCGCGGAACGCATACTCAAGGATTATCCGTTCGTGGATTACATCGTCAAGGGCGAGGCCGAGCGGTCCTTCCCGAAGCTCCTTGACAGCATCGACGCGGACAAGCGACCATCGGACGTCGAAGGCATCTGCTTCGCGGATGACGGCAGGATGGTCTGCAGTCCGTCGGTCCTGATTGAGGACCTCGACTCGCTTCCGTTCCCCGCGAGGGAGCTCGCCCAAGAGGTCGAATACGGATACTTCCACAAAGGTATCAGGCTCACCTTCGGGAAGTTCACGACCATCTCGAGCTCTCGCGGCTGCCCGTACAGGTGCTCGTACTGCTCCTGCGCCGCCTTCTCCGAGCGCAAGTGGCGCCCGAGGAGCCCCGAGAACGTCGCGGACGAGCTGGAGCAG
>JALOTQ010000097.1 GCA_025457815.1 Thermoplasmata archaeon
GTCGACGTGGAGGTCGACCGAGGATTCCTCAACCGCATAGGATCTCAAACCCGGCTCGTACCCCAGGAACGCCCTCAGCGCGCGGGCTATGCCCTCGACCGAGTAGAGGTCGGGCCTGTCAGGGAAGAACTCGAACGAGAGCTCGTCAGAATCATCCTGCACGGAGTTCAGGTCCGCGCCTATCATTGGCAGCCTCTCCCTGAGCACCTGTCTGGGGATCTCCCTCCCCATGAGCTCGCAGAGATCCGAGTAGCTGAAGTTGATGACTGGCATTCTTTCTAGTCCATTCGAAAGGAAAAGGTTGCGGATATAATAAGGTTGTTAGATTCGCTTCTCCTCGGCCGCGGAAGAGGCCTCTGCGGCCAGGGGTTTGTGCGTCTCGTTCACGAAGACGGCGATTATCAATGTCGCGGCGGCCAAGGCGATTGAGCACATTATGATTGGCGCCTCCGGACTTATTGCTGCATACATGTACCCGAGCAGGGTGTACCCAACGAAGATGCCGATTCCTCCTATGAACTGATAAGCCCCCATGACGCGCCCCCTCTCTTCCTTGGACATGACGTCTGCGAGCATACCGCCGACGGATGGGTTCGACATCGCAGCTCCAAAGGCGGACACAGCCACGAACACATAGACCTGCCAGACGTCGGTTATCAGGACGTTGAAGAACAGCCCTGACACCATTAGCGCCCCACCCCCGAGGATGAATGGCCTTCTGCCGACCTTATCGGACATCGACCCGAAAGGAATCGAGCCAAGCATCATCACCAACACCTCGAGCGATATCGCGGCCCCTAGTTCTCCAGGGGACATCTCGAACTTGTCCATCCAGTACCAGAGCAGGCCCAGGTTCCAGAGGCCCTGGACAATGCCCATGACGAACCCTCTCGTGGTCACGGCCATGAGGGCTCGGTTCTCCCTCGCATTTCTCCTCCAGGCCTGGAAGATCGTCAAGAATGAAGGGTTCGCCTCGGCCGTTCTCACTCCGGGATCTCGGATCCTCGTGAGAAGGGCCGCACAGACAAACGAGAGAACAGCAGCGCCGACGAAGGGTGCTTCGAACCCGAACAGGTCGTAGAGGATTCCTCCGAGACCGGGTCCTCCGAGCACGCCAAGCAGTTCCGCTGTGGCTTCTGCACCCATCGCCAGCCCTCGCTTGGATTCGGGCACGATATCGACAGTCAGAGCGAACGCGGCTGGCGTAAGAAGCGCCGCCCCGATGCCCTCAACGAACCGCAGCAAGCCGAACTGCCAAGATTCACTTATGTAAAGCAGTGCAAGCGTAGTCGCGCCAAAAGTCACGATGCCTACCAGAATGAGCGGTTTCCTGCCCAGCCTGTCGGCCAGGTATCCCGCGGGGAGCATGAACACTGTGAAGGAGACGGCGTACATCGAGTAGTTTGCGCCAGTCTCTGCTATGTCCAGTCCTAGCACCTTCTGCGCAAATATCGGCATGATGGGTGACAATATCCCAAAGCCTAGCGCGACAACTACGAGCGAGACGAGCAGGATCGTGAAGTCCCGCGAGATAGTCAGTGCTTGGAACCGCTGTTTCTTGCCCTTCGGTTGCGCCTGTTGTGTCATGTTCTATGCCGCTTGCCTATCATGTCCGGGCATCGAGGTTTGCTGCATCGGCCACTTCTGACACCCCGATGGTCACTATTTCAGTCTCCGAGCATCACGAGGAAAAATATAAGCCTACCCACTCTGAATCCAGAGCCTGTCGTTGCGAGCGGACTGTCTCGCGTGTGCGGTGCGCAAGATGATCAAGGAGAAGGTCAAGACCGGGGTTCCAGGCCTTGACGAGATGCTGGAGGGTGGCCTGATCCCCGCGAGGGCCTACATCGTCTCAGGGACCACCGGGAGCGGCAAGACGACTCTCGCGATGCAGTTCCTTCTGGAGGGCGTGAGACAGGGCGAGAGGGTTGTCTACGTCTGCCTGGACGCCCCGCCGAACGAGATCAAGAGCGACATGCGCTCGTACGGGTGGGACATAGGCCGCATCCAGGTCTTCGATGCCACGCCCGACATCATGAGCTACGACAAGACGCCTGTCAGGGATGTCTCCACGGAGCGGAGGGTGATCTACTTCAAGGACGTCCCGGACACGATAAGGCTGACGTCGGAGCGCAGCCCGGTCGACATGACGATCAACACGATTCAGGAGATACTCAAGCAGGAGATGAAGGAGAGACGTTACACGAGGGTGGTCATCGACTCCCTGACCTCCCTGAGGTACTTCTACATCAGGACGAGCGAGGAAAACTCCTCGATGATGTCTTTTCTGCGGCTCCTGTCCGATCTTGAGGTCACCAGTTTGCTGACGCTTCATCTCCCGGAGGTGTCTAAGCCAGAGGTCGAGGTGCACGTCGCAAGAGGCGAGATCAGGCTCCACAAGTGGATCGATGGCCGAGGCCTCGTCCGCGGCATCACGATCGAGAAGTACAGGGGCTCCTCACACGACCACAGGCTCAGGTTCATGCGGATAACGCCTGAGGGCATAGTCGTCAAGCCAGTAGCTCCAGAGAAGCCGGCCAAGCGGGTCGTCGGGGAACTCGAAGGCGAGGAGATGGAAGAGCAGCAGCCCCCTCAGGAGCACTCGAGCGCCCAGCCCCCTGAAGCGGCCCCGCCCCCCTCTGATCCAGAGGACATTCCCCCACCGCCGACCGACATGCCTGATCACGGAGGTGACGGCATCTGACCGAGATTGAAAGGGAGCGCGCCCCTACGGGCGTCGCAGGCCTTGACGAGATGCTCCGCGGCGGCCTGATTCCAGGCAGGCCCTATGTCGTCTGCGGAACGACGGGGAGCGGCAAGACCACCCTCGGGATTCAATTCCTACACCAGGGGGTGAAGCAAGGCGAGCGCTCCCTGTTGGTCGCGATAGACGAGCCTCCGTCAGAGATCCGTGAGAACGTCCGAGCCCTCGGCTGGGATGTCGGGAAGATCAGGATCCTGGACGTGCATCCGACCGCGAAGGCGTTCAGCAAGCGCGTCTCCCTAGTTGAGGTCGCTGCTCAGAGGAGCGTCGCGTCGCTGAAGGATGCAGGCTCGAGCGCGAAGTCGGAGGCCATGAAGCAGGCGGCCCCCGAGATATCCGTCCAGTCCCTCCAGCTCATGCTCAAGCAGGAGCTGAAGGAGATCAAGTATTCCCGCGTCGTCATCGACTCACTGACTTCGCTCAAGAAGTTGTCCGAGGGGATGGACGACATGAACAACAGCATCAGTTCACTCCTCCGGTTCCTCTCCGAGGCCAGGGTGACGAGCCTCATCATTACCGACCTTCCTGACCCGACGGACCTCGAGCCTGAGTTGTTCATCTGCAGGGGGGAGATAAGGCTCCACAAGCGCATGATCGCGAACAGGATAGACAGGTGCATCACGATCGAGAAGTTCCGAGGGTCCGCTCACGACACCATACCGAGGCCCATGACATTGACAGAGATGGGCATCAAGGTCGACGCCAAGAAACGCATCCCGAAATCCTCCATGCGGATGCTCCAGGCGTTCACGCAATTCGGAAAGTAGCCCGGGCCGGCCAGTGTCACTGATTATCTACTCGGAAGTCGTTGGGGGCGACCTGAGAGCATGTCCAAGACAACCACCCTGCCGCTCGTCGAGGCTTCTGGGAAACCCTTCGACATGGGCAAGGAGATCGGCAAGAAGTGCGCGTCGAGGGTGACCGTATACAGGAAAGCGATGGCAGCGTCAATAGCGCACTACACGGGCCGAGATTGGAGGACCGCTTCGGCCAGGGCACTGCTCCACCTTCCGTACGCCGAGGAATTCTACCCTGACTACATAGATGAGCTGAAGGGGTACTCGGAAGGCGCGAAGATCTCATTCGAGGACGCGTTCACGATGTGCTGTCACGAGCTGCTCTCCTGGAGGGGGTTCAAGGGCTGCACCGACATCGTCGCGAACGACCACGTTACCTCCGGCGGGAACGTCCTGGCCGCCCACAATGAGGACTGGTCTTCGGATTGCCTGGACGTAGTGGTATTCCTGCACGCGAAGCCGAAGGGCAAGCCGGAGTTCTTCACGACGTCATATGCAGGTCTGGTGCCGTCGTGCGGAATGAACAGCGCGGGCATCAGCCTCACTGGAAACGCGCTCGAGCCGAACGATGTTCGGCTCGGGATCCCGAAGGTGTTCCCCGTCAGGAAGGTCATGGAGGCCAGACGCATCGGAGAGGCGCTTGAGTATGCCATGCCGGCCGAGCGGGCATCGAGCTACAACAACATCGCGTGCGACAAGAACGGTGAGATGTACTCTCTCGAGGGCTCCGCCACGGACTGCGCCTGGCTCTATGCGCTCGACGGATATCTCGTGCACACGAACCACTACACCGCGGAACGGATGCTCGGGTTCGAGTCCGATCCCTCCACGAGGTCATGTTCGATATTCAGATACAACAGGGCCCTCAGGCTCGTCGAGGACCAGCTCGGTTCGGTCAATGTTGACTCGCTGAAGGCGATATTGAGGGACCACGTGAACAGGCCGGGATCGATATGCAGGCACGCCGACCCTGGCGTGCATCCCCTCGACGTTTCCGAAACCATCTTCTCCGTCATCTACGACGTCACGAACCTTGAGGCTCATGTGCTCAAGGGAAAGCCCTGCGCCGGTGAGTACATCAAGTTCTCGCTGGATGGCTGAACTGCGACCAGCGAAAGTATTTAACCCAATCACAATATTGCGCAAGAGCCTTCATGGGCCCATAGCTTAGCTTGGTTGGAGCACCCGGCTGATAACCGGGAGGTCACCGGTCCGAATCCGGTTGGGCCCACCATTCTTTCTACACTACAATGCTGCGCGAGCGCCCCGCCCCAACGACATGCATTATCCGAAGGCGATGAAGCCGGAAATCATGGTTCCGGGACCGCGTCCGTCAATCCCTTGCCTATCCGCAACAGCTGACGCGCAGAATGCAGATCTCGCCTGCAGTCATCCTTTGGCAGAGATCCTTCTCGGAAGGAGTCAGTATGTGAAACGCTTATTACGAAATGAGACAATCTCGGTGCGCACTCTGCAGAGGACTAGCGGGCCCTCAGCGGACAACTGCGCAAAGGGGGGAGAGAAACTGAAAACTAGATCGGTTGGAGCGATAGCGCTTGTCGTGGCGTTGGTCGTGTCCTTCTCGTTCTCGGGCCTGGCGGATGCGGGGCCGGCGAAGAAGGTCACTCTGGCAGCCGCCGTGATGAAGAATCTAGACATGGATTTGGCGCGTCAGATAATCGAGGACATGCAGGATATGGGCACTGCAACCACGATTGACGGCGACAATTTCGGCTTCAGAGGGGCAGGAAGCGAAAGCGCGCATGAGGCCTCGTTGTATGTCCGAGACATGATGTCCGACCCGGACGGAATCGGTCTTCCGATGGTCCGGCTCGACGAGATCCCATTGGACGCCTGGGAGTTCCGCGGCGCGTGGGTAGATGTGCCGGGGCTTGACCGCATGCAGGCCGCATCCTACGGCGGCTCACCGGGGACTGATGGCGAGATATCCGGCCTGCTGGTGGACGTCGGCAACGGGTTCCACAGCGATTATGATGGAAAGGATGTCGCGGGCAAGATAGTCCTCGCGAACTGGATCGGCAACGACTATTGGGTCGATTCGATGGCGATGGAGGCATACGTGCACGGCGTCAAGGCGATAATCGTGACGACCTACGATTCCGACTATGGAAACACGCCGGGGGCGATAGAGTGCCATGACGGGCTCTACCGCGACTATTGGCCGCCGATGATAAGCATCAGCGGAGTCGACGGCCTGAAGATACAGGAGTCGCTCATGACGAATCTCGAGCCAGTGGTCACAGTCTTCAGCGACATAGTGACCATCAGCATGGAAGACGGCGGATTCGGATTGATCGTGGTCGGGGTGCTGCCAGGGAAGAACTTTGGCTCCGACAAGGACGAACTCCTGATACTAGGAGATCACACCGACGCTTGGTTCTTCGGGGGCATGGACGACAACTCGGGAGTCGCAGCGACGCTGGTCCTTGCGGATGCATTCAAGAAGACTGCGGACCAACTCCACATACAGTACGACAGGACTCTGGTTTTCGTCACCCACGAGGCC
>JALOTQ010000098.1 GCA_025457815.1 Thermoplasmata archaeon
ACATCCCGTCCCGGGCGGGGAAGCTGGGCAACAACGAGTCCATTGCGGTCGGCGCCATGATGATGGGCAAAGGCGCTATGGAGCTCGTCTTCGCTCAGATAGCTCTCGATCAGGGGCTCATAGATGAGTCCTTGTTCTCGCTGCTCGTGCTGATGGCCTTCGTATCGACCTTCTTGGCGCCGATCCTGTTCAAGCACTTCTACAACAAGGCGGTCTGCAAGAGGGAGATCCCTGCGCTGGAACAACCTCCTGATGGCAAGACGGCTGAGGCCGGTTGCGGCTAAGCGGGCTTGTCCGGCTGCCTGGGAGCTGCATCCTCGCCGTTGCGTGACGCCCCGTTCCTGTTCGCAACGAAGATGCCTAGGATGATGATCACAGCGCATACGATGGTCCACGACTCTACCTTCTGATCGAGCAGCAGCCACGCGAAAAAGGATGCGAACACTGGCATCAGGTAGATTGTGAAAGCCATGCGCGAGACCTCTTCATGCTCGAGCGAGCTCAGGTACGCTACCGATGAGACCCCGGCGCAGAGGAAGCCGAGCGTGAGGATGTTCACAATCGAGGCAGTGTTGAAGACCGCGGCCGAGTCCGTCTCGAAGGGGACTGCGGCGGCGAGCAGCGCGGTGCCGAAGAGCAGCGACAAGCCGATTATGAGCGTCGGCGGGTTCCTCTGCAGCATCCTCTTGGCGGATACCCACGCGAGGCCGTAGGAGATGGCCGAGATCAGTATGAGCAGGTTGCTGACGAAGCTCTCGTTGTCCAGAGAGATGCCTGCGCTGGCCACGAGCAGGATAGTGCCAGACATCGCGATGACGGTTCCGAGGCCCTTCATCTTCGTGAGCTCCTCCTTGAGCAGCAAGGCGGCGAAAATCATCGTCATTATCGGCCCGGACGACTGGATGACCGATGCGACTGAGGAGGTCCCCTCCTGTAGCCCTATGTTCTGCGCGATGTTGGGGATCGTGACGTACAGTATGCCCAGGACCAGGAGCGGCTTCCACTCTCCCCGCACGGTCTCTACGATCTTGGAGGGCGGGAAGCGGACTAGCATGACGACGATCATGAGCGCCGACGCGAGCCCGAACCGGAGAAACCCCAGCAGCACAGGCGAGAAGTAATCCACGCCCTCTTGTATGAGAGGGAACGCGAGACCCCAGAGGGCGACCGCGGTGAGTGCGGACGCATATGTGATCCACGCTCCTTTCTGCAGGGACATTGGAACCGCCCATGGCGACCTAGGATTTTAGACTTCTCAGAGAACACCCTGCTGTCGGCCGCCGGCGCTGCCTAAGCGGGTTCCTTGTGCTTCTTGCCCGCGACCATGTCCTGCCGACCACCTTCGTCGTAGAGGCACTTCACGGCCTTCGCTGCCCTCATCGCGGACGAGTAGACTGGTATGTTCTTGACACGGAGTTCCTGGACGACCTCGTCGATTTCCGGCCCTCCCACCCAGCAGGCCACTATCGGCTTCTTCAGGTTCTTCTTCTCCTCGACCAGCTTGATCACGGCACCCACGTATTCCTTCGGCCGCGCTATCCCGGCGTGGACACAGGTCATGATGAGTGCGTCGATGTTCGGGTCCGAGAGCACGATGCTCCCGGTCGCGTGGTACCTGTGGAACCTGGCGTCCCCGGTGACATCGAGGGGGTTCCGGGGCGATGTGATGGATGGCAGGTGAGGCCTGAGGCCGTCCACTGTCTTCTTCGTCAGGTTCGGCACCTTCAGGCCAATCGACTCGCACCAATCGGCTATCATGATGCCGGCGCCTCCGCCATTCGATATGATTCCGACCCTGTTCCCTGGGGCACAGGGCTGGTAGGCCAGCGCTCTAGCGTAGTCGAACAGTTCGATGACGTCGTAGGCCCTCTGGATGTGGACCTGCTTGAACGCGGAGTCGTACACGGCGTCCGAGCCGCTCAGAGAGCCCGTGTGTGTTGACGCCGCGGCTGACCCCGCAGGGGTCCTGCCGGCCTTGATGGCCACGATCGGCTTGTGACACCTGCGAGCGGCGTCCAGGAACTTCCTGCCGTCCTTGATGCCTTCGATGTACATGGCGATGACCTTCGTCGCGGGGTCAGCGCTCAGGTAGTCGATGAGGTCGGCATCGTCGATGTCCGCCTTGTTGCCGACGCTGATGACCCTGGAAAGGCCGATGTGCTCACCGTTCGCGTAGTAGATCATGCCGATGCAGAGCGCCCCGCTCTGGCTGATGAGAGCTATCTCACCAGGTCTGGGCATGCCAAAGACGAACGCGGCGTCGAGGCTGTCTATCGGGTCCTTGTATCCAAGGGTATTGGGTCCGATTAGCCTGATGCCTCCCCTGCGTGCTATCTGGAGGATCTCCTCTTCGAGCTGCTTCCCGCGCTCTCCGGTCTCGGCGAAGCCTGAGGATATCACGATCACGCCCTTGACCTTCTTTCGCGCGCACTCGCTCATGACCTTCGGGACGAACTCCGCCGGGACGGCGATGATGGCGAGGTCCAGGTCCTCCTTGACTGCGAGCACGCTGGGCTGGGTCTTCAGGCCCATGATCGTCGGCGTCTCGGGATTGATCGGGATGACCTTCCCGGTGTAGCCCTGGACTAGGATGTTCTGAAGAATCTCGTATCCTATCTTCATGGGGCTTCTAGATGCCCCGATCACGGCGATGGACTTAGGCGAGAAAATCGGTCTCAGGTCCTCGACGACACCCATCTCTCCATCACTTGCGACACGAAGAGAGGCATCGGCTCGGATAAGCCTTTCCACACGACTGACAGTTGTGTTGCGGGAACGGGGCTGCGGAGCTCGCGGTCGGAAACGGTTAATATAATCAAAGCCTCTTATCGCCCGAAGTCAGACGCACTTGTAGTTTCTGATGTATGGAGGCATGCAGGATGGCGGAGAAGATAACAGTCTCGCTGATCAAGGCAGACGTCGGTTCGATAGCTGGGCACTCGAGACCTCACCCAAGGATGATGGAGGTCGCGTCAGAGGCGCTCGGAAGAGCCGTCAGGGACGGCCTGCTGGTCGACTACTACGTTACCCGGTGCGGGGACGACATGCAGCTTCTCATGACCCACAGGCACGGCGAGAACAACAAGGAAGTGCACGGCCTTGCGTGGAACGCCTTCATGGCGGCCGCGTCCGAAGCCAAGAAGATGCACCTCTATGCCGCTGGCCAGGACCTGCTCTCCGACGCCTTCTCGGGAAACGTGAGAGGCCAGGGACCAGGCGCAGCCGAGATGGAGTTCGAGGAGAGGCCCACGGAGCCGATGCTCGTGCTGATGGCCGACAAGTGCGGACCTGCGGCATACTCGCTCCCCGTGGCCAAGATATTCATGGATCCTTTCACCACCACTGGGCTCGTGATCGACCCGAGGGCGCACCAGGGCTATGACATCGAGATCGTCGACGTCGTGGACCACAAGAAGGTCCTGATGAGCTCCCCTGCGGAGCTGTACGACATCCTAGCACTTCTCGGAGACACCACTAGGTATGCCGTTAAGAGGGTGCTCCACAGAACTATCGGCACCTCGGCGGTCATATCGACTGAGAAGCTGAACATGCTCGCCGGGAAGTACGTCGGCAAGGACGACCCTGTCATGCTGGTCAGGTGCCAGTCGGGTTTTCCTGCCGTGGGCGAGGTGCTCCAGCCTTTCGCGTTCCCGCAGCTGGTCGCGGGCTGGATGAGGGGGTCTCACTACGGCGCGTGGTATCCCTGCGGCGTCGACCAGTCGGACCCTTCCTACTATGACGGTCCGCCGAGGGTCTGCGCGCTCGGAATCCAGGTGTCGAACGGCAAGCTACAGGGCGCCGAGATGCCAGGCTCGAAGCCGGGCGACCATAAGTTCATTGACTACTTCGCCGGCAAGGAGTGGGACTACGTCAGGAACAAGGCGATGGACATCTCGATCTACATGCGCGGACATGGGCCGTTCATGCCGGGAATAGTCCC
The DNA here is from genome assembly GCA_025457815.1 of Thermoplasmata archaeon. Lineage (GTDB taxonomy): Archaea > Thermoplasmatota > Thermoplasmata > UBA10834 > UBA10834 > COMBO-56-21. Next base: position 3,941 of record JALOTQ010000098.1, read on the forward strand.
TCCTGAGGACCTGGAGTACACGACTCGCCCAGAGATCCTGAAGAAGCTGGAGCCTAGGATGCAGCCGTTGTAACGAGGCAGCCATCGTGACGATCAGGAAGCCAGCGATAGTAATCAATTTCAAGACCTACCCGGAGGCGAGCGGACGGAACGCCCTCGACCTCGCCAAGGTATGCGAGAAGGTCGCACTGGAAACGGGCGCGAGCATCGTCGTCGCCCCTCCTATGGCGGACCTCGCGCTGGTCGCCAGCTCCGTCTCCATACCCGTATTCGCGCAGCACCTGGACAGCGTCCCGTCGGGAAGCACGACGGGCCACGTCACGGTCGAGAACGCGAAAGCCTCCGGCGCCAAGGGAACGCTCGTTAACCACGCGGAGAGACGCATCAGGATCGCTGAGATACACGAGATCATCGACAAGTGCAGGGGTGCTGGCCTCGCGACGATAGTCTGCACCAACAACCTCGCAGTGAGCAAGGCCGCGGCTGCCATGGAGCCCGACTTCGTGGCGATCGAGCCTCCGGAGCTCATAGGCGGAGACATCTCAGTCACGTCCGCAAACCCGGCGATAGTCTCGGACACCGTCCGCTCGATAAGGCAGATAGGCAGAGGGGTCGCAGTGCTCTGCGGGGCCGGCGTCAAGAACGGACGCGATGTCTCGAAGGCGATAGAGCTAGGCACGGATGGAGTACTGCTGGCCAGCGGCGTGGTCAAGGCGAAGGACAAGCGCGCAGTCGTGTTGGACCTCGTTTCTGGACTCCCGAAGTAGCGAAGCGTACGTGTAATCGTCTCGCATTTGATTCGGCCGACCGTTCGGCGCAACGATGCGGCGCGTTTGTCCGTCAGCGGTGTCGTCGGCCTTGCTCCTTTTGTTGACGGTCTTCGCGCCGTATCACATCGTGGATGAACCATGCGAAGCGTCCGACCTCTCATCGGCTGCATTGTCTCATCTCATGATAGGGGAATTCTATCCGTGCGGGCTCTGCAGCGACGAGTATGTATCCATAAGGAACCCAAGCGGCTTTGCGGTCGATCTCAAGTACTGGAGCCTCAGTGACGGTGAAGGGAATGTTGGGTTCACGAGGACCGTATGGCTCGCCCCGCAGTCCAGCCATTTCATCTCTTGGAACGCCACCTCGTTCTTCTCAGCATACGGAAGACCTCCAGACTCATGGATATCTGACGATTCATGCGACGGGAATCTGTCCGTCACTGGTTCGTTCAGACTCTCTGACTCGGGCGACTCGATCGTCCTGAGGTCGCCATCTGGGGTGAGCTCAGACTACGTTGTCTATGGTGCTGTGGCCACGGACACAAGCTGCTGGGTGGGAGCGCCTCTGCCTTCAATCAGGCGGGGCGAGGTTGTCAGGCGGGCCGGGCACTTGAGCGAGCTGGCGGACACTGACTGCAGCGCAGACTGGTTCTCATTCAGAGAGCACAGATACGGCTTCACGACGCTGGCGCCGATGACCTACGACCTCGGGCTAGGAAGCGTGGTGTCCTTCACCAGCCCCGATTCCTCCCTCGACGTCGTCCTCGAAGCCATACGCTCAGCTCGAGGCGTCATCAGGCTGTGCGCCTACGAGTTCTCGTCCGCGGCAGTCTGCGACGCGTTGATCCGCGCGATCGAACTTGGGGTAGCAGTACGCCTCCTGGTCGACGGCGCGCCTGCCGGAGGCATGGACGAAGACGAGGTCAGGTGCCTGTCCGCCTTGGCAGGGGCCGGGGCGCATGTGTGCGTCTTGAACGGGAACATGACTCAGGATCGTGTCCAGCACGTGGGCCCTCTCCACGCGAAGTACGCCGTCATCGACCTCTCCTCAATCCTAGTCCTGTCTGAGAATTTCGTCGAGACAGGCATTCCCACCGACAGGCTGTTCGGCAACCGCGGTTGGGGCCTTTGGATAGCTGGGAGCGGCCCCGCGAGCTATCTCGCAGCCCTGTTCGATGAGGATTCGAGGGAGACCAGGGCCGACGTCGTCGATTGGCGAGATGATCACAGGTTCAACCCATGGAGCACAGCACCGGCTCTGGCCGAGTGCGAGCATCCGAAGGGAGTGATGGCCCCGAGATCGAACTTGGCCGGCGTGCGCCTGACGCTCTTCGTCTCCCCGGATTGCTCTCCCGAGTTCAACTTCCTGGACCCGATG
>JALOTQ010000099.1 GCA_025457815.1 Thermoplasmata archaeon
GGAGTCCATGGGCATGAGCTCAGGAGCGCTCAGGTACGGCGTCGAGCCGCCATTGTCAGCCGAGACCGCGACGCCGCAGTCTATGAGCACCTTGCTCTCTCTTGTCATTAGAAGCGAGGCGCTCCTTCCGACCTCCCTGTAGCCGCCTAGGGATGTGATCCTGAGCCATGTCTCGTCGGTCGCGCGCTGGCGCATTAGCCGCTTGCCGACCTTCCTGAGGAACTCCTTCCTCTCATCCTGGTTCTTCCTCAGGTAGTTCCTGATCTCGCTGACCGTCTTTGACGGGATGGGAGGCGCTCTGACCACCTTGGGCGCCCAGCCGATCTCCTTCTTGATCTCGTTCAGGACGGCGCCGTGCTTCCCGATGACCAGCCCGGGCGAGATCGCCTCGATGGTCACCTCTCCGGTGTCGTCGTCGAAGTAGATGTTGGTGATCTTGGCCTCCTCGGGGATGATCTTCCTGATGCGCTCCTCGGCGCTCTCCGTGTTGGCCAGCATCGTTGGGTCAGGCCTTATCGCGACCCTTCTCCTAAGGCTCTGTGCCAGCTGCCTGACGAGGTCGTTGTTGTGCGCGAACTCCTCGAGGTTCTTGGTGTAGATGACTATGACTGGTCCTTCGAAGTCGACGTCTGTGACCTCTATGTTGGACGGTATGGTCTTCTTCACCGCTTCTCTGGCATCTTCTAGAATCTTCTCAATGCCCATTAGTTCACTCAGCTAGGTCTGTGATCCTTGTGCTATCTGCAGAAACGCTCTCGGGGAAGGGGTTTGGATCAGGACATCTTCATCTTCGCGAGCCGCTTCTGGATCTCCTTCTCGTCCAGTGGCGCGAAGCCGTCCTTGTTTATCGAAGCAACGGAATAGCCGTCGCCGGAGGCCGAGTCCCTCTTCATGGCCGCGTGGAGCCCCCTGATGGCGAGGTCCATGCCGTCGCTGACTGACAGGCCCTTCTCATAGTGGTCCTCGAGGACGCCGTAGACATACGGTGAGCCGGAGCCGGTCGTGACATAGTCATCCGGTATCGCGCCTCCGACCATGTCGAGCGCGTAGACGTGGCCGCCGTCCTTGTCCACTCCCCCGAGGATCAGGCCGACCCAGTACGGGTAGAACCTGCTACCTGCGAGGATGTTGGACGTCAGGGTCGCCGCCGACTTGACCGTCATCTGCTGCCCCCTCTTGAGCTTGTACAGCTCTACCTCGGCCGTGATGTACCTCGCGAGGCTCTGTGCGTCTCCAACGACTCCCGCGACAGTGAGGCCCAGGTTGTCATCGATCTTGAAAAGCTTCTGAGTGGTCTTGTGAGCAATCAGCGTGCCCATCGTGGCCCGCATCTCCGTGGCCATGACTACACCGTCCTTGCACACTATCCCTACTGTCGTCGTTCCCTTCTTGACTTCTTCAACGTCTGTCATCAATGAACACCATCGAAAAGTGATGTGCCAAAAGGCGTTTTGAAAGTATCTTCCTGCTTGTATATAACTGTTTTTCCTCATATGGCGGCTGCATGCCCTTTATGGGCATGCACAAGGTTTATCTGTCGCGCGCGCGAATAGAATGGCCGAGATGGGTAGCATATAAGTCCCTTCCGTGTTTGCACGCAACCCTCTTGGGACGCCGTGCTCCAAACGTTATTGGAGGAAGGGCGTTGCGTCAGGAAACCAATTGCCTGCCCATCTCACCCTCTCATGGCTTAACGATAAATACCGCCCTGGACAATCAGTCGGGCGTAACTGGGTGCGATGACCATGAAGATACTAGTCGTCGATGATTCTGAGGCCTTCAGGAAGGTAATGCTGGAACTCCTCGTAAGGGTAGGGTTCTCCAATGTCGTCGAGGCCAAGGACTTCGACGAGGCCGTGGAGGTCTTCAGGAGGGAGAAGCCGAAGATATCCTTCGTCGACATGATCCTGCCAGGCAAGTCGGGCGTGGAGCTCACCAGGGCGATGCTCTCCATCGACCCGAAGGCGACCGTCATCGCCATGAGCTCGATCGTCAACAAGAAGATGATCAGGGAGAGCCGCGAGATAGGCGCGAAGGACTTCCTCCTGAAACCGACGAACGAGATAGCCCTTAACGCTGTCCTGACCATGTGGAGTGATTGAATGGGCATCCTGTCGAGGAAGAGCCCTCGGGGGGCCGCCGCCTCCGAGAAGGACCTCGGCATCACAAGGAAGTACAGCCTCGCGGGCGGAAGGTCCTATGTGGTCGAGGAGTCCCCTCCAGACATCAGTTTCGACGCTTTCGTGAACATCATCTCGACGGTCGGCGAGGGCGGCAAGAAGGCGGTCGGGCTGGCCGTGAGCCGCCAGCACCCCGACCTCATCAGGCAGAAGTACGGCCTCGAGGCCACTCCCATCTATTGGCTGGCCACGAGGGCCGGCCAAGAGGTCATCTCCCCGACGAACTTGGGAATACTGACAAACACCATCGTAAGCTTCGTGGAGTCCAACCCTTCGGGGGTCGTCCTCCTGGACGGCATCGAGTACCTGGTCTCGAACAACGACTTCAACAAGGTCCTGCGCGTGATAGACCAAGTCAACGACCACATCGCGCAGAGCCACGCGATCATGATCCTCCCGGTCGACCCGAGGGCGTTCGACACCAAGGAGATCGCCCTCCTCGAGAGGAACATGGAGCGGATGGCCTCCGGAAGCCGCAAGGCGAAGGCCCCGGCATGATTCTCTAGGACGCCAGCAGCGCGCTCGTCGAGAACACCATCGACGAGCAGAGCGTGCAATAGCCCGCCGACCTGAGCATCCTCGCCAGATCGCCCTCCCCTTCGATCCCCCAGACGAAGTAGGTGACGACGAGGTTCACCTCGAGCAGGAACACCCCCAGGATGAGGAAGAACGTGCCAGCGTCCATGACCTGCGCGCCTGGGGCGACGATCGACGTCAGGGACAGGTAGATCGCGAAAGTGATCCCCATCACGACAGGCCCGAGGGCGTAGGCCGTGGTCTTCATCATCGATATGGTCGGCCTCAGCCGGTTCTTCAGGGTCGACTCGAGGTCCCTGAGGTCCCGAAGGTAGGCTGCCAGGTCCATCGCCAGCAGCCCCGCGGACTGCTCGTCCTTGCCAGCGGCGTCAGCGACGAGCCGCAGGGCCTCAGCGGCGTTCCCATGGCTCGCCTCGGCACGGCGCGCGGCTGCCGTCGACGCGTGATCCCTCCCGAGGGCCAGGCTCGAGACGATCATGCTGGCGTGGTCACCGACGCCCCTGGCGGACCTGTTCAGCGCGGACTCGAAGTTCTCGCCCTCGACCATGCTGGCACCCGTCCTGAACAGGATGTCCTCGACCTCCGCGGCCGATTTGCGGCTCCCGGCGAGCGGTTTCGTGCCCCGGCCGGCCAGGGTCAGCGCCGCGGACAAGGGTAGCGCGACGGACATCAGCACCGCGAAAGCCTGGACCGTGCCTTCGAGCAGTCCGATGGATGCTAGACACGCCGCGATGGAGATGGAGGCAGTCACGGTTGCCCGGACCAGCCAGGGTTTCTTGGAAGTCCTGGCTCGGTCCCCGCCTCTTTCGAGTGGATGCCTCGAGACGGCGCCGAGGGCGACGATGAGGGCGACGGAAGGGAAGACCACGTTCATGACAAGTGCGGTCCTGAGGGCGGTGCCTTCACCTCCCTGCATGGCCCCTTGGTCGATGGCGTCATAGGACCACATCCCCCAGGACGTCATCGGCATGAACGATCCCACCATGAGCGGCAGCAGAATGCCCACTCCGAACAGGAGCATCGAGGGGAAGGACAGCGAGAGCGCATACTCCTCTATCCTGCGCTTCGTCCCCGCCACGATCGCATGGCTCGCCCGGTCCAGGGCCCTCCGCTTGCCGTCCTCAGTCCTTTCGCAGGAGGCAGTTATCATCGCGTTCATGGCAGCTTTCAAGTCCGGACAGTAGCGCTCCCAGGTGGATCCGAGCTGCTGGAGCGACTCCTCGAAGCTCGCGTTCCGCCCGATCAGGACTCTCCAGACGCAGGCCCGCAACTCCTCGGAGAAGGCATTCCTCCGGGTAGAGGCGAAGCCGATGGAGTTCGACAGCGAGGGCTCGTGCCTGATGCTCATTATCATCAGGTTCGTGCCTTCCGGCGCCTCCCTCGCGAGCTGGCCGGCCTTCCTCCTGGCAGACCTCTCTGGATGGTCCATTACGACCTCCCTGGCAGCCAGGGGGACGACGATGGAGGCCACAAGCATCACCATGAGCCATCCCGGGGCGAGCAGAAGGACCGCAACGCACCCAGAGGCGGCCGCTGCGAGCGCGACCGCTGCCGCGGTTGCCGCAGCTATCTCAACCTCGTCGCGTTCGAGGGGGATGCCGCTCGCGCACAGGGACTCGTCGAGAGCGTCTGAGCGCGCCCCATGCCAGTGAGCTTCATCTGCCGGACCGCGGCGGGCACTTCGAGGTTCTCTGTCTCGAACGAGCCTCCTGACTCCTAGCCAGGTCCCGAGGACGATCAACCGCTTGCAGAGCCTCGAGTAGCCGTCACCCGACCCGTGCCGATTCGAGCCAATCCCTCCATTCCTTCAGTCCCGCCTCAGGGGCCTCCGCCGAGAACAGGGTTCTCGCCAGGACCTCGTTTGACTTGACCCTGAATGAGTCCTCCATGTCCGCCCCGTACTCCGACGTCCCATTGGCCTCGGCGAGCACCTGGTCTGCGTGCGCTCTTGTCCTCACGATGTCCAGAACCCGCTCAGGGGTAGTCCCCAGGGCGTCCGCGATGCCCCTCACGGTTTTGCATGTCGGGCTGAAATCCGTCGTTGGCTTGGCGCAAGCGCACCCTGGCTCCATCGTGAACAGGTCGACCAGCTCCACGCCGCTCGGCGAATCTCTGACCTCGGAGACCTGTGCCACCTTCCTGGAAAACCTCGTGCCGTCGGGGGTTCGGACCAGACCTATCACGATCACGATGTCTGTCGAAGAGAACGCCCTGGGAGATACTCCGAGGTCCTCCACCGCCCTGTCGAGGACGCCCTTCGCCGAGTTGCCATGGATCGTCCCGAGGACCGAGGAGCCTGCGCTCCCGGCCCGCATGCTCTCGTAGAGCACGCTGGCCTCCTCGCCCCTGACCTCGCCTATGACGATAGCGCTCTCGCCCATCCGGAGGCTCACCCTGAGGGCGTTCTCGGCAGCGGTTGGGCTCCCGTCTACTTCGGAATCGAACCTGAGGGCCTGTACGTCGTACCCGAGCGCCTGCATGCGCGCGAGGGAGAGCTCGGGCGTGTCCTCGATGAGTATTATCCTCTGGGAAAGAGGGAACTCGAGCATCATCGCCCCGAGGAGAGTCGTCTTCCCAGCCCCCCTGCTGCCCGCGACCAGGACCGCCCTCCGCCCTATCACGCACGCCCACAGAAGGCTCGACAGGAGAGGCGAGAGCGTGCCGTTGCGAATCAGCATGGGCAGGGTCCAAACCTTCTCCGAATGCTTCCTTATGGCAACGGAAACGCCCTTGGCGCTCAGAGGAGGCCCGACCAGGGTAACCCGCGCCCTGAGCCTCCTCATGTCCGCCTCGAGCACGGGGTGGGCCTCGGAGAACGGCAAGCCTGTCTCGAACTTGATCCTTGAGACGAACCCCTGAAGGTCCCGCGCACCGACGAATATGTTCGTCCGACACTTCTGTCGGACACCTTCTGGAGCGTCGGACCTGAGGACCACATGGACGGGCACCTGGCCGGACGGGGCGTCTATGTAGATATCCTGCACACGCTCGTCCTGGAGCAGGGTCTCCAACACTCCGAAGCCCGCCGTGAACTTGCACAGGATCTCGGAGAGCGCCTCCGCTTCCTTCTCAAGCTCGCCCGCGCCCGAGCCCAGTTCGCCCATGCCAACGAGCCTGGAGTAGATGCGGTCCTTGGCCCTGCTCTTGATGTAGGGTTTGATGGTGTCGAGAGACCTGAAGTCCACATCGCTAGGCATCGCCCCGACGAGGTCCTCTGAGGCCTCACCGAGGGATTTGAGCTGGGGCGGAGTGAGCTTGTATTCGGGGGGATCGACCAGATAGATTCCGCGGCTCGCGTCTGAGGGGGAGCAGATGGTCACA
>JALOTQ010000100.1 GCA_025457815.1 Thermoplasmata archaeon
TTCGCATCGGCCGATGCAAGGGCTGCCTGGAGTTCTGCGAGGTCGGCTTCGAGCTCGGCAATCAGATCCTCGACGGGGACCATGGCCACGACGGTCAGGGTGAGGTCGTCGAGTTCGAACTCAAGGCTGTTCCACCCGGAGTATGCAGCCAGGTGAACAGTGACGATTGTGTGGTCGCCCAGCTCGGCTATCTCGGGAACTGCTATCTCGATCTGGAACGGCGTGTCCACGGATGTCGAGACCTCGATAGACGGATAGGCGTATCCCGTGGGTCCCTCGACATAGACCGACATGTAGTAGTACGACACCGAGAGATAGGCGAACTGCGGGTTGACCATCAGGAAGACGCTGTCCCCTTGGGCAACGGTCGTGCTCGACAATGATGCCGTCACGGTCATTATCTGCATCATCGAAACGTCGTCGTAGACGTCCGTGTTGTTGTTGCCTCCGAAGAACCATACCTTGCCTTCTGTCGCCGCCGCCATCCCGTACCTAGCACCGTAGTGAAGGTCCACTGCGGACATCCAGCTTCCGTCGTACAGGCTATAGACGTACGTCGTGTCGAAGAACTCCTGGCCTCCCAGCAAGCCGCCCGTGTTGTACGCCTGGTTGCCGCCGCCCATCACATAGATGAGGCCGTCAGAGGCGTAGACTGCGGAGCAGGCCACATTCGCCACAGGCAACGAGTCCAGGGTGCCCCAGGAGTCCCAGCCCACTTCGTAGTACTGGACCAACACGCTCGCGGAGCCCCAGCTGTTCGTCCCTCCGATGTAGACTATGTAGTCTCCATCGTAGATCGGGACGGCCGAACCTGCGAACAACGGCGTGGGCATCGGGGCGCCCAACGACCACGAGTCTCCGACCGGGTCGTATATCTGATTGTACCCAACGACATCGCTCCCGCCCATCACGTACATCAGTCCGTCGTAGCCCTTGGCCCCGGTCACGAATCCCTCCGCATAGGTCATCGCTGTGCCGAGTGTCCAGGAATCATCGGCTGGATCGTAAATCTGGGTGAACGCCAGGCTTCCCCAGGATTGATTGTATCCGCCGAAGACATACACCTTGCCATCGTCACCGGCCATAGCGACGCCGCTCCTGGCGCCGTAAGGCATCGGGGCGATTGCGCTCCAGGCTCCCGTCTCTGAGTTGAACACATAGGAATCCGGAACCACAACATCGTACTCGTGGCTCGCGCTCAGTATCGACTTCACGCCCCCGAACAGGTAGACCATACCGTCGTCCGTGGTCGCGACCTGCGCCTGCGCTTTCGCAGCAGGCATCGGGTCCTGAGCCACCCACGCGGGGGTCAGCGCCGCCTGGGCCGGATTAACAACGATCCCTGCGACCATTAGGCCCGACAGCAGCAGGAATCCGACTACTAGCCCACTTACCAGTCTTATCGCTCTCATATTGCACATCACCTTCGTCGGAGCGATCGAGAATGCTCTCTTACATCCCATCCCGTAGGCTCCGATTCCGAAATGCTATTGGCTTGTGGTATAATAAGCTATGCTGATTGAGGGGGCTCCCAGGGATTGCGAGCGCATTTCACCCTTTCTGCTGATGCCCCGGGATTCGAATTCCGTTCATGGCGCGCTTCACAATCGGAAAACAATTTGCGACTCCGAGACTGTCTGTTGCAACACCTCACAGTGGCAGTTCCGAATGTTTTTATACCTCGGCACAATACGCAGATACGAAGGGATCATCGGCGGGCCTGGCCCTGGTTTTGGGCGGGGCGGCGCCAAAGCATGGGTGATACTCGAGTTTGAGGAAGAGATAGCATGATGATTTTGAAAATGAAGAAAGAGGACCTTCCGGCGTTCCTTGACAGCGTGAAGGAGTGGGGAGAGCTGTGGGGGCCCGTGAAGAAAGGAGAGAAGGTGACCTACGCCAAGGTGGACGCGCTCTCCCAGATGGACCTCAAGGCGACCAGGACGATCATACCGCCGAAGAAGTTCCTGTACCCGCAGAGGTTCACGATGTTTGATTTCGACCAAGATGGATATGTCGAGAGAAAGGGTGACGTCCCGAAGCGGATCCTCTTCGGAATCCACCCATGCGACATCCACGGAATACTGATCATGGACAAGCTGTTCCTGGAGAACTACAAGGACCCATACTACGCGGAGAGGCGCGAGAAGACCCTCATCCTTGGGCACAGCTGCATCCCAGACGACAAATGCATGTGCATCGCGACGAACACCGACTTCATCGCGGAGGGGTTCGACCTGTTCTTCACTGACCTCAAGATGTTCTACCTGGTCTGGGTCGGCTCGACGAAGGGCCATGACCTGGTCAGGATGAGGCCTGACCTGTTCAGCAGGGACCTCGACAAGAACGACATACTCAACTACACCGAGTACAGGAAATGGAAGACCGCCCAGTTCAAGTCCAACGTCGACTTCACTGGGATGCCAGACGTGTTCGAGCTCGGGTACAACAGCCCGGTCTGGGACCAGCTCGGGGACAAGTGCCTGTCCTGCGGGCAGTGCACCATGGTCTGTCCGACCTGCAACTGCTACAACCAGGTCGACGAGGTCGAGCTTGGCTCCCTTGAGGGGACCAGGGACAGGTTCTGGGACAGCTGCATGTTCCGCGAGTACTCGCTCGTTGCGGGCGGGCACAACTTCAGGGACAAGAGGGCCGACAGGCTGAGGCTCTGGTACACGCACAAGCTCCAGGCCTACATAGGCGAGTTCGGCAAGCCCGCCTGCGTCGGCTGCGGGAGATGTGTCGCGACCTGTCCGGTCGACATCAATGTAGTGACTGTGAGCACCGCCCTGAAGGAACAGGAGGTGGGCAAGTGAAGAAGATGTGCGTGGTCCTGGACGATAGAGAGGTGCAGGACAACCCGTTCCAGCCTGACATGTGGAGAATCGTGCGCAAGTACCCCCTGACCGGGGACGTCAACTTCTTCCAGGCGAGGCCTGTGGACGTCGACGAAGCGCTCAAGTTCAACTTCGTGCCGGGGCAGTTCATCATGATGTCCGTCATGGGAGAGGGCGAGGCGCCATTCTGCGTCTCATCCTCACCGTCGAGGCCCGGCCTGTTGGAGTTCTGCATCAGGAAGATGGGCACGATGACCGAGAGCCTCTTCGCTCTCAAGGAGAACCAGACCTTAGGGATACGCGGACCTTACGGCAACGGGTTCCCGATCGAGAAGATGGAGGGCAAGGACATAATGATCGTCGGCGGAGGCATGGGCGTGGCGCCCCTGCGCTCGCTGCTGCTCTACATCCTGGACAACAGGGACAAGTTCGGCAACGTGACTTACCTCCACGGCGCGAGGACTCCCGGGGACATGCTGTTCCGGGAGGAATTCCTGCAGCTGAAGGAGCGAGACGACCTGAGATGCCTGCTGACCGTGGACAAGGACGACACGGGCATGTGGAAGGACAAGATCGGGGTCGTCACCACGCTGTTCAAGGACCTTGGGCCGATTGACGCGAAGAACACTGTCGCCGCAGTCTGCGGTCCTCCGATCATGTACAAGTTCGTGATGGACTACGTGGTCAAGCTGGGCATACCGAAGCACCAGATACTGATGACGCTTGAGAGGAGGATGAAGTGCGGCGTCGGCAAGTGCGGCCATTGCGCGATAGAGTACCTGTACACATGCATAGACGGGCCGGTGTTCTCGTGGTGGGATGTCATCCACATGAAGGAGCTCATTGGGAGGGGAGCAAATGACAAAACAATCGCCTAAGATCGGAGTGTACGGCTTCACAGGCTGCGCTGGCGACCAGCTGATGATCCTCAACTGCGAGGACCAGCTGGTGGACATCTTCGGCGCGACCGAGGTGCGCTCGTTCGTCATGGCGAAGAGCGACAACCACGAGGGAGAGCTGGATGTCGCTTTCGTCGAGGGCTCGATCTCCACCGATGAGCAGCTGAGGAGGGTGAAGGAGATCCGTGAGCGCTCCAAGGTGCTCATCGCGATTGGCACATGCGCGTGCCACGGAGGCCCGCAGGCCATGAAGCTCGGCGAGGGCAAGTTCGACGAGATGTACAAGAAGGTCTACGGGAACGCGAAGATAACCCTGGCGAAGGCCTTCGAGGCGCAGCCAGTCGACGCGTTCGTGAAGGTGGACATGTACATCCCCGGCTGCCCGATCGACAAGACGGAGTTCCTCACCGCGGTGGCCAAGCTGGTCGCTGGAAGGCACCCGTACCTGTACAAGTTCCCCGTGTGCACGGAGTGCAAGTGGCGCGAGAACGAGTGCATCCTCTACAACGGCAAGTTCTGCGCAGGTCCGCTCACCAAGGCGGGCTGCGGGGCGATCTGCCCGTCACACAACATCCCCTGCGTAGGCTGCTGGGGACCGACCGACGACCTGAACGTGTCTGCTGAGTACGATCTCCTGAAGGAGAAGGGATACAAGCCCGAGGAGATCATCCAGAAGATCAAGAAGTTCGGAGGAGCGAAGGTGGCACAAATCGTGGGCGAGCTCGAGAAGAAGAAGAAGGAGGCGAAAGCATGAAGGAGCTCAATGTCGAGGCCCTGGCAAGGGTCGAGGGAGACGGCGGCATCACCGTCACGCTCGACGGAAAGAAGGTCAAGAGTGTCACCCTGGACGTCCACGAGGGCCCGCGGCTCATCGAGCAGCTCGTCAAGGGCATGAAGCCCGAGGACGATCTGACCGTCGTCCCGAGAATCTGCGCGATATGCACGCTCTCCCACAGGTATGCAGCCCTCAGGGGGCTCGAGAAGGCTCTCGGTATCACGCCCCCGGAGAAGGCACAGCTCACGAGGGAACTCATGATGCTCGGCGAGAACGTCGAGAGCAATTCGCTGCACACTTTCCTGCTGGCGCTGCCTGACTTTCTTGGATATCCGTCCGCAATCGCGATGCTCAACGACTACGCGGACGACGTGAAGCGTGCGCTAAGGCTCAAGAAGTTCGGGAACCACGTCATGACCGTCACCAGCGGCAGGATCGTGCACGGCGAGAACCCCATCATAGGAGGGTTCGGGAAGTACCCGTCGAAGAAGGCTCTGGAGGAGATCAAGCTGAAGTCGCATGAGCTCGTCCCGGACGCGGTGAGGGACGTCGAGCTGTTCGCATCGCTCGAGTATCCGACATATCCAGAGGCGGAGACTCTGTTCATGTCCGTGAACGCGCCCAAGAACCAGTACGGATACTATGGCGACTCGATACTCATCTCGAACGGGAAGGAGGTCAGCGCGGAGGACTACAAGAAGCTGACTTCCGAACGCGTGGTCAGCCACTCGTTCGCCAAGAGGTCCCTGTACCAGGACAAGCCGTTCACAGTCGGCGCGAATGCGCGACTGATAAACATGGGCAAGAGGCTGGACGGCCAGGCGAAGGACCTCTTGAAGGAGCACTACAGTGAGAGATGGCTGAAGAACCCGCTCTTCAACAACCTCGCGCAGGCCATCGAGATGCTCTGGTCGCTCGAGCACATGCCTGACATGTGCGACATGATCGCCGGCATGGACGACCCGCCGATCGAACAGCCGACCAGAACCACGGGCTCGGGCACGGGCGCCGTCGAGGCACCGAGGGGGACGCTCTATCACCACTACGAGCTCAAGAACGGCCTAATCGAAGTCGCGGACATCATCACCCCGACCGCTCAGAACCTGGACGACATCGAGAAGCACATGAAGCTGACGGCCGAGAGGATGCTGGCGGACGGCAAGAAGGACGATGAGGTACGGCTAGGCCTCGAGATGGTAGCCAGGGCGTACGATCCATGCATAAGCTGCGCGACCCACTTGGTGACTCTGAAGAGGATCTGAGGCGGGAGCTCGCAGCGCTCTCCCGCGACAGGAGAGTCTACGTGCTCGGCCTCGGCAACACCGACAGGGCCGATGACGGCGCCGGGATACTGGTCGCCGAGGCCCTGAAGAAACGCTTTCCATTATTCTCATTTTCTGAGCACGACGGAGTAGAGGGAACGGTGCTCGACATATCGGAACGAAGCGAGGACGCCACGATCATTTTCGTCGACGCGGGCAACATCGG
>JALOTQ010000012.1 GCA_025457815.1 Thermoplasmata archaeon
AGCGACGTCAAGGCGTACCTGAAACGCATCGCGGAAGGCGAGAAGGTCGACATCACAGAGGACGGCATGAACGCGATAGCGAGCATAGCCATGGGCGATCTGAGGAAGGCCACGAACGTACTGCAGGTCGCCGCGTCCCTTGGAAAGAAGGTCGACCAGGACGTCGTGTTCGAGTCCACCGAAAACATACGACCAGCTGAGATCCATGAGCTTCTCACGACCGCTCTCGGAGGGAACTTCACGGCCGCCCGGTCTCGGTTGGACGACCTCATCGCCAGGCACGGGCTCTCAGGCGAGGATATCGTGGCAGGCATCCACAGGGCCGTGTTCGAACTGCCTGTGAGCGAGGAGGCCAAGATACGGCTCATCGACCGTGTCGGTGAGGCGGAGTTCAGGATGGTCTCGGGTTCCAGCGAACGCATCCAGCTCGAGGCGCTCATCGCGCATTTCGCTCACGAAGGCAAGAAGCTCAAAGGGTGATTCCACAGCTTGCGGCGTGGCCAGCATCCTTTCGGGGAGTGCACAATGGTTATATACGGGCTCTCGCTTTCAAGCGCAAGAGGATACTGAATGGCAAGATTCCCCGAGGCCGAAGCAAGGAACCTCGTGAAGAAGATCTGCATGAACTGCAACGCCCGCAACGCCATCCGGGCGACCCGCTGCCGCAAGTGCGGATATCGGGGCCTCAGGGTCAAGACAAGAGAGACCAAGAAGGCCTAGTCCATCATGGTCCGTTTTCCCGCCAACCGATGAGGGCACGGCCACGGCTCTCGCAGCTGAAGAGAGAAAAAAGGGGTGGAGGGGACTCCACCGCAGTTGGGCATCACCCTTTGGTCACACCTCTCCTCTTCCTAACAAAGAGCGTGTTCGCCAAAATGGCGTATCCGAAACGGACTCGAGGTGTATTAACACTTTGTATCCTCAGGGCCTGATTCCTGACCAGATGCCAAACACCATGGGCGTTTCTTGGCTTTTTCCCGAAAAGGATAGATTTAATTCACACCTGCCAAATGCAGGTCCGCATGTGGAAGTTCCTCGAATCCGAGAAGTTGGTCATTCTCGGACTTGCTGAAGACGCGACCAGGACGGATGCGCAGATTGCAGACCTCTACAACCTCAAGAAGGGCACGGTCGCCTCGATACGGAGGAGGCTGCTCGATTCGGGAGCGATAACCTTCGTCAATGTTCCCTCGTTCAACAAGCTCGGATGCGAGATGCTTGCTGCCCACATCGGAACTGCGGAACCGACGGATAAGACCGATTCGCGCGCAAGCAGCTACGTCGAGTTCACGAGCAAGACCCCTCAGATCTTCCACGGCCTCATCGGCGGCAGCTCAGTGGTCTTCTACACCGCGCTCAGGAGCGCGACCGAGTTCGATGGGATCATCCAGTCACATGGGATGTTCTTCACGGGCTCGAGACGGCATTTCAAAGCGCGAATTTCCAGCACAGTTTTCCCATTCGCACTTTCCAGAATCACCATGGTCCCGAACTTCGCCCCTGTCGTGTACAGATACTTCGATTTGGAGGTCCCACCGCCGAAGCCCGTGCCCGCCTCCAGCTTCGAGGTTGAGACCCCGGACCTCACCCAAACCGAGAAGAAGACCCTCGTCGCCCTCATCGAGGACCCGAGAGCATCCGACCGTCATGTGGCCTCCCTCGTCGGTGTCTCCAGGCAGGCCATCACTAGGATACGGAACAAGCTGATCGAAGAACGAATTGTCATCCCTGCATGCGTGCCTAGGATGTACAAGTGGGGGTTCGAGATTGCGGTCATTGCTCACCCGAGGTTCAACATGGAGATACCATGGGAGAAGAGGCTCAAGACGCAGCCTAAGGAATCGTCGGAGCTCTCGATAATGACGATGTCCAAGCCGGACGAGGCGGTGGCGAACTACATGATTGCGAAGTTCGCGGAATTCTCGGAGGGACTGGAGGGCACGCTCGCCTGGTACCATAAGGCCAAGGCATTCGATGAGAAGCCGGAGATAACCCTCTTCCCGCTCGAGAGGTCGACGGAGCTCAGGACTTTTGAGTACGGTCCAGCGGTCCGGCGGCTCCTGACCCCTTGACCCTGCGGGTCATTCGCCCCCATGGGCAATCTGTAAATAGGTTCCCGATTCATACTGGCTGAAGGTGGGATGATTAAGGTCACTGCGTTGATGGCAAGCAGATGGGTGAAGGCTGCCTTTTTGGCGATCTTGGGCATCGTGATTCTACTGTACGCCAACAGGCTCGTGGACGACATGCGGAACGCGATGGAAGGCAATTTCGATGTGGCGTTCGAGTGGACCTGGGACCTCCTGATGGTACTTCTCTGGATCCTGGTCGCATGGCTGTTCGTGGACGCCGCGCTCACGGTCGCCTTGAGCTTCTCTGAGCGCAGGTACACTCTCCTGGACGTCATGAAGCGATTCGACAAGATCGAGAAGAAGCTCGGTATCGCCCAACCTCCCGCGGAGCCCATGGAATCCGAGGAACCGGAGGTCGAGGAGGAGGAGAAGGCCGCGCCCGAGGAGGAAGTGCCACCGCCTCCAAAAGAGGAGTCCTAGGCTCCCTTCTTCTCTTCGTCCTTCTTTTCGCCGTTCTTGCTTTTCTGTTTCTTCTTAGGGCAGTCCATGTTCAGGCACAGCGTCCATCTGCCCTTGTTCTGCATGAGCACCTGGATCGTCGGGGTGCCGCAGGCGTCGCACACCTGGTTCGTGGCAATGATCTTGCCCATCTGCGGCAGGGGGTACATCGCCCTGCAGCTCGGATAGTTCGCGCACCCGGCGAATCTCTTGCCGCGCTGTGATTGGACGATCCTCAGGTCCCCTCCGCAGGACTTGCACTTTCCCAGGAACCTCTCCTTCTGGGCCCCGGAGCAGTTGGGGTCTATGCACACCGTCATTGGCGCCTGTCCCCTCGCGAGCGTTTTGATCTTGGGGAGGCCGCAGACCTCGCATTTCTGGTCCGTGGCGAGGATTAGCATCCCGCGAGGCAGCGAGTACCTGTTCGCGCACTGCGGATAGTTCGAGCAGCCCGCGAAGGTGCTACCGTTCTTCATCCTTATCTGGACAAGCTGGCCGCCTCCGCACTTCGGGCATGGGCCGAGTGCGTGCTGTTCCCTCAGGGCCTTCCTGATGTCCTCTCCGATCTCCTTCTTGTACTTCTCCAGGACGACCATGATGTCCTCGAGCATTGCCTGGCTCTCTTCGACGACCTCGTCCTGCTGGAGCTCTCCTGCGGCAATCATGTCCATGTCGCTCTCCAGATGTGAGGTCATCTTTGCGCTCGTGATGTCGTTTGCATGCTGTTCGAGCGCGGTGATCACGGCCGTTCCGCTCTCCGTCGGCTCGATTATCCTGGCGCCCTTAACGAAGTTGCGGTCATAGAGCTTCTGGATCGTCTCGTGCCTCGTGCTCTTGGTGCCGAGCCCGAGGTCCTCCATCTTCTTCACGAGAGAGCCCTGCGAGTACCTATCAGGCGGCGAGGTCTTCTTCTCAGTGGACTGCACCCTCACCACCTCGACGGACTCGCCGAGAGCGAGTGGAGGGAGCGTAACCTCGCTCACTCTGAAGTACGGATAGTACTTCCTCCAGCCCTGGAAAAGAATCGAGTAACCTTCGCTTGAGAATGGCTCCTCACCGATGTCGAAGTCCACCACAATGGTCTTGGATCTGCAGGGCGGAGCCAGAGTCGCCAGGAACCTCCTGACCACGAGCTCGTAGACGTTCCAGCTATGGCCCTTCAGCTCCCCCTTCACAGCAGCCTCAACGGGGTGTATCGGGGGATGGTCCGTCGTGCTCTTCTTGCCGCGCGACGGTCGGAGGCTCTCCTGCGAGAGTATCTCCTCGGCCTCCTTCGAGAACTCGGACTTGCGAAGCTTCTCGAGTATCGTCCTGAGGCTCAGCGAGGGTGGATAGACGGTGTTGTCCGTCCTTGGATATGAGATGTAACCGTTTGTGTACAGATCCTCGGCAATCTTCATCGCCTGTGCGGGGGAAAGGCCGATCTTGTTTGCCTCCATCAGGAAAGTGGTCGTGCTGAACGGCGGAGGCGCCCACTCGTCATTCTCCGTCTCCTTCACGTCTTTCACGGTCGCGGCAGTCACGCGCTTCGCATTCGCGACAGCGCTGTGGGCCTCATCCTTGTCCAAGAACCTTCCGTGCTTGTGCGACGCTTTGAAAACGGACTCTTTCTTCAGGTCCGCGGTGACCATCCAATATGGCGTGGGCTTGAACGCCTCGATCTCCCTCTCTCGGTCGACGATGAGGGCGAGGGTCGGGCTTTGTACTCGCCCGACAGAAAGGAAGTCCTTCCCCAGCTGCCCAGACGCGAGCGAGATGAACCTCGTGAGGGAGGCCCCCCAGGCAAGGTCGATGAGCTGCCTCGTCTCGGCCGAGGCCGCGAGCTTGTAGTCGATGTCCGCAAGGTCGGAGAACGCCCGTTCGATCTCGGCCTTTGTGAGCGCGCTGAACTTCGCCCTGCGGGTCTTCTTCCTCGCGTCTGC
Source organism: Thermoplasmata archaeon (assembly GCA_025457815.1). Taxonomy (GTDB): domain Archaea; phylum Thermoplasmatota; class Thermoplasmata; order UBA10834; family UBA10834; genus COMBO-56-21. The sequence goes on from JALOTQ010000012.1 coordinate 4,493, forward strand.
CCCCTCGAGCGCTTCGACCCCGATGAGCTCCCCTTCACGATCGTAGTCCGTTGCGACGATTATCTCGTCGGAACCTAGCGCAAGGTCCTTCAGCGCGTTCATGATCTTCCGCGCGCTGGGGTCCACCTTCTTCTCGGGCTTTGCGTAGACGAGGTCTTTCGGAGGCACGGCTGACCAGTCGTTGAACTTGTCTGGATAGTCGAGGACGATTATGTGGCCTCTCAGTCCCAGGACCATGTAGTCGTCCCCCCCTTTGCTGAATGTGAGAACCTGGGTGCCGGCGACAGTCCGGCTCTTCTGAGTGTTATCCGAGAGGATCAGCGCAATCCTCCGCGCGGCGTGATTCTTCTCGCTGATGATTAGCCGGCGCATCCGAGCTTGGATGATTCGAGGCTTATATAATGATGATGGGAGGTAGTTTCTCGCATGCCAGATCTAGGATCTGGCAGTCGAAATCAGCTCATCTGGGCCGCGCGCGCCACTTCCTCTTCCTCAGGTCGAGGGTTTCGTTCCTTCTTCTCCCCAGCCCGAGTACGACGACGGGTATCCGCATCTGTTTCTCCACGAACTTGACGTAGCTCCTCATGTTCTTCGGGAGCTCCGCGAATCCCTTGGCGAGGATTCTCCTCATCTGCTCCTCACCCATCTCCTCCCAGCCCGGAAGGGTCACGTACTTCGCCTCGCATTCCTTTAAAACCCTCAGGTCGGACGGGAAGCAGGCCATCTTCTTCCCGCGCACAGTGTAGTGGGTGCAAACCTTGATCTCGTCGAAGCCACCGAGGACATCTATCTTGGTCATCGCGATGCCTGTGAAGCCTGAGAGCCTGCTCGCGTAGTTCGTCACAACCAGATCCAGCCATCCGCATCTCCTTGCTCTCCCCGTCGTGGTCCCGAACTCGCCGCCCTTCTCGGCGATCTTGCTCCCAATCTCATCGAAGAGCTCCGTGGGGAACGGTCCTTCGCCAACGCGTGTGGTGTATGCTTTCACCACGCCGTAGACGTCATCGATATGCAGGGGCGATACACCCGCTCCGGACGCGGCGTTCCCTGAGACGGTCGTGGATGAAGTGACGAAGGGATAGGTCCCGTGATCGATATCCAGCATCGTACCCTGGGCTCCCTCGAATAGAACCCTTCTCTTCTTCTCCAGCGCATCCTGGACCAGCGCGCCCGTGTCCGTGACGTACTCCTTCAGTCTCTGGCCGTACGCCAAGTACTCCTTGGCGATCGAGCCTTTGTTGAGCTTCGTGCCGTCCTGATAGGCGTCCAGTATGCGCTGCTTGAGCGGGACCAGGAACTCCAGCTTCTCCAAGAGGAGCGACTCGTCGACGAGGTCGCCCATCCTTATCCCCAACCTCGCAGTCTTGTCGGAGTACGAGGGCCCGATGCCCCTGCCGGTCGTGCCTACCTTGGCGCCCTTCCTCATCCTCTCCTCGGCGCCGTCCAGCAGGCGGTGATAAGGCATTATCACATGGGCCCTGTCGCTGATCCTGAGTCCCTTGACGCTCACGCCTCGGTCTTCGAGGCTGTCGAGCTCATTTATCAGAACGCCCGGGTCTATCACGACCCCGTTCCCGATGACTGCGAGCTTGCCCGGCCTGAGAATACCAGACGGAATGTGATGGAGCGCGAAGAGGTCTTCCCCTATCTTCACGCTGTGTCCTGCGTTGTTTCCCCCCTGGAACCTGACGACCATGTTGGCTTCGTTCGCAAGGAAGTCAACGATCTTCCCCTTACCTTCGTCCCCCCACTGGGAGCCGATGATGACAACTGACGGCATCCTATCCGTGAGAGCAAGTCCTGGGTAGCTCTTAAAATGTTCGATTCCCGCGCGGCTCAGCTCCGCTTCCTCTTCGCGAAGCGCCTGTACCTCTGCATCAGCTGTGCCGCGGTGAGGTCCGTCTTGATGCCCTTGGGATCGAAATGCGTCCTCGAAGCCTTCGCCCCCCCTTCGCGCAGATACTCGACGAACTCGTCGGACCTCGGAGGTGCCAGCTTGGTCCTTCTCGCCAGCTCGTCCATGAGGAAGAACATCGGCGGCATGTCCGCCTCCTCCTTCCAAACCTCAAGCGCTCGAGAACAGCGCGCGGATGTCGCGAGGTCCCCCGTTGCCCTCATCCGTCTCACTAGTTCTTTGGAGATTATAGGCCCGAGCCATAGCGGCCCCGCAGTGCCTTTCTTGTCCCGGGACTCGACCACCTTCCTTCCCAGGGTCTTCGCGTCATAGAACAGGAACCCAAGATGCCTGAGGGCCGCGTCCGCCCTAGAAGCACCATTGACTATCCGCAGATGGCATCTGAAGTAGTGGTCCGTGTGATAGCACAGGAGCGGCTCCACGGCCCGGTCATGCTTGGCAGCTTCTCGCACCGCGAATCCTATCAGTATTCGAAGCCCGGTCTCATGAGCGAAAGGCGACCTCGACGAAAGAGCGCCATACCTCCTGAGGCAGGTCTTCGCGTAGGTGCCGTACAGCGGCGCGGTGTCAGTCGCGGTTATGGCAACGACTCCTCTGTTCCTGCAACTCATGATTGCGGAATCGATGAAGTCCACAGGCGTCCCGAACGGGTCGACGTCGATGTAATCGAACTGCTCCTCAGCCAGCAGAGCGCGAAGGTCCCTGCACAGCACGGCAACGTGCCCGAGGCTGTTCAGCTCCGCGTTCTGCTTCATGAGGACTGCCGCTCTGAGGTCCCTGTCGTTGAGCATGAAGTCCGCGCGGATGCCGCATTCGTTCGCCATCCGGAGCCCCCTCGCTCCGCTGGCCGCGAGCCCGTCGAGGATCCTCTGTCCTTCTTGGAGCACCTCCCTCCCGAACATGACGGAGACGTCCCTGCCGAACTCCATCTGCTTGTTGTAAAAGACCTCTCCCGTCCTCGTCCCTGGGCCGCCCCTGCAGTAACTCTCTGGCACCAGAAGATCCGTGGTCCCTTCGGTCACCTTGACTAGGCCTGACGGCATCAAACGTACTCGCCCTTCATGAGTTTGATGATCTTGTAGGGAAGAAGGTTCCTGTTGATCGGTGTAACCTCGAGTATCCGGACGTCGTCCCTCCGTCTGATGTCCTGGAGCAACGGGTTGCGGGACTTCTTGTGAAGGGTGAGTATGATCGGCTTGTCCACCTCCATCGCGTCCTTCACGGCCTTGACGAACTTCTCGGACTCGACCTCCATCTTGCCGACCTCGTCGATCACTATGACGTCGGCGTTCTTGCTGGCGTCGACCAGCGCCTCGACGCCGACCGTATCCAGGCTCTCGAGGTTCACTCCGTACTTCCCGACATAGAACTTGGATTCCGTCTCGATATGCGCGAAGACCGCCTTGCGCTTAGTCTTCCAGTCCATGACGTAGAATCCGACTCGCTTTCCGTTCTCTATGATGGGCTCGGTGACCATGCCCCCGACGACGAGGCTCTCCTCCTCGAGCATCTCGATGACCTTCACGAGCGCCTGAGTCTTGCCCGCCCCCGGAAGTCCGGTGATCCCAACCTTAATCCCCCTCGTCATCGTGTCACCAGGCTGCCGAACAAACGGCTTCTGTATGGGTTTTCAAATATATAATGTATGTCATAAATCACACCTGGGAAGCCGGCAGAAACGCCGGCACATCGGCCCTCACTTGTTCTCGATCTCCTCGATGAACATGAGGGGATAGTTCATCTCTTTGATCAGCCTCATCGAGGCCTTCACCTTCACCGACTTGTATCTCACGACAAGGGTGACATCCAACATCTCCCCGGTCAGCGACACGTAGTCGTATTGGCCGCGCTTCTTCTTGAGCTTGGACCTGTCGATCCTGACGCGGACCTCTTCGACGAAGGGCTGCACTCTGCTCCCCGCCTCGATGGCCTTCTCGAGCGTGCCCACGTTCTCGGCGCTGAGCGGCACTCCGACGAACTGGTGGTAGATCGTCCCGAGCTTGATGCCCGCCTCGAAAGCAGCTCTCTCGGCGTCGGAGCACGAGAAGTAGCTGTCAGCCTTTGTTTCCCTCGAGTTTCTCATAAGCGGGCCCCCCGAAAACGTAGACCAGCGTCAAAGCCAGTGCCGTGCCTGTGGCGGTACGTGAGAATGCTGTATATAATGATTGGTCGCTGACCAGGAGCGGGGCAGCGAGGGAGGGAAGCACTGCCAGCAGCAGAGCGAAGCCCGTCAGCAGGACCATCTTCCCGCGTATCTTGGGATACCTGATTTCCGATGCCATGAGAAAGCTCGCGAGGAATCCGAACCCGATCACGAGCCATTGGAGCTCCTCCAGATTGTAGTAGTATCGCTCGGGTTCGGCGCTAGCGGAGGTCCCGAAGAGAAGGCACAAGAGTATCACCAGCAGGGCCCCCGCGGGCGCAGGCATGCCAACGAAGTACGTTAGTTGGTAGCCTCCAGCGCTGAACCGGGCGAGCCTGAACAGCCCCGTCAACAGGATCGCGAGCGAACACGCGAGCACGATCGCGTTCTCGGCTACGAACCCGTCCGCCTCCCGGAACTCGGCGTAGACCAGCAGTGCTGGCGCGAAGACGAACGATATCGAATCGGAGATGGAGTCGAGCACTTGTCCTTTGGAGTGCTTGCTGCCGAACCGGCGGGCAAGGTGCCCATCGAGGCCGTCCATGATGAGCGAGAGGAACAGGATCATCGAAGCGGCAATGTACTTGTCATCAAGGATTAGGGTGATTGCCACGAAGCCCAGCAGCCCGTTGGCCAGAGTGACGATGTCCGCGGCCGATATCTTACTGAGGCTTGTCATCTGAGACCTCCGCGATGATCGTCACGCCCGCCCGTAGTCTCTGCCCCTTCGAGACCGTGATACGCGCCTTCGCCGGTGGAAGGAGGACATCGACACGCGAGCCGAACCTGATGAGGCTCAGCTTCTCGCCTCTGCCAACCTGCTGACCATCCTTCACGTAGGGAACGATCCTTCGTGCAAGGGCGCCGGTCATCTGGATCATCGATATGTCCCCTATGGCGGACTTCAGCGATATCTCGAACCTCTCGTTCGAGGTGGTCTTCTTTGAGAACGCCGGTCTGTGGCTGCCCGGGAGATGAGAGGTCTTCTCCACGAGTCCATCGAGCGGCGACCTTGTGACATGGACGTTCCTGAGTGCGAGGTAGATGGATACGACGCCCCTCTCCGCGTCCACCTCTCGAACCTTCCCGTCCGCAGGTGATACGATGCCGTCCGAGATCTTCCTTCTCGGGTCCCTGAAGACAAAGACGAGGAACAGCGTCAGTCCGATGAAGCCGATCGAAGCGTAGACGTAGAACGGCGCGGAGATGGCGGCCGCCGACGCGGCGATTCCGACAAGCGCGCGTCCACCTACGGCAATCAATTGGCAGGCCTCCGGATGTGTGTAGAGAACAGGTACAGGCACCTACTTGAGGAGCAGCTTCGCATCGACAACGACCGCCCCCTTCTCCTTGACGAAGACCGGGTTCAGGTCCATCTGGTCTATCTTGTCAGCGTACTTCTCTCCCAGCGCCGAGACCTTCATCAGAGTGGTGATGATGGCATCCCTGTCAACCTTGATCTTCCTGAATCCCTCGAGGATCGGCGCGGCCTTTATCTCCTTCAGCATCTCGTCGGCGTCCTCTTTCTTTATCGGGACGATCCTGAATGTCACGTCCTTGTAGACCTCTGTGTAGATACCGCCGAGGCCGAACATGATCGTCAGGCCGAACGTTGGATCGTTGATCAGGCCAACGATCACCTCGACCCTCCTGTCCTGGTGAGACTCGACGAGTATCTCCTCCTTGGGGAACTTGTCCCTCATCTTCTTGAATTCGGCCTCGAGCTGGTCCTTGTTTATGTCCAGCACTACGCCCCCGACATCGGTCTTGTGGAGTATGGTGGGGGAGCAGACCTTGAGCACGACCGGGAATTTCAGCTTCTTCTGGTCGACATCCTCGTACCTGCGCACGACCTGGAAATCCGTCGTGGGAATCCCCGACTCGCGCATCAATAGCTTGACCTCGTTCTCGGCAAGAGACTTCCTGCCTTCCTTCAGGACGGATTCGATTATCACAATACCCGCTCCCCAGCGACCAACGTATTCCGGTTCTTTATGCCTTTCCCTTCTTCTCCATCGCCTCGCGCCCCAGCTTCGCGCCCTGGGCCAGAGCGGACTTGTTCAGGTCGTGAGTGGGTTTGGGGAGCGCATCCATGAGGGCGCGCTCGAGCGACTCGTTCGAGACGACGCCGGATATCTCCCTGAACGCGCCGAGCATCACCACGTTCGCGACTATCCTCGTCCCCAGGCTCTCGGCCGCCTTGGTGGCGCTGATGTAGTAGATGTGCCCAGTCGGCCGGTCCATCACCAGGTCGGGGTCCACTATCACCTTGGTGTCCGGCCTCCGCTCCTGTATGTACTTGGAGTAGGCCTGCTGTGACATTATGACGAGCCAGTCCGGTATCTCCACGAACGGGTAGAGCATCTCCTGGTCGGAGATCTTGACATCGCACTTGGAGTGCCCGCCTCTTGCGGACGGTCCGTAGGACTGCGTCTGGATCGCGCTCATGCGCTTCTCCTTCCCGTCCTCGCCGACCGGCCTCTCGTAGAGCGATGCGGCCCTGGCGAGCACTATGCCCATCAGTATCACTCCCTGGCCGCCGAACCCCGTGAACCTAATCTGGCTATCCATGTTTCTCAACCCCGATGAGCTCCTCGTAGCACTCCCTGTTGCGGTCCACGAACTCCCCGACCGTTATCTGGCCCGCGAGGTTGAGGTCTACGTGGTCCAGCTCGGCGGACTTCGCCTTGTCCCTCCTCACGGTGTTGGACTTGAACCATTCCAGCATCTGAGAGGGGTCGGCCATCTTGTTCCTCCTTCCGAAGTTCGTCGGGCACTGGGAGACGACCTCCACCAGCGCGAACCCCCTCTTCTGGAGCGCGGACTTCATCGATTTCGTGAGCTCGTGCACCTGTCTGGTGGTCCACCGGGCGACGTAGTTCGCCCCTGCGGCGACGGCTATCTCCGCGAGGTCGAACGGATACTCCTTGTTCCCGTACGGGGTGGTCGTCGATTGGAAATCGTGAGGAGTCGTGATGGATGCCTGTCCTCCGGTCATCCCGTAGATGTTGTTGTTGATGCAGATGACCGTCATGTCCACATTCCGCCTGCAGCCGTTGATGAAGTGGTTGCCCCCGATGGCTCCCAGGTCACCATCGCCCGTGAACACGACGACCTTGAGCCCGGGCTTGGCCAGCTTCAGCCCAGTGGCGAATGCGATGGCCCTCCCGTGGGTCGTGTGCAGCGCGTCCGAATTGATGTACAGAGGAACCCTAGATGAGCATCCGATGCCCCCCACGAAGACCGTGTTGTCCAGCGACAGCCCGGCCTCGTTGAACGCCCTGAAGAAGCAGTTCATGACCGTGCCATTGCCGCATCCTGGGCAGAACACGTGCGGCCAGCGGTCCTTCCGGTAGAACTCGAATATGTCCATCACACCGCCCCCATGGAGCGCAGCTTGTGGCGCACTTCGCTCGGGGTCGGAGGCTCCCCTCCGAGCTTCGAGAGCAGCTCGACCTGCTTGCAGCCCGCGTCCTGGGCGACGCGCTTGATGGAGAAGAAGAGCTGTCCCAGGTTCATCTCGCACACCAGGATCCTCTGGGCGCCCCTCGCGGCCTGAGCGATGGGCTCCTCGGGGAGGGGCCAGATGCTCTTCAGCCTGAGCAGCCCCACGTTCGGGTCCTTTGTCGCGACCTCTTTCGCCCCGAGCGCGGATGAGCCGTACGAGATGATCATCGTCTTGGAGCCCTCGCCGATCATCTCCCACTTGTTGATGTCCTTGCGGTTCCTCAGGACCTTCTCGTTCAACCGCCTCACGAGGTCCGAGTGCACCTTCGAGTCCTCGGGCTCGATCCTGCCGGTCTCGGTGTGCGTCATCCCCGTGATGATCGCCTTGTGGCCCTTGCCGAAGACAGGGAAGGGCTTGACCAGGTCGTCCGGGACGTCGTAAGCCTCGTCGGTCCTTCGGATCCCCATCTCCTTCCTGTCGATGACATTCAGTTTCTCGGGCACCCTCAGGAGCCCTCTCATGTGCCCGACCTCGGCGTCCGAGAGCAGGAAGGCTGGGACCCTGTACTTCTCCGAGTAGTTGAAGCACTCAACGGTCAGGTCGAACATCTCCTGGACCGTCGCGGGGGCGAACGCGATCACCTGGTAGTCGCCGTGCGAGCCCCACTTGGTCTGCATGACATCTCCCTGGGAGGCCTTCGTAGGCTGTCCGGTCGACGGACCGCCTCGCATGACATTCACGAGTACGACAGGCGTCTCGGACATGGCCGCGTAGCCGATCGCCTCCTGCATTAAGGAGAATCCGGGACCCGAGGTCGCGGTCATGGCCTTCGCGCCGCCCCAGGAGGCGCCTATGACGGCGGAGATGCACGCGATCTCATCCTCCATCTGAAGGAACACGCCGTTCTGTCCCTTCAACCTCTGGGCAAGCCCCTCGGCGATCTCGGTCGAGGGAGTGATCGGATAGCCAGCGAAGAACTTCACACCGGACGCGAGGGCGCCCTCAACGCACGCGTCGTTTCCCTGGACGAAGTACTCACCCGGCGGGATCGTCATTTCTTCTTCTCCTCCTCAGTCTCCGGGTGCCATGAGATCGCCTGGTCAGGGCAGCTGAGCACGCACAGCTCGCAGATGAGTTTGCCCTCTCTGTTGTGGTTGTAACACTTCTCTGGGAAGCTGACGACCGCGTTGAAGTAGCCCATCTCCGATATGTCGGTGCCCTTGGTGTAGCATTTCTTCGGGCAGATGTAGACGCAGATGTTGCACCCCTTGCATAGCTTGGGGTTGATGACTGGCTTCATTCACTCTCGCATCATGCCAACGGCCGGTCGATATTTGAATTTAACCGACATAAAGAAAATCGCTAAGGGGTCATTTGGCTGCCCCTCCCAGGCCATCATCCTCACGGTCCTCCGGCCGGCCGACGAAGCATTCGAACAGAAAATCCGCGGCATGTGGGTCAGATGTGAGATGAAAAGGATTAATACGAATCCGTTGCTAACGCCGCTCGGAGACCTTGAACGAACTTCAGAAGGAGATCGTACGGCTGAAGGCGGAGAAGAATGCCATCATCCTGGGCCATAACTACCAGCGCCTTGAGGTGCAGGAGGTCTCGGACTTCCTAGGGGATTCGTACGGCCTCTCAGTCCAGGCGAGCAAGACCAAGGCGGATGTCATAGTCTTCTGCGGAGTCGACTTCATGGCGGAGTCCGCCAAGATACTGAACCCGGAGAAGGTCGTGCTCCACCCCAACCTGAACTCGAGGTGCCCCATGGCGGGGATGGTGGACGCGAAGTCCCTGAGAGAGCTCAAGGCAGAGCACCCGGGCGCCCCCGTGGTTTCATATGTGAACACGTCGGCGGAGGTCAAGGCCGAGTCCGACATCTGCTGCACATCCGCGAACGCCGTGAAGATCGTGCAATCTCTCCCGGACAGGAAGGTCATCTTCGTCCCGGACACGAACCTTGGGCTGTTCGTGAAGAGGTACGTGAAGAACAAGGAGCTCATCTTCTGGCCCGGATACTGCCCTACCCATGTCGCCATCACGAAGGAGCGCCTGATGGCCGTCAAGAAGGAGCATCCCAACGCTGAGATACTTGTGCATCCGGAATGCACCCCGGACGTCATCGACTACGCGGACTTCGCGTTCTCGACAGAGGGGATCATCAAGCACGTCATGGGCTCTCCCAAGAAGGAGTTCATAATCGGGACCGAGGAGAACATGATTCACAGGCTGAAGAAGGAGGCCCCGAGCAAGACGTACTACGCGGTCCCCGGGGCCACATGCCCGAACATGCGGGAGATATCGCTCGAGAACGTGCGCGACTCACTCACGAAGGCGCAGTTCAAGATCGAGATACCAGAGGACATCATCAGGCGCGCCAAGATTCCGCTCGAGCGCATGATTTCTGCGGGAAGATAGTCCAGCGGCTGTCAGAGGCCGTCGATTGCCCCGGCAGTCGGGCCTATGATGAAGTACACCCCGAAGGCCATCATCAGCACCCCGCACGAGCCGAACACGATCTCGTGGACCCGCGGGGTCCAAAGATGCTTGGTCCTGTAGACGACAAGGGTCGTGAAGGTGTACCATCCGAGGTCACAGGACCAGTGCACTATCGCGAACACGAGCACCACTATCGGCCCGAAGAACTCGGCGTTTATGACCAGCACCGCCCCCACCGTGGCCCACCAGAGCAGGAAGTACGGGTTGGTGGCGGTCGTGATGATCCCTGCGGCGACCGGCCCGTAAGGGATCGTCTCCTTCCCCGTGACGGCGAAGTTCCTCCTTCCCCTGAACATCGAGATCCCCAGGAACAGCATGAGCGTGCCGCCGACGAGGCCTATCCCCAGCTTCACCAGGTCGTTCTCGAACACGTAGTCCAGGCTCACGATGATCAGGGCCATGAGCGGGAACTCCACAAGCCCGTGGCCGATGGCGACCTTGATGCCTGCCCGTTCGTCCTTGTAACCCTTCTCGACCGTCGCGGCGAATAGCGGTCCTGGCATCATCACTCCCGTGAGCGAGATGAAGATCGCCGAAGCGAAGAATATCCAGATGTTCTCCGTGAACTCGAGCACTGGTGAGGCACTTGATTCCCCTGTATATAACGAGTGTTCCGTTCAGGCGCCGAATCGGATGTCTGAAATACGTCCGACTGAGTTCCGAGTCCCGTGATGAGAAGAGGGTCAGCTGAGGTCCGCAAGGACCCGTGATGAACCCTATGAGTGCTGACCGAGCTTCCCGGGTGGAAGGGGCGGTTTCGAACCCCCCTTTCAGCCCATTTTCATACTGTCTGGCCTTCTATCAAAACTGATTCTCAAGCGCGATTACCAGAACTTCGCCTTATATGTGGATCGAGGAGTCATCCGGAATATCAGATTCCTCCTCTCTCTTTTTTTGATTTTATGTTTTAGAGTCAGCTGTAGAGAGTAACGACATAGTCGATGAATTTGCTTAGCGGCATGCCGTCGTGCCATCTCATGATCAGGTTCCCCTCCTTGGAGGGGTTTATCTTGGGCAGCCTGGAGTAGACGACCTTGAGCCTGCCGTTGAGCGGTCCGATGTCCAGCGTGAAGACGCGCCACGCGTCACCTCGGTGGCGCTTGTACCTGAAGGCGTATATCGGCATCAGCCCGACCCTCCTGCAGTCGTCCATCATCTCCTGCGCCTGGATCGCCAGCTTCTCGCTCCTCGAGAACCTGAGGACGTCGCTCACGGAACTCTTCACCTCGATCGGAAGTGAGATGTCCGATCTGACGGCCACGAGGTCGATTCCCAGGGATCCCGCTCCCCTGATCACCATGAACGGCCTCTCCGCGATCCTGTAGTATGCGGCCCTCTCGTCCTTGTCGCAGGTCTTTGTGACACGTGCCAGCATGTCCTCGTCAGCGCGGAGGATGCCTCTCAGCTCGCGCTCAAAAATGCGTCCCATCGCCTTCGACCATGTATGCTCTTACCGATAAATCATTTTTCGCTGCAGTCAGCAAGCGCCGCGCGCTCGACCTCGTTCCTGAGGGCTCCCTCAGGGACCTCTCTGAAGAACTTGGCTTCCCTTCCCTTACAGGGCCTGGCCTCGGTCCAGCAGTCGTCCTCCGTCACGCCGGCATAGACGAGGTGGAGCCGCTTGATGGATATGTCGGAGTAGTGCCAGACAACGTCATAGATGCCCGCGAGCTCCAGACTGGTCACCGTGAGCCCGCAGTCCTCCCTGGCGACTCGCTTGGCGGCGGCCTCAGCGTCCTCGAGTATCGCGATCCTTCCCGATGGGAGCCTCCACCCGCCCGAAGCCTCGTCCTTGGCCAGGGCCACGCCCTTCTCCCCCAAGATCACGACCACCATCTGGCCCTTGCAGGGTGTGTAGTTCAGGTCAGCCTTGTTCGACCCCATGTCGAGCTCGAACCTGCGGACCTCGAACTTTGGCGCGGTTATGGCCAGCGAGTCTATCTCGTCCGCTGTCGGGAGCTCGAATAGCATCCTCTTCGGGTCTTTCGTCACGGGACGAGTCTCGCCCTGTCTCTTGGGAATAGGACTGCCTCCCTGATGTTGGGAAGATTCAGCATCTTCTGGACGTACCTCTCGACCCCGAACCCGAAGCCCCCGTGAGGGGGCATCCCGTACCTGAACCCCTTCAGGTAGAAGTCGAAGGACTCGAGGTTGAAGTTGTTCTCCCTCATCTGCTCGACGAGGACGTCGTACCTGTGTTCCCGCTGTCCGCCCGACACTATCTCCTGCCCGCGGTAGTCCAGGTCGAAGTAGCCGGTGGTCTCTGGGTCCTCGTCCATTCTCTTGGCGTAGAAAGTGCCTCGTTTAAGAGATGTTGGAAACTCACTGATGAAATAAAGTTCACAATTCTTCTCCCTATTCATGATGTCTCCGAGGGCCTTCTCCCCCTCCGTCCCGAGGTCCTCGCCGTGCTCGATCTTCATGCCCTCCGCCTTGAGCATCTCGACGGCATCCTTGTACCTCACGCGCGGGAAGGGCGTCTGGGGGTCCTCGACGGTCAGCCCGAGCCTGGCCAGGTCGTCCTTCGCGCTCTCGCGCACGTGTCTCAGGCTGTTGACGACTATCCCCTCGGCCACGGCCATCACGTCCTCTGAGGATTTGATGAAGGCCATCTCGACATCCAGCGAGACGAACTCCGCGATGTGCCTGATCGTGTCGGATGCCTCGGCCCTGTACGCGTGTGCGATCTCGTAGATCCTGTCCAGGCCAGTGGCCATCAGGTTCTGCTTGTACAGTTGCGGGCTCTGCGCCAGGTAGGCGCTCCTCTCGAAGTACTTGATCGGGAAGAGGGTCGAGCCGCCCTCGGCGCCGGCCGCCACTATCTTGGGGGTGTTCACTTCGACGAATCCCTCTGATGCCAGGTACTTCCTGATGCCCTCAAGCACGCAGGACTCGATCCTGAATATCGCCCTGACCTCCTCCTTCCTGAGGTCGAGGAACCTGTTGTTGAGGCGGGTGTCCAGGTCTGCGCCCACCTTGTCGACGACCCCGAGAGGCAACGGCGTCTCCGCCCTGCTGAGCACATCGATCGTTTCAGGCAGGATCTCGAAACCCGCCCTGGCCTCCTTGCTCTCCTTGACGGTGCCAGTGACGAGTATCACGGACTCCCTCGGGATCGAGGCGACGAGCTCGAAGAGCTCCTTGCTCCTCTTCTTCAGCGTTGTGATCTGGACGACGCCGTCCCTGTCCCTGAGCTGCAGGAACGAGATCCCGCCGAGGTTCCTGAGGTCCTGGACCCAGCCTCCCACGGTGACCTGGGTCCCGAACTGAGACGGCCCTATCTCCTTCGAATAAGTGACATGCTGCCAAACCGGCAAGTGGCGCACCCTGTCCGCCATAACCTATCCGTAGATAATAACTGTTTTCCTGGCGTCTGGCTCACGCGCTAGGTCATTCTCGCGCCTGGGAATCATGCAACAATCTTTATTGCACACACTTCCCCTCTGAATGGCCACAGAGGCTCGGATGGACCTCATCATACTCATCTACGTACTCCTGATAATCGCGTTCGCAAAGGCGTTCGGAGAGATCGCGACGCGGTTCGGTCAGCCATCGATAGTCGGCGAGCTGTTCGCGGGGATAGCCCTAGGGCCAGCGTTGCTCGGGGCCGTCTTCGACGGGCTCGAACCGATGTACGAGAGTCAGTTCATAACCGATCTCGGAGAGCTGGGGATGTTGTTCTTCATGCTCTATGTCGGGCTGGAGCTCTCGCCGAGGAACATCTTCAAGGCTTCCTGGCCAGCGGGCATCATCGCGGCAGTGGGCTTGTCCGTGCCTGCCGTGTTGGGGATGGTGGTGGGCGTCGCCTTCGGCCTTTCTGGCCTGACGCTCGTGTTCGCAGCTCTCGCGATGTCTGTGACAGCGCTCCCGGTCACCGTCAGGATACTGAAGGACATGGAGGTGCTCCAGACGAGGACGAGCAACGTCGTGGTCAGCGCCGCCCTCGTGACTGACCTTGTCCTTCTCATAGCCCTGGGCGTCATCCTGGGCACTGACTCCAGGGATGACGGGGCCCAGACCGCACTGTACATGATCGCGAGCATCCTGGTGTTCTTCTTCCTCGCCTACATGATAGGGAGGTACATCGTCCCTCACCTCTACCAGCTTCTCAGATGGATGAGGACGGGCGAGGCCGCCTTCGCAATCGCGATAGGCCTGGCGATAACGCTCGCCGTCACGGCCGAATGGGCGGGGCTGCCGGGGGTCATAGGGGCCTTCGTGGCCGGCATGCTGCTCAGAGAGGCGGGTACTGGCCTGAGGGTCTGGGCGAGGGTCGAGGAGATACTCTCCGGAGTCACCCTGGGTTTCCTCGCTCCGATATTCTTCGTCTTCATCGGGTTCTCCGTGGACTTCGGCAGTGTTGCCAACAACCTCGGTCTGTTCGTCGCGATACTGGCTGTCGCAATC
>JALOTQ010000101.1 GCA_025457815.1 Thermoplasmata archaeon
GAGCACGCACGTCCATGACGGCAACATCAGGTTCGACTGGCACTTCAACCCGTACAACCTGTTCACCGGCCCGAACCAGACGGTGACGGTCGATTTCACGTTCGACCTCGGGACCTATGAGAAGGCCACGAGGAGCATCACGCTCAGCTCTGTGGAGTACTACAACCCCGCGCCTCAGATCAGCCTGGTATCTCCGCTCAATGGCACAGTAATCGCCGCTGGGCAGGTCCTGGACCTATCAGTCTGGGACGACGGATCCGTAACTGCAACTGCATATCTCGACGGAGTCTCCCTAGGCGCGCTTCAGAGCCCGTGGGACATCGGCACCACCAGCTGGACCGAAGGAGACCATGTCCTCAGGATAGTGGCCATCGACGATCAGTTCGTCGAGACCGCTGCTTCATTCACTTTCCATGTCGATGCCACCAGCCCTGTCATCGAGATCATCACGCCGAGGACGGGCACATCGGTGCCCTCAGGATGGATTTTCGATGCCTCGGTGGTGGACGAACACCTCAGCACGACGACCTACGCCCTCGACGGCGGTCCTACGGCTGTCCTCGACGCTCCCTTCGACATCGACATGACAGGCTGGGCCGTGGGCACCCACACCGTGACGATACAGGCGACAGACGCGGTCGGCCATGTCACAACGAACAGCACGACGTTCGAGATCGTCGACGGCACCCTCGTCGTCAACCTCGAGAGTCCCCAGGACGGGGCGGTGATTCACTCGGGAGTGCCGATAGTCTTCTCCGTGCTCTCCCTGAGCGACTATTCGAGCACATGGACCGAGGACGGCCTGAGCCATGACCTCGGCATGGTGACGAGCATCCCGACGACCGGATGGATCGAGGGCTCCCACGCGATCACCGTCAACTCGACCGACCTCCTCGGAGGCTCGGACGAGATCGTGATCACGATCACAGTCGATGACACGCTGCCATGGATAACGCTGGTGTCTCCCGCGGCCTCATCGTTCGTCACCCCGGAAGACACCATCATCCTCCAGGTCACGGACGACAACTTCCAGAGCGCGGTGTACACCATGTGGGGGCAGACGAGGACCACATACAACCCGAACGTCACGATCTACCTGTCCGTGAGTCCTGGAGACGGTCCGTTCACGGTCGATTTCAGAGCGTTCGACGCGGCGGGCAACCAGGCGACGCAGCAGATCTCCTTCGCGATGGACTCGGGCCCGCCGGAGCTTTCCATACAGGGCCTCGTCTCAGGCGATGCCATATACTCAGGCCAGACCCTGAGCGTGCTCGCGAGCGACCCGTATCTCCTGTACGTCCGTTGGTCGGTCGATTCCGGCGCGGAGTCCGCGCTTAACTCCCCATATCAGATCCAGACCTCGAGCCTGACCTCGGGGTGGCACTTCCTGAGAGTGGTCGCAGGCGACTACTCCGGCAAATCGACCATCCTCGATGTCTCGGTCTATGTCGACACCACTCCTCCGGAGATAGTGCCTGACATCCCGGGCACGGTCCTGGCGAACTCCTCGTTCGAACTGGCTGCCAACATAACGGACGACTACGGAGTCGGCAGCGCCGAGCTGTTCTACGAGGTCTCCTCGGGCTCGTACACCTCCGTCGCGATGGCGGGCGACGGCGTCCTCTACAAGACGAACTTCCCCTCGGGGGCGTCGCTCTGGGACGGCATGACCGTCTTCGTGAGGGCCTACGATTCCGTGGGGAACTGGGCGGACAGCTCCGAGATTTCATTGCATGTCACATTCGACTCTTCAGACGATGGCATCGTCCCAGGCGGGGACGACGATCTCACAGGGGGTGACAACATGGTAGTGGAATGGATAACGAGCACGACAGGTCTGTCGGTTATCGGCGCAGGGATTGGAATCGCAGCGGTCTCTCTAGCTCTCATGCGGAGGGACAGGAAGGAAGACAGCGAGGACTACAAGGCCAGCTGGGGCAGGTCCTCGGGCGCGAGGGCGGTCGAGACGCGCATGATGGAGATGCAGCGTGCCCAGAGGGCTCCGGACCAGTACGAGGACGAGGCTCCGCCGCTGAAAAAGGAGTCCGTCATACGTGACATCGCGCCCGCGGTCGCCAAGAAGGAGCCGGAGGTGCCCAAGCAGCAGCCGGTGCGGCTCATCGAGGCCATTCCAGAGGCCCCCATCAGGATCGACGGTCAGGGCGGTGACAGAGTGAAGGACGAGATCGATTACGGAGAGCTCATCGAGCGGGAGCTGATCATTCCCGGGATCAAGAGATCGATATTCGATGAGGACGTCAGGGCGCTCGAGAAGGAGTTCGGACTGGACGTCGACCCCAGAGACCCGAGGATGAGGCCTCCGAGGTCGCCCCTGGGCCGCTGAGTCAAGCTCAGCCCGCAGCCTGCTCTTGTTTGACTGCGTCGTCTCCCTTGAGCTCAGCTGGAGGCAAAGGGACCTCCACTTTGTCAAGCCATCTCACGATCAACACCCAGAATACCGTGGTGAAGATCACGAACACGATTATGCCGAAGTAGGAGTGGAAGAACGACAGGCTCGGCGGGCCGAAGTGCGATCCCACGAGCACGGTTATGGCCATCCTGAAGATGTTCGAGAACCACGTGACGAGGAACCCGAGCCCGAGGGCCAGGAGTATCTTAAGGTCGACTTTCCTGTACCTCACGAGAACGAATGCGAGGAATGCCGAGAAGAAGAGCCCGGACGAGTAGAGTCCGCTGCATCCGGTCCCTATTCCAAGCCAGATGGTGTTCCCCTCGTAGTCGAACTTGATTATGTTGGACAGGCCGTAGCCGTCGATGTCCAGCTCGGTCTCGACGTCGACCCCGAAGAGCCTTAGCAGCAGGACGGTGGGCGTCGTGACGAAGTAGAACTCCGAGTACCCGGTTATCCTCCCGTAGGACTCCCCCGTCACGATGCTGTATGCGTTCCAGATCACCACGAACACGATCGTCAGGAACATGAAGTAGAGCACCAGGAAATCCTTCTCGGACGTGAACTTCGAGGGCCCTGAAGGATACAGTATGAGCGAGAGGCCGAAGAGCGTGACCATGAAATCCTGCATCCTGAGGTCCGCAGCTCCCACGACGAAGAGCTTCCAGGAGGTCCATGCGAGGATGAGCAGGAAGCCCGAGGTCTGCATGGCCAGAGGGACATGCTTCTTCGGTATCGCCAGTGAATACAGCGCGGTTATGATGCCGTCTTCCGTCTCTGGCGCCTTCCTCCTCATCCAGAGCACGTCAGCGGTCGCGATGACGACGCCCACGGCGATGAAGATGATTTCCACAAGGTAGGCCGAGTGTCCCAGGTAGTGGTTGTACAGGGCTCCGATGACAAGTAGCGTGCCTAGAAGCAGCAGCAACCCCTGAGGCATCCTCATGTTCTTCGTCCAGCAATTACGCCGTATTTAATCGTTGAGCAATATGCGTTCAGGCCTCTGCGCTCTCCTCCCTCTCCGGCGATGGGGAATGCGCGGCTGGAGGCTTGGTCCTCGCGAGGTACATCCCTCCGAGGACGGCGGCGATGAACACGAGGGCCATCTGGCTCACGATGTTAACGTTGAGGGCGAATGTGGGTGCGACCAGGCTGATTGCGAGCGAGACGAGCGGAGCCGCCATGACGCACACCGCACCGTAGAACAGCGATATCGCCAGGGGCCTCTTCGGGACGACTATCGAATCGTTCTCCTCGTCCTCGAAAGACAGCGCCAGCAGACCTAGGAGCACGACCGGGATCAGCATGCCGAGTATCGCTGTGATGACCATGCTCGTCTCCATGAGCGTTGGGATCTCCATCGCTGACGCGGCGGCCATGTATATCGTGAGCAGGCCGACGATCGACGCGGGCCTGTAGGAATACGATATGCCGAGAGTGATGGCGATCGTGCCCAGCGCAAGCGCGGTCATCGTCAGCAGCGTGATGTTGGAGAATACGGAGATGACAGCCACCGAGATCACGATGATAAGCTCCCTTATCCTGACGGAGAGCCGTATCAAGCGTTCCCCCTCCTTATCGTCCTGATGATCCTTGGGGCGGTATCCTGGGGACCGATCCTGAGGTATGACGCTCCCAGGCCCCTGAGGGCCGCCTCTGTCTTCAGCGATTCCGAGAGCATCCCGTACATCCTCTCCAGCTCGGGAACGTCCAAGGCCTCCTTCTTCGACCTGTACCAGTCATCATAGGTGTTCAGCACGAGCATCCTGTTGCCGGTGCTCTTGCATATCCTCGCCCCGGCGACGACAGCGTCGCGGGATGACACGAGGTCCGTGACGATGATGAACAGGTACTCCTGGCCTCTGGTCCTGGCAAGCGTCTCCTTGATCCCACCCTCGAGCCCCATGCCGAGCTTCCTTCCCGACTCCGCCTTCTTCAGGCTCTCGACGGCGGACAAGAACGAGGTTTCGCTCGGTCGCGGCAGAATCTTCGCAGGCCCTTTCACAGGAGTCCCGTTCGTCTGCGGACTCGCTGCGGTCTGGTCGTTCGCGGCGGCCTGCGCGCTCGGAACTTCCCGGAGGAGCTTCACGATCTTGTCGAATTGATGGCGGCCCAACGAAGGAGGTATCTTGCCGATCACATTGATCTCGTCGAACGCCGCGATGCCCGCGGGATGGAAGCTGGTGAGGAGGACGTTTGACAGCTGTATCGATATGTCCACCGCGTGGTCGACCTTCGCGACGCCTCTGGTCCCGAGGCGCATGCTGCGTCCGCAATCCACGAAGATCATGGTGTGGACGGCGCCCTCCTTCCTGTAGGTCTTCGTCATGAGCCTGCCGGTCTTCGGAAGCAGCTTCCAGTGAATGTCCCTGGCCCTGTCGCCCGGCGTGTATTCCCGGATGCCGTCGAACTCGAACTCCCTCAGGACGACGGCCGGGTTCCTACCCATGCCTGAGAATTCGAGATGTTCCCTAGCCCCCATCCTCCTTGCGGCGTCAATCGTTCCTTTCTCCGTGTGCGCGCTCAGGCTGGTTTCGTGCTCAATCATCTGTTCGTATTCGAAGATGTCGAGGGCGTCCCTGCGCCGGATCACCATTCCGGGGAACCTGTGGACCCCGCGCTTCTTTGGGGTCACTGAGTAAGCCAGCTTGAGGACGGTCCTCGGGGGGAGTATCCTTGACGACTTGTTCGAGCCGGCTGATAGCTCACAGTCCTCGGGCAACACGTCCTCGAAATCGCCCTTCACCGCGGTCGGGTTCGTGTTGAGCACCTCGGCGCTGAGTCCGATCGGCTCGTTCGCGTACGCCATCTTGTCGAGGAGGACCCTATTTACCTTGATGCTCGAGCTCTCCAGCTCCCTCGCGAATCGCCTGTACGAGAAAACGTAGACTGTGAGAATTCCCACGCTCAGGACGGTCCAGGAGAGGTTCGATGCGAGTATCCCTGTGAACGCGAAGACGATTGCGAGAGATAGCAGTCCGGTGCCGAGTATGGTCGAGCGCAAGGCCACTCACTCTTAGGACTTCGCCCCTTCCT
>JALOTQ010000102.1 GCA_025457815.1 Thermoplasmata archaeon
CGCAACGTCTCCCTCACGGCTTCCCGGCCTTGACCGCGCGCTCAATCCATACAGGGGATGCGGGCATGCCTGCTCGTACTGCTACGCCCAGGACGTCACGCGGTTCGAGATGTCCAGGCCATGGGGCGATGTGATCGAGGTTAAGGTCAACATCGTGGACTGCCTCAGGAAGGAGCTCGCGAAGGGCACCAAAGGGGTCTATGGAGTGGGGACGGTGACGGACCCGTACCAGCCTCTAGAGAAGGTGTACGAGCTCACGAGAGGCTGCCTGAAGCTTCTGAGGGATGCGGCCGCCAGCGCGAGCATCCTGACGAAATCTGATCTCGTGCTCAGGGACATCGACATACTCGTTGGATGGAAGGAAGCGGAGGTTGGCCTGAGCCTGGGATGTATCGACGACAAGGTGACCTCCGTGGTCGAACCTGGAGCTCCTTCTCCGAGCCGCCGCCTTGCCGTCGCCGCGGAGCTGGTCCGTCGAGGGGTCGATACCTACGTCATGGCCGCCCCCATCCTGCCGGGACTCTGTGATTCGGGTCCTGCCATCGAGCGCCTTGTCTCAGGTGTCGCGGGGGCAGGCGTTAGGAGAATCATGTGGGACGGCTACAACCCCAAACCGATCGCCTCCAAGAGATTCGGCGCCGCGCTTGAGAAGCTCGGAGTCGGTCCAACGATAGGGTCCGGACCGGAGAGGAACAGGCAGATCAAACTCCTGCTGAAGCGGGAGTCCGAGAAAAATGGAATCCATCTCATCGATGCCTTCTAACTGTTCGAGCTGCCTTCCTGCTCGGTCGGGGCCCGGGCAATCAAAAGCGATACCTTCATGTACTCCTGCTCTCTTCCCTCGATCGGTCATGCGACCAGGAGGTTCCCGGAGATGATGTCTGAAATGGTTCTAGCACTTGCGCCGGGGGCCTCGTAGTTCTGATCACAGCCTCGGGCGTTTGGTGACATTGGGAACTGCAGTGTGAACGCTATCAACAACCTAGATCCAAAATGCCTAACAATCCATACCTGGACGCCAGCGTCGAGTGGCGTATCAAATCAGGAACCCTCGACCTTCACGAGGCAGGGTATCGCTCAACTGAGGAGGCCATCCTCTCGTCAGGCCTGGCCATGGAAGTGGTCGGACTTGTCAGTGCGGGCAAGGAGGCAGATGTCTACCTGGCCACGTATCGGGACGCGCCAATTGCGATCAAGGTCTATCGCCTCTATCGGACCTCACACCGCGGCGGGAGCCCGATCAAGCAGGACTCGGCAGGGTGGCTCGCCGCGCGTGAGTACGAGATGACCCGTCAAGCGTGGAAAGGAGGATGTCTAGTCCCAGCTCCTGCAAGACGCGCTGAGAACATGTTCTCCATGAGATACCTCGGGGACGAGAGCGGGCCAGCGCCCAGGCTCAACGACGTTCATCTCGAAGACGACCTGGACTTCCTCCAGTGCGTGCTGCGTGGAGTCGAGGGGCTCGCAAAGGCGGGCGTTGTTCACTCCGATCTGAGCGCCTATAACATTCTGGTGTTCGACGGGAGACCTTGGTTCATCGACTTCTCAGAAGCGATCAGAGTGGACCGTACCGGATGGGGCCCACGCGGGAGGCTTGACGAAGCACGAGTCGCCCTAGACCGTGGGATGCGCGCCCTGGGGAAGTACTTCGATGATTTCGATGAGCACGCTGACCCTGAGAAGTACGTCTCTCAGATATTGAGCTCCCTCGACAAGTTCGGCGTCCTAGGATAAGCATTGCTGGCGATACCTTCGCCTGGTCGTAGCTAGGGCTCTTTGCCGGTGGCGTAACTGATATATAGAAGTTCTATTATACTCGAAGCCTGGAGGCATTAGCAATGTTGGGAGGCCAACCCGTAATAGTACTGAAGGAAGGAACGGAGTCCACCCGCGGAAAGACCGCTCACAACAACAACATAATGGCGGCCAAGGCTGTGGCGGATGCCGTTCGCAGCACCCTGGGTCCGAAGGGCATGGACAAGATGCTCGTGGACAGCATGGGAGACATCGTCATCACGAATGATGGTGCAACGATTTTGAAGGAACTGGATATCGAACACCCTGCGGCCAAGATGGTCGTCGAGGTTGCGAAGACGCAAGACAATGAATGCGGAGATGGAACGACCTCTGCGGTCGTCATCGCCGGTGAGTTGCTGAAGAAGTCAGAGGCCTTGATCGAGCAGAACGTTCACCCGACGGTCATCTCCAACGGCTTCAGGCTGGCGTCCCAGCAGGCCGTGAAGATACTGAAGGAAATGAGCATCGAGGTCACGCTCTCCGACAGGAAGATGCTCAAGCTCGTGGCTCAGACAGCGATGACTGGCAAGGGAGTTGGCGGCGAGACATTCATGCTCGCGGACCTTGCGGTTGACGCGGTCACGTCCATCTCGGAGAAGACCGACGGCAAGATCAGGTCCGACATCGACAACATCCAGGTGGAGAAGAAGCACGGCGGCGCCGTCTCGGACACGAAGCTGATCAAGGGATTGGTCCTGGACAAGGAGCGCGTACACCCGAGGATGCCAGAGACCGTCAAGAACGCGAAGATCGCGCTCGTCGACTCAGCCCTCGAGATCAAGAAGACCGAGGTCGAAGCCAAGATCCAGATCAGGGACCCGACCCAGATACAGAAGTTCCTGGACGAGGAAGAGAAGACCCTGAAGGGCATGGTCGAGAAGATCAAGAAGACCGGCGCGAACGTGCTCATCTGCGAGAAGGGCATTGACGACCTTGCGCAGCACTACCTCGCGAAGGACGGTATCTACGCAGTGCGGAGGGTCAAGCGCTCAGATATGGAGAAGCTGGGCAAGGCGACTGGTGGCAAGATCGTCACGAACCTAGACGATCTGTCCAGCAACGAGCTGGGTTATGCCGAGCAGGTCGAGGAGTCCAAGATCTCCGATTCCGACATGACGTTCGTGACGGGCTGCAAGAACCCGAAGGCGGTCTCGATACTGATCAGAGGCGGAACAGAGCACGTCGTCGACGAGGTCGAGAGAGCTCTGCACGATGCGCTGAAGGTCGTCTCGGTCGCTATCGAGGACGGAGTCGTCGTCCCAGGCGGAGGCGCGCCGGAGATTGAACTCTCCCTTAGACTCAGGGACTATGGACAGTCCGTGGGTGGACGGGAGCAGCTCGCAATCGAAGCATTCGCCGAGGCCCTGGAGATCATCCCGTGGACGCTCGCTGAGAACGCGGGGATGGATTCGCTCGACATCGTCATAGAGCTCAAGAACGCCCACAACAAGAAGGCGGGCGCGTCCTTTGGCGTGAATGTCCTTGAGAACAAGGTCTCTGACATGGTCGCTGCCAAGGTGATTGAGCCTCTGCGCGTGAAGACCCAGGCAATTCAATCCGCCACCGAGGTGGCATCGATGATCCTGAGGATCGACGATGTCATCGCATCGAGGAAGATGAGCCCATCGGAGATGGCTCCGAAGGGCGGACCTGGCGGAATGGGCGGCATGGGCGGCATGCCCCCGATGATGTAGGCCTGGACACGGGCTCGGATCCTGGGGCACGACCTGCCTCAGCGTCAAACCATTTCCTTTCTCTTCTCCATCTTCTTTCTGTTACCTCACTTTGATTCTGTCGTCCTGGTTTTTCCGCCATTCCTGTGTGAGATTCGCGCTCGTTCCGTCTAGCTTTATTTTTATTCTATATCTAGAATATTGGAGGCGATACATTAATAGATGTTCATTCATAATAGTGCGAATGTTCACGCCAAATGGCAACAATTAAGTACCGACGACGACCTCCGTGTTTCGGCGAGAGTGGGTCGCAGTGAATCCGAGAGTAGTTGGCAGCGGGGCAAAGAGCCAGACGGTCGAATCTGCAGATTCTTTGGCGGAGTTCCTCAGGTCTGTTGCGCACCCGGCCCGGGTGCAGATCTTGGCTCAGGGTATACCTGGAGAATCAACTCTATTGGAGCTCATGCGGACAACGAATCTGTCCAAGACGGCACTCCTGAATCATCTGGCTATGTTGACGGATGCCGGTCTTCTGGAACGCGTGGCTCGGGGCGCATATCGGACGACGGAAGACGGGCGCGGGCTTCTGGCCGCCGCAACGAGCGTTCACAAGGGGTCCAAGAAAAGGTCTCGAGAGGAGAAGGAAGCGATTCAGAGAACGTACGCGACCGCCTTCTCTGGGACTAAGAATATGGAGAAAAACGAGCTGAAGAAGATGCAATACGCGCCAAGCTGGCTTTCTTATCTAGGCGCCATGACGGGCTGCCTCAGATACTTGGGCGTGAGGTGCGGCACAAGGGAGGTTGGAGGCTATTCTGGATGCTCGTTTCTGATAAACGTATCCAGGGGCGAAACATGCCCTTCGGGTCCGACCGCCCTCCATCTGAAAACCTTCAGAGAAATGGTTCATGGAACGGAGAGCCTGGGTTGGAAGATCGATGTATTCGTTCATCAGCACCCTTATCCGTCAAAAGAAGGCGCCCCTACTGCAGAGGAAATGGCACTGGTCAGGGGAATCTTCGAGAGGATCAAGAAAGAGATTGACGAAAGGAGGAGACCCGTCGTCCTTTGGGGTCTGGCTGCTCCGGAGTACGGGATAGTGCGCGGATACGTGGGTGACTCGTACATTGTCAGGACCTTCCGGAGCGCGGCGGATCCACCCGTGCCAGATGACCCGATTCCTTTCTATGAGTTGAAGGCGCCGGGATGCATTGACGCCTTCTATTTCAAGGGGAAGCTGAAGATCTCCAAGGGGAAGGCTCGAAGGGAGGCGCTGGATCGGGCGCTACGGTTCGCCTCCGGTGAGATAGACGTCGCGAAGAACTACATTGCTGGCCCGCCAGCGCTCGAGGAGTGGGCCAGCGTGCTCGAATCGCTCGACGAATCCGCTCAGAATTACATGGGCAACAGCTACGTCGGAGCTTGCGTCCATGAGGGACGAGAACTCTCAGGATCGTTCATGAAGCAGGTCGCAAAGCAATTGCCTGCAGGCGAAGCCAGACATCTTCGCGCGGCCGCGGGATGTTATGAGAAAGGGGCGCGATCCATGGCCTCATTCACGAAGCTGTTCCCATTCCAGTTCAAGGGGGAAATGCCCTTAGAGAAGAGGAGGAAGGGCGCCCAGCTATTGCGCAGAGTGCGCGCGGAGGAAGACAAGGCGGTTCAACACGTCCGAAAGGTATGTTGAATCGATGGTCTGTGGCGCGATATTGCACTGCTCGAATCCTCCTTTCCTGTGTTTATATCTTTGATGTATACTTGTATGAGGATTAGCAATAACAGAATTACAATTATATCTGCATAGTGTTCTGAAGGGGCGGGCATATCGCTCAGAAAACGCACGCTGGATGCGCGGCCAGCTCACCAGTTTCGGACTGTCTGGCTATGTCCATGGGCCGCGGAAGACAGGA
This sequence comes from Thermoplasmata archaeon, assembly GCA_025457815.1. Lineage (GTDB taxonomy): Archaea > Thermoplasmatota > Thermoplasmata > UBA10834 > UBA10834 > COMBO-56-21. The sequence continues at coordinate 5,381 of JALOTQ010000102.1, forward strand.
TGCTGCTGCCGATCCGTGAATGAACTGGTGATGAGGCGCAGCGTGATATGTCGTGACGTAGCACGG
>JALOTQ010000103.1 GCA_025457815.1 Thermoplasmata archaeon
ACACCGACCCTGCAGGCGAGATAACGCTCGTAGGGAAGGGGGCCGGAGGGAGAGAGACGGCCAGCTCGGTGCTCAGGGACCTGATAGAGATAAGGAGGACATTCACCCGATAGCTATTTTTCCTGCTCTCGGATTCCAGGTAGGACTCGAAATGAAGCTCGTGATGAAGTTCGGAGGAGTCAGCGTCGCGGACGGCGACAAGATGCGGCGAGTCGGAGCGCTCGTCCGAAAGTACGAGAAGGATGGGCACAGGCTCGTGATCATCACCTCGGCGATGTTCAGTGTCACCGATTCCCTGAACGAGGTCGCCAGGAAGGTCAGCAAGGGGGACAAGAAGGCCGTTCACGACTTCGTGGAGGCTCTGCACGCGAGACACAGGAAGGCGGCCGAGACCGCCATCAAGGACGAGCGCGTGCTCGACAGGACGCTCATCGTGCTCAACACCAGAATGGACGAACTCAAGAACATCCTGCTCGGGATAGCTCACATCGGCGAACTCACGCCCAGGTCCAGGGATTTCGTCGTTGGCTACGGGGAGAAGCTCTCCGCGCCTGTGCTCCAAGGAGCCCTAGAGGATCTTGGACTGAAATCGAAGGCGCTCACAGGAGGAGAGGTCGGGATAGTCACGGACAGCAGATACGGGGACGCGTCCCCTCTCATGAGCGTGACGACACATCAGGTCAAGGAGAACCTGGACAGACTGCTCGAAGACGGGGTCATACCAGTCGTCTGCGGATTCATCGGCTCGACCCAGGACGGCGTCCAGACGACGCTCGGAAGGGGCGGCTCCGACTACACTGCCTCTATAATCGGCGCGGCGATCAAGGCTGACGAGGTCTGGGTCTGGAAAGACGTGGACGGTCTCATGACCGCCAATCCCAAGTTCGTCAAATCGGCCAAGATGATACAGAAGATATCGTTCGCCGAGGCCATGGAGCTTGCCCACTTCGGGGCTGAGGTCATTCACCCCAGGGCGCTCGAGTGCGCGGCCAAGTATCACATACCGTTCAGGGTCAAGAGCCTCAATGACCCCGACGGAAAGGGCACCGTGATAGAGGCCGAGGTAAAGGTCAAATCAGGCGATGTGGTGAAGGCCATAACCAACATCAATGATGTCAGCGTGATAACCGTCAGCGGCGCCAGCATGGTAGGGACCCCTCGCCTGGCCGCGAAGGTGCTCCAGATACTGACCGACGAGGACGTGGACGTGCTCATGATATCCCAGAGCTCGTCGGAGGAGAGCATCACGCTCGCGATCCCGAAGGCCAGCGGCTCGAAGGCTCAGAACGCACTCGAGCTCAGCCTGCTGGGCTCGAAGGAGGTCCGAGAGGTCAAGGTAGAGGACGGCCTCAGCATCGTGGCCGTCGTTGGCGCGGGCATGAAAGGGACGCCCGGAGTCGCCGCGCGCGTGTTCGGAACAATGGCGCAAAAGGAGGTCAACATAAGGGCAATCGCTCAGGGTTCCTCCGAACTCAACATCTCGTTCATTGTGAAGAAGGAAGATGCCAGGAAGGCGATCGAGGCGCTCCACGACGATTTCAAACTCGGTGAGTAGTGATGGAAAAAGGGCGTTCACAAGGCGGATTGAGAAGCGATGCTATGAAAAAGGGCATATCCCGAGCGCCAGCCAGAGGCCTGCTGAGAGCCCTCGGGATGAACGACAAGGACATGGACAAGCCGCTCATCGCAATCGCCAACTCATTCAACACCATCGTTCCCGGGCACATACACCTGAACAAGCTCGTGGAGGAAGTGAAGGCGGGCATAGAGGAGGCCGGAGGCGTGTGTTACGAATTCGGCGTCCCTGGCATCTGCGACGGCATTGCGATGGGACTGGATGGCATGAGGTATTCGCTGCCCTCGCGTGAGATCATCGCCGACACCGTCGAAGCGATGGTCGAGGCGCACGTAGCCGATGGTTGGGTCGGAGTCACCAACTGCGACAAGATCACCCCTGGAATGCTCATGGCAGTCGGTCGCCTGAACGTCCCGGCCATAATCCTGACGGGCGGGCCCATGATGCCCGGGATCTACAAGGACAGGAAGCTGGACGTCATATCCATATTCGAGGCGGTGGGCGAGCTCAAGGCCGGCAAGATCACCCAAGATGATTTCGATGAGATCGAGAAGAGGGCTTGCCCCGGGGCCGGCTCATGCTCCGGTCTTTTCACGGCCAACACGATGGCCTGCCTGACGGAAGCGCTTGGGCTGAGCGTCTCCGGGTGCGCGGCGACCCATGCCATCTCAGAAGAGAAGAGGAAGATGGCGAGGAGGACAGGCGCCCTGGCGGTCGAGCTGGCACGGGACGGCTGCAGGCCGAAGGACATGATCACGAAGGCGAGCTTCGAGAACGCTCTCAGGGTCGACAACGCGATCGGCGGTTCCACGAACACCTGCCTGCACCTGATTGCCATAGCACGGGAGTTCGGCGTCGACCTCGAGCTGAACCTGTTCGACACCGTCTCAAGGGATACGAAGCACATAGTTGCCCTCAAGCCAGGTGGAGAACACTTCATGATTGACCTCTTCGAGGCGGGCGGAATTCCGGGAGTGCTTTCCCGCATCTCGCCCAAGCTGAAGGATGCGTGCACAGTGGACGGCGTATCCATCCTTGACATCGCCAGGAAAGCCTCCGTCAAGGACGCGAATGTGATTCGCACCCTGGACAACGCGTATCACCAGGAGGGCGGGATCGCCATCCTCTGGGGGAACCTCGCGGAGGAGGGATGCGTGGTGAAGCAGTCCGCCGTCCTGGATAGCCTTCGCAGGTTCGAAGGGCCTGCCAAGGTCTTCGACACGGAGAAATCCGCGACAGATGCGATGCTCGCCGGGAAGATCAAGCCAGGCGACGCTGTCGTTGTCAGATATCAGGGTCCGAAGGGAGCTCCCGGAATGCCGGAGATGCTGTCCCTCACCGCGATCCTCGCCGGCATGGGCCTCATTGAGTCCGTGGCTCTGATCACAGACGGCCGGTTCTCTGGAGGGACCAGGGGACTGTCGATTGGCCATGTGAGCCCCGAGGCGTATGTGGGCGGAGCGCTCGCAGCCATCAGAGACAAGGACATAGTCCGCATCAACCTGGACGAGAGAGAGGTGGAAGTGCTCCTGTCGCAGAAGGAGATAAGGGCGAGGCTGAAGGAGAGGAAGATGCCGAAGGTCACTGCTTCTGGCTGTCTCCTGCGCTACAGGGATTCTGTCAGCTCCGCAAGCAAGGGCGCGGTCATGGAATCGCGCTCATGAGACCCTCCATGACCTCAGAGCAACCTCTCTGACCGAAGGCTGGAAAGATACTTGAATCGCGACGCGATTGTACGTTGCGAACATACTAGTCCTAGCTTCGGAGGGTGAGGTTGGAAACCAAGGAGATCGTGACGCAGTTGATCCCAGGCTTCGCTGGCCTGGCGGTCGCACTCTACGTGGCATTCAGGGTCTCCGGGAAGGACAGGGAGTTCTTCACCTCCGTCCGCAACTGGCTCGTGATATCGCTCACATGCGTCCTGGGCGCGTTCTATCTCTTGCTGCTCGCGAAGATGCTCGGCGACTACCGGGAATTCCCGGCAGTTGCGATCAACTTCACATTCTCCGTCGCGTTGGCATGGCTTTCGACGGCTGTGGTCTCTGTCACGAGCCGCTATCGGGACCACAACTCCGTAGCGAGCTTCAGGAAGTGGGTCCGCAGGGAACCGGTCAACTTCTTCACGGGCTGGGGATGCATCGGCTTTCTCCTGATCGTTGCCGCCTGGTATCTTGAGTCCACTGATGGGCTCGAGAAGGAGACTCTCATGCTCGTCGTTGGGGGAGTCTATGTGGTCGCCTCCGTCGCTTACGATGTGGCGACCCCGACCCTCCTTGCTGTCCGCGGCAAGATGCCGGCGGTCTCCGCGACGGTGATGAGCGGCATGTGGGTGATGGCCATATGCTGGACAGGCATCCCAACCGTCATCTTCTTCCTGGGAACAAGTCCCTCGATACTCGACCATTTCGGGGAATCGAATCCGCTCATGTGGACGACCGTCATCCTTTTCGCGATCATGGCGAGAATCGCGCTCGAGACGCGGTTCACGGCGATGCAGGTGAAGCCCGAGCCGGAAATCGTCAAGCGCGAGGGATTCAGGTCATATGACATCCCGCGAGGCATCTATGTCATCGAGGAGGATCGACCCTCCTCGGCGTTCTCCCTCTTCTCGGACCTCGTCACGCTTCCACTGACCCCGAAGGCCGAGATACCGGGCAAGGAGGCCTCCGCGATCGCCACCCTGGAGTTCCTGATTCCCCACGGACTTGTCGTCACGCGGGAGTATCCGGAGGGCCTAAGGGAGAAACACCACCTTCAGGTGACGCCCATAATCTGGCTCACGGAGTCGCCTGGGGAACGCAGGATTGCGCCGACCAGCCTCACCATCCTTGCAGACACGATCATGCGGTTCATGGAATCCAACCCGAACAGCATCGTGCTGATCGAAGGGCTCGAGTACCTCGTCACGTTCAACGAGCTGAAGAAGGTACTGAGAGTGTTCGACTCGCTAAACGAGACCGCATGGATCACGAAGTCGCGACTCATTCTGGCCTTGAACCCGGCCGCGTTCGACCCGAAGGACCTCGCCCTCCTGGAAAGAGATAGGACGGTGCTCAAGGGAAAGGCGGGGATTGACGAACTGGTGAGGGAATCGATTGTGCAGGGCGCCCAGTGACCATCAGTTCTCGGCCTTGCGGTACGATCCGAGTATCTTCACGAAGGCGCCGGTCTTGAGCAAACCGCCTATCGCAGCGTGTATGTTCGGATCGTCCATGTGACCTTCGAAGTCCGCATAGAAGACGTACACCCAGGGCTTGTTCTTCCTGGGTCTAGACTCGAGCTTGGACAGGTTGACGTTCCTGGTCGCGAACTCGCCCAGGCACATGTGCAGTGCTCCTGGCACGTTCTTGGTGGCGAAGACGATCGAGGTCTTGTTGGCTCCTTTGACAGGCCCTGGGTTCTTCTCGAGCACAAAGAAGCGAGTGAAGTTGGCCATCTCGCTCTGAATGTCCTCTTTCAGGATCTTGAGGCCGTAAACCCCCGCCGCGCGCTTGCTGGCGATGGCCGCTTGGTCGGTGCGCTTCCCCTCCGCGATCATCCTCGCGCTCCCCGCAGTGTCGTAGGAGGGGATCAGCTTCCAGGCCGGGTGATTCGAGAGGAACTTGCGGCATTGGCCAAGCGCCTGAGGGTGGCTCAGGACCTCCTTGATGGTATCGATGGTCGCGTCGTCATAGGCCATCAGACAGTGCTTCACCGGAACGATGATCTCGCCCGATATCGTGAGGTCGTGGTCGAGAAGCAGGTCGTTCACTTGGGCCACACTGCCCTCTGTGGAATTCTCAACGGGGACGACGCCATGCGTGACCTTATCGTGCTCCACAGCCTCGAAGACCGATTGGAAGTCGGGGAACGGTTGGGTCGCCTCTCTCCCCTTGGAACGCGACTACCATATCCTTGACCAAGCGTATCAGGCGCAGTACCTTGAACGAGGTATTTCTAGTCTTCCAGCGATTGGCACTGGCTAGATTGTACAGAACTGTCCAGCACAATCGTGCTGGCTCGACCTCAAAAGGTTTATATGAATCGAGGCCATGACGATGATTGTCATGCGCCACGGCGCGTGGCACCACTGAATCAAGGAGGCTAGGAATGCCGCACAAGAGCAACGGTCTGCTTATTCTGCCCTTGGGGCTGCTCATCCTAGCCTAAGGGCCGCAGTGGGAATTTTGGGGAGTGTTTTGATGCAAGCACAATCTCCGAGTGAGAATGCTAAAGAAGGAGCGGAACCCGGGTTCAGGATACCCGACAAGGGAATGTTCATCAGCGAGTACAACAAGAAGATATTCGCTGCGACCAGGATGCCCGAGAGAGTCAAGATCCTCGACACCACCCTCAGGGACGGGGAGCAGACTCCGAACGTGGCGCTGTCAAGCGACGACAAGCTGAAGATCGCTCAGGCCCTGGACGAGCTCGGAGTGGACATCATCGAGGCTGGGTTCCCCGTCAACTCCGAGGGAGAGGCCGACGCCGTCAGGAAGATCGCGGGAGCGGGCCTCAAGAGCGAGATCTGCGCACTGTGCAGGGCCAGTCCGTCCGACATCGACGCGGCCCTGAAGTGCGACGTGGACTCGGTGCACATATTCCTCGCGACATCCAAGGTCCATCTCGAGAAGAAACTCAAGATAACACAGGAGGAGGCGCGAGACAAGGCCGTCACCGCGGTCCAGTACGCCAAGGATCACGGGCTCATCGCTGAGTTCAGCTGCGAGGACGGCACCAGAACTGAGCTGCAGTTCCTCGACGTCGTGCACAGAGCCATTCAGGAGGTCAAGGTCGACAGGATAGACATCCCGGACACCGTCGGCGTCATGACTCCGACCGCGATGGTCCAGTTCGTCACGGAGCTGAAAAAGAGCATCAAGGTCCCGCTGGCGGTCCACTGCCATGACGATTTCGGATTGTCAGTGGCAAACTCCCTCGCGGGCGTCCTCGGCGGCGCTGAGGAGGTCCACTGCACGATAAACGGCCTCGGAGAGAGAGCTGGCAACGCTGCCCTCGAGGAGGTCGTGATGGGCCTGCAAGCGTTCTTCGGGGTCAGGACCAACATCAACACGAGGAAGATGGCATTTGTTTCCAGGCTGGTATCACAGCTCACTGGCATCGCGGTCCCGCCGAACAAGGCCATCGTCGGCGAGAACGCGTTCTCGCACGAATCTGGCATACATGTGCACGGCGTGCTCAGCGAGTGCTCGACCTACGAACCCATGAGACCTGAGATAGTCGGCAAAGAGAGGACCTTCGTCGTGGGCAAGCACTCTGGACATCACGCGATCAACACGAAGCTCAGGGAGTACGGGCTCGAGCTCAACCAGGACCAGATGAAGGAGGTCGTGGCGAGGGTGAAGAAGTGGGCGGAGTCCGGGAAGAAGTTGGACGACGCCGAGCTGCTCGCCGTCGCCTACGACGTGATAGGCCAGGAGACGGAGCCCGCCATCAAACTGGAGGAGTTCACGGTCTTCACGGGCCTCAACTTCACGCCCACGGCCACAGTCGTGCTTGACATCGACGGGGAGACCAGGAGGGCCTCCGAAACCGGCGTCGGGCCCATCGACGCGAGCCTGAGCGCCATCCGCGCGGCGGTCTCGAAGAACATCGTCCTGCAGGAGTTCAGGCTGGAGGCGATCACCGGGGGTTCGAATGCGCTCTGCGAAGTCACCGTGAAGCTCGGCGACTGCGAGGACACGAAGCTGCTGTCCCTGGGCAAGAGCGTGGGCTCTGACATCGTCACGGTGAGCGTCGACGCTATGGTCGAGGGTTTGAACAGGCTCTGGCACAGGAAGATGAACGCTACCAACGGCCAGGAGAAGAGGAAGGCCTACTAGGGTTTCCGGGTACCACGAGGTGGAGCTGTTTGGCGAAGACGGTTGCGGAGAAGATACTGTCTGCGAAGTCGAAGCAGGACGTCCATGCGGGCGAGATCGTCGAGGCCGCAGTAGACTACGTCATGGTCAATGACATAACGGGCCCAGCCGCGTTCGATGAGTTCGAAGGCCTCTGCGCGCCCATACTGCGCGACAAGGTCGTGCTGATCCCGGACCACTACGTCCCGAACAAGGATGTGGCTTCGGCCAAGCAGGCGAAGAAGATGCGCGACTTCGCGAGAAGGCACAAGGTGAAGCACTACTTCGAGGTCGGGACCGGAGGTGTGTGCCACCAACTAATGATAGAGCAGGGATTCGTAGCACCTGGAAGGCTCATTGTCGGCGCTGATTCGCACACATGCTCGTACGGCGCACTCGGAGCCTTCGCGACAGGGATTGGAAGCACGGAGGCTGCGACCGTGTTCGCCCGCGGGGCACTCTGGTTCAAGGTCCCGGAGTCCATGAGATTCGCAGTCTCCGGGAAGCTCGGGAAGCATGTCTCGGGAAAGGACATCATACTCAAGATCATCGGGGACATCGGAGTCGAGGGGGCAAGGTACGCGTCGATGGAGGTCGTTGGAGACACCATCACATCACTCCCCTTGGCAGACAGGATAACGATTTCCAACATGGGGATAGAAGCTGGCGCGAAGGCGTGCATCATCCCGCCTGACAAGAAGGTGGACCAGTACCTGAACGGGAGAGTGAAAGGCAGGTACAAGGAAGTCCTGGCGGATCCCGACGCCCACTACGCCGATTTCCGCGAATACGACGGATCCGAGATAGTCCCTCTCGTCGCGAAGCCCTACCTCCCCAGCAATGTCGCCCCGGCAAGCGAGGTCGGCGTGCAGATAGACCAGGCCTACCTCGGCTCCTGCACGAACGGGAGAATCGAGGATCTCAGGATAGCAGCTAGGATCATGAAGGGTAAGAAGGTCAAGCCTGGAGTGCGCATGATTGTGGTCCCTGCGACGAAAGAGGTGTTCGATAGGGCGATGAAGGAGGGTCTGTTGAAGATCTTCTCAGATGCGGGTGCGTTCGTTTCGGGACCTACCTGCGGCGCATGCCTCGGTGGATACATGGGCGTTCTAGCCCCGGGGGAGAGGTGCGTGAGCAGCACCAACAGGAACTTCGTGGGCAGGATGGGGGACAAGGCGTCAGAGGTCTATCTGGCCAGCCCCGCGGTGGTGGCGGCCAGCGCGGTCAAAGGCAGGATAGCAGATCCATCGGAGGTGACCAGATGAGGAAGACCATCGAGGGAAGAGCCTGGATCTTCGGGGACAATGTCGACACTGACCAGATCATTCCCGCTGAGTACCTCGTGACGATGGACCGCTTGGAGCTCGCTTCGCACGCGTT
>JALOTQ010000013.1 GCA_025457815.1 Thermoplasmata archaeon
GCTATCCCGCAGACCGCGATCTGGGCCCCGCCCGTGTCCACGAGAAGCCCGTACGAGTTTCCTATCACCGCGAGAAGCACGCCCGTGATCAGGGCCAATATCCCCGAGATCATCGTGAGGGTTCCGCCGACGAGAAGCACGAGGCTTCGCGGCTTTCGTGGCTCTCCTGGACTCTCCATCAGGCCCTGGAACCCTATACCTGGGCTTTACAGTTTCGCGGATGAGGTTCGGAGAACTCAACATAGAGATTACCAGCGTCAGCTCTCGAACTCCTTCTGGGAAATTGCGAGCAGAACGAGCGCGACAAGGCTCATGATGAACCCGACATAGAGTCCCACCGTCATCATACCTGCTATCGCACCGATCATGGCAAAAATGAAGTGCTGTCTCCGCAGCGCGAAGAATCCTCCCATGATGCACACGGCGGCTAGGAGCATGGTCAATCCCCCGCAGCACTCGCGAATGCCCTCGAACTGCTGAAGCTCGACGGGCAGCTCGGAGAACACGAGGTTGTAGACAGCGGAGAAGAGCCCTAGGGCGCCAGTCCCGAACATCAGGATCGCCGCATAGACCGGATTCGGGCTCGTGTGAACGACCTTCGGCAGAGGGGCCGACGCAAGGTCTGCTCCGCAATATGCGCACACGCTCGCCGCAGGGTTGACCTCGCGTCCGCAGCTCGGACATTGCCTAACGAGTGGGGAAGACGGGGGAGATGGTCTGGTCTCATGTGCCTTCACCGACTCAGCCATGTCCGCTCCGCAAGAGCCGCAGTTCCTCAGGTCCGAGGAGTTCATCGCGCCGCACTTGAGGCATCTGACGGCGACCGCTGACGCGCCTGAGTGGTCCTCCGCCCAGGCCAAGACCGTTCCGCATATGTTGCAGAATCGGGCGCCATCTGGGTTGTCACTACTGCATCTCGGACACTTGACTGACATTCTGGTCACCGAACTGTACTCTTCTCAATCCCTGAACTCGACTCTGGATATCGCGATCAAGATAACTGCGATGAGTCCCAGCAGGAAACCTATGACAAAACCGAATCCGATCATCCCGAGGACCGCGCCGATGACCGCGAGTCCGAAATTCTTGCGCTGGATCGAGAATATGCCTCCGACGATCGAGGCCAATCCGAACAGGATGCCGAGCCCACCGCACATGCAGAGAAAGCCGCCCGCATCATATCCCATGGTGTAGGCGATGTCGCTGGCGACCGAGTAGATGACTCCCTGTCCCAAGGACAGGACTCCGGCGAGTATCGCCAGGATCCCGCCGATGAGCGGGGCGCTTGTGTTCGGGGACTCCTGCGGTGGTTCCCAGGCAGAGCCCGCATCATAAGGCGATACCCGATACGGATCTCGGCCACAGTTGGAGCAGAAGTTTGCGGACGTCTTGTTGTATGTCCCGCACCAGTTGCACTTCTTGGTTGCCTCTTGCGATGCAACGGGCGCGACAGTCGGCTGCTGGATGGCAGAAGTCGATGCTGTCTCCGCAGTAGCGGACTCCGGTTCAGATTCGGCCGCTTTCCGGATAGCTTCAGGTATCTCCTGACCGCACTTCCCGCAGTAGATGATGTAGTTCGGATTCATCGTACCGCACGACGGGCACTTAGCCATTCCCCTCACCCTGCTGCTGATACCGATATGATGGCTTATAACTCATGCGATGGGAATCCCAGATTGGCGCGCACAGCATTCTCGCTCTCCCTGATCTCGTCTCCAATTCTGGGGCAAGTTTAAATCCCCGCTATTGTTCGCATATTCGACAAGCGGGTCGATGGACACGCGAATGGAATCTAGCGTTTGCAGGTTGTGTTAGTTTGAAGGTGCTCATTGTCGGGAACAATGTGGCGGGCACGACGCTCGCGAAGTCGCTCAGGGATGCGGACACTGGTGTTGAGGTCGAGCTGTTCACGGACGAGAACCTGCAATATTATCCGAGGCCGAAGCTGATCGATCTCCTGTCGGGCGCGGTCCAGGAGAAGGACATGCCGTTCTATCCCATGGACTGGTATGAGAAGAACAGGCTGAAGCTACACCTGAGCTCGAGAGTCGAGAAGGTCGACAGGGCGCAGAAGGAGATTCTCGTGAACGGGAACTGGATTGTCTATGACAAGCTGGCTCTCGCGGTCGGGTCGAGCTCCTTCGTGCCTCCGATCAAGGGGCTTCCGAAGAAGAAGGTGTTCACGCTCAGGACAATCGAGGACGCGAGGCGTATCAGGGAAGCTGCGACCGGCTCCAAGCACGTGATCGTGATTGGAGGAGGATTGCTGGGCCTTGAGTCCGCCCGGGCGGTCTGCAGTGGATTCCCTCACTTATCGGTCACCATCCTCGAATACGCTGAGCACATTCTGATGCGTCAGCTTGACCATCCAGGAGCGGACATACTGCAGAAGTGGATCGAGAACACCGGGGCGAGAATCGTCACCAGGGCCGAGTCCGAGGAGGTGCTCGGAACTGACGCGGCGACGGGCGTACGCCTCAAGGATGGACGAGTCGTCGAGGGGGACATGGTCATCGTCTCCGCCGGCACGAGGTCCAACCTGGCATTGGCCAAGGATGCTGGACTCGCCGTGAACAAAGGAATAGTGGTCGACAGTTCTCTGCGGACTTCTGACCCGGACATCTTCGCGATTGGCGACGTCACGGAGTTCAACGGACAGGTTTGGGCTATGATCCCACCCGCGCTGGACCAGGCAAGGGTAGCGGCGAAGAAGATTCTCGGGCAGGAAGCTCCGGAGTACAAAGGCACCATCCCGTCCAACACCTTGAAAGTCGTCGGCCTCGACCTCACATCCATAGGCGCGGTCAGGAGCCAGCACGAGCCCCCCGAGCCGGGATTCGAGGAGATCCGCACGACCACGCAGGACGGGAGAGTGTACAAGAAGTTTGTTCTGAAGGACAACAAGATGATCGGCGCGATCCTGCTCGGAACGAAGAAGGAGGCCGCGAAGGTCACGAAGATAATAAAAGAGGGCCAGCCGATCGAGGGCATCAAGGAGCGTCTCTCGGACCCTGACTTCTCTTTCTCGTGATTTCGCACATCCTGGACGAAAACGGTTAAATTCTGAAGACTCATCTAGCGCAAGAGAGAAGAGATGGATTCGAAGGACTACGAGCTCGAGTTCTTCAAGAACAACGGGTTCCAGCGGAAGCAGTGTTCCAAGTGTGGCAAGTTCTTCTGGACGCTTGGGGACGGCGATACTTGCGGCGAGGCGCCGTGCGTCGAGTACACATTCATAGGCAAGCCCAAGTTCAAGGAGAAGTCGAGCGTCCACGAGATGCGCGAGAGCTACCTCTCGTTCCTGGAGAAGCAGGGGCACACGCGCGTATCGAGGTATCCCATCACTGCCAGGTGGCGGGATGACGTCTTCTTCACGCAGGCCAGCATCTACGGCTTCCAGCCCTGGGTCATACAAGGTGTGGTGGAGCCACCGGCGAACCCGCTCGCCATTTCACAGACATGTGTCAGGTTCAACGACATAGACAACGTCGGGAAGACGGGTTCGCACTTCACGATGTTCGAGATGATGGCCCACCACGTATTCAACAAGAAAGGCAAGGAGATCTACTGGAAGGACCGCACGACGGAGCTCTGCCATGAGTTCCTGACCAAGGTCCAGGGCCTCGACCCGAAAGCGGTTAACTACTCCGAAGCCTGGTGGGAAGGGGGAGGCAACGCAGGGCCATGCCTCGAGGTGCTTCTGGGCGGCGTGGAGGCCGCGACGCTAGTTTTCATGAGTTACGCCATGGACAACGGGCAGCAGAGGCCGATGGACATACAGGTCGTCGACACGGGCTACGGGCTCGAGAGGCTGACCTGGATATCCCAAGGCACCCCGTCGGCATACGAGGCCGTGTTCGGAGACGTCCTCGAGGAGCTGAAGAGGAGGTCTGGAACGCGCATCGAGGATGCCATCCTCGCAGAGTACTCCAAGGCCGCTGGGTCGATGAAGATCGAGACCGCAGCGGATGTGAGGGCGCTCAAGGCGGATGCAGCTGCACGGCTCGGCATGGGCGCCGACGACTTCATCAAGCAGATCAAGCCCTTCGAGAGCATGTACGTGATATGCGACCACACGAGGGCGCTCATGTTCATGCTGAGCGACGGTGTGGTCCCGTCCAACGTGAGGCAGGGGTACTTCGCGAGGCTACTAGTGAGGAGGTCCCTGAGGGAGATGTCCCAGCTTGGCATCGAGACGAAGCTCTCGGAGATAGTGGCAAGGCAGGTAGACTACTTCTCCAAGGACTTCCCGGACCTCGCCGAGAACAAGGACGAGATCGTGCATCTGGTCGACGTCGAGCAGGACAAGTACCGGGAGACCCTCGTGAAGGGCAGAGGCATCGTCCAGAGACTGGAGGTCTCGGCCAAGGGCGCGAAGAAGATCTCCGACGAGGAACTCATCGAGTTGTACGACTCGCACGGACTGAACCCCGAGGTCGTGGCGGAGTTCGCGTCAAGTCCTGTCAGCGTCCCAGACGATTTCTACAAGCGGGTGGCTGCAAGGCACTCGAAGGTCGAACGCGAGGAGCTCGGCCCGGAGGTAGAGCTGCCGGAGGGTCTGCCTGCGACCAAGCAGCTGTTCTACAAGGAGCCGTACAAGTACAGATTCAGGGCGAAGGTGCTTGCCGTCAAGGACGACCTGGTGGTGCTCGACAAGACCTACTTCTACGCCGAGAGCGGAGGCCAGGAGAGCGACAGTGGCACGATGAAGGACATGAAGGTCGTCCGCGCGGACAAGATCGGCAACATCGTCGTCCACAAGGTCGAAGGTGAGATGCAGGCCGTCGTCGGGAAGCTGATCACGAGCACAATCGACGAGAGGCGAAGACGGAGGCTGCAGAGACATCACACGGCCACTCACTTGGTCAACGGCGCTGCCAGGAAGGTTCTCGGGAACCACATCTGGCAGACAGGCGCACACAAGGGCGAGGACATCGCGCGACTGGACATCACGCACTATGCTGACCTCACCAAGGAGGAGCTCGAGAAGATCGAGCTTCTGGCGAACGAGACCGTGCTCTCGGGGGCCAAGGTCCTGAGCACATTCATGGAGAGGAACAACGCGGAGAAGCGCTACGGGTTCAGGCTGTACCAGGGAGGGGCGGTCCCGGGCAAGGAGATCCGGGTCGTGCGCATAGGCGATTTCGATGTCGAGGCTTGCGGCGGGATCCACTGCAAGAACACCCTCGAGGTCGGAGCCATCAAGATACTGAGGACCAAGCGTATCCAGGACGGAGTTGTCAGGCTGGAGTTCGTCGCCGGCATGCCGGCGGTCGAGCAGATGATCGGCCTCTACAATGCCGTCTCGGACGCCAGCACGAAGCTGAACACCGTGCCGGAGAAGATCAACGAGGCCGTCGACAAGCTCATCGCGGACAGGAAGGAGCTGAACAAGGACCTCGAATCCATGAAGAAGGGCAGAGTCGGGGAGACTGTCGAGGACTTGGTCAGCAAGGCGGTTCACATAAAGGGAGTCAAGGTCGTCAGGCACGTCGAGTCAGAGGACATGAAGCATCTGGTAAGCCTAGCGAAGGAACTGATTGACCACGAGAAGACCGTCGCCGTGCTCGGCTCTGATGAGCAGGGCGCCAAGATGGTCGTCGCGAGAAGCCCTGACCTCAGCCTCGACTGCAGGCCGCTCATCAAGGAGGCCATGAGCCTGGTGAAGGGCTCCGGAGGAGGCAAGCCGGACTTCGCCCAGGGAGGCGGCCAGGATCCGTCCAGGCTCGAGCAGGCCCTCGACAGAGTGATGGAGATGGTGAGGGAGGCCCTCGAGAAAGAGTGACCTGAAGATGACACCTTTCTCCGCACGCCTGGACCGAATGAGGTCGATGTTCAAGATCACGAAATCGGGAGCCATCGCCAGGAGGTACTTCGTGATAGGGGCCTTCGACGGCGCGCTCACGATACTCGGAGTCATTCTCGGAGCCTACGTGATCGAGGGACATGCGCATCCAGAACTCGCAAAGACATTGATACTCGGCGCAGGGTTCGCTGCCGGCGTTGCCCTGGCAGTATCCAGCACCGTTGGCGCGTACGAGGCTGAGAGAGTAGAACACCTCCTGAGCCATCAGCAGCTGGAGAAGGCCATGCTGAGACCGGTTGAGGGCACGAGGGTCGAGGCGATGAAGGTCAGCATATCCGTGAGCGCAATCGTTCATGGTGTCGCGCCGTTGCTGGCTGCGTTCGTCCCGCTCGTGCCGTTCTTCTTCATGTCCTTGGACACCGCAGTCATGATGGCGATCATCGTCACGCTCGCGTTCCTGTTCGGATTGGGGGCGTACCTCGGCAGCCTCATCAAGGAGATGATCGTGTACACAGGCCTCAGGTTCGTGATAGCCGGCCTTGGGACGTCCATAGTGCTGATCCTCATTGGCGGAACGCCCTAGAACCGCACCTGTAGCCTATGCCCTTATTTCGGACAAATATGATTCTGCGTCAAGTAAGGCGACCATAAATTGGTTATTGCTCGACCGCAGGACCTAGGCGTGCGACGTGATGAGCTTGAGATCGAGGACGCCCTTCTGGGACTGTATCATCCTCGCGAGAGATTGCACCTTCGTACCCTGTCCCTTGAATGCTATCACCTCAAGGCACGTGTGCTTCGAGAGATGGATGTGCATCGTCGCGCTCACGATGTCATGGTAGTCGTGCTGCAACTCGGTGAGCGCCCTGTTCACTCCTCTGGAGTGATGGTCATACGTCACCAGTATGACTCCCGAGAAGGAGCCCTTCCTTGAGGTGTCCCACATCCGGTTGGTTATGAACTCGCGCATCGCCTCGTCGACCGCTTTGGATCTGGTCGGCTGGCCAGCGGTGTCCGAGAGGGAGTCAAATTCCTTGAGGACTTCCTCCGAGACGGTCACGGATATGCGGGTCTTCTTGGACATCGTGACCAGTAGGGCACTGGCACACATAAGGGTTGCCGCGCCCGCGGAGAAGATAAATAGGGGCGCTAGGATTCGGTATTACCAATTGGCCATTTCGTAATACGGGGGAGGGCCTGTGCATATACCTGATGGTTTGATGGACCCGGCGGTTGCAGCCATGGGGATTGCCGAGTTCGTGATCGTGCTGGGAGCAGTGCTCCTGCTCACCCGGAAGAGCCTGAACGAGAAAGACCTTCCCAGGGTCGCGATACTCTCAGCTGGCATCTTCGTCGCGCAGATGGTGAACTTCCCAATCGGAGGAGGGACCACGGGACACCTGATCGGCGCTGCGCTCTTCGCCATACTTGTCGGACCGATGCTTGCCATGATCGGCATGACCGTCGTGCTAATCATTCAGGCGCTCATGTTCGGGGACGGAGGCATCACAGCCTTCGGCCTCAATGCTCTGAACATGGCCATAATCGCCCCGTTGGCCGGCTGGGGAGTGTACAGCCTGATGGATGAGATCCTCGGCAAGGGCCTGAAGTCGGCTCGGATCATATCCGTGGGCATTGCAGCCTGGGCGTCTGTCTTTCTCGCTGCCTGCGCGGCTGCCGCCGAACTTGCTGTCAGCTACGCCATCTCCGGAGGAGATTTCGGCATCGCCGCGACCGTCTCCATTCCCGCCATGCTAGGCTACCATGCAGTCATCGGCGTCGGAGAGGCGATCATCACATGCGGCGTTGTCGCATACGTCTGGCACGTCTCGCCTGAGTTCTTCATTCGAGCCATGCGGTCGTCAGAACCAGCTCCAGGTTGGATGCATGTGGCCCGTTCGATCCCCGTCAAGGCGGCCTTCGCGATCCTCTTCGTATTCGCGCTGCTTGTACCGCTGTATTTCCTGTACTCCAGCGAAGGAGCAGACGGTCTGGAACGGACAATATCCGAGGCGGGAGTGGAGGAGGGCGAGCAGGTGCTTGCTGCCCCCTTCAGCTACGGCGAGACCTACTTCGGGATGTTCTTCGCCGGGCTGCTCGGGTTCGTCGCAGTCGCCATGCTGGCGTTGTCCGTACTTCGCATATTCCGCCGAGAGCAGACCAAGAGTCGAGGACGATGATCGTCCTTCATGTTCGCACTGGCCAGGCCGCAGGACACCTCGACGAACATGCGAGATCTGTATGGTTCGGCAAGCTTGATGCGAGAGCAAAGATCCTCGGGATATTCGCGTTCGTCATCGCGGCCGCGCTTCTCACAGATCCCGTGCTCGTGATGTGCGCCCTTGCATGTGCGCTTGTGACGGCACTCCTCAGCAGGCTGCCTCCGCGCCACCTGGCGAAAGCGTATCTGGCAGCGTTGCCGTTTCTCGCATTCGCCTCGTTCTCGGTGTTCCTATTCGCAGGGTTCGAGAGAGGCATCAGCATGCTTGCCCGGACAAGTGCCTGCGTGATCGCGCTGCTCGTCCTTGCCACCGGCACAGACACGTTTGAGCTCTTCTCTGGACTTCGCAGGCTGCGGGTGCCCGGAATCCTCACGACGCTTCTGATGCTCACCCACAGGTACTTGCTGCTGCTGTCAGAGGAGCTCGACAGGATGCGCACCGCCAGGCGGGCGAGGGGATTCTCAGGCGGGAGGAGCCTTCTTGACGTCCAGGCTTTCAGGGTCCTCTCGAACACCGCCGGGATGCTGCTTGTGAGATCTTCCGGCAGGGCCGACCGCATATTCGAAGCGCTCAAGATGCGCGGGTTCAGCAAGGACATGAGGCCCTGGAGAGAGACGCGCATAGCGGCGCTGGATGCTGCATTCATGCTCGCCCTGGTCGCGATCGCAGCGTCCCTGCTCCTGCTGCAGATGGAGGTGTTCCCGTGAGGGTCCTCGAGACGACGAAGCTGAGCTTCGCCTACGATGACGGCACGACGGCCCTCAGGGACCTCACCATGACTCTCGATGATGGTGAGAAGGTTGCGATACTGGGGCCCAATGGAGCTGGGAAGTCCACTCTGCTACATCTGCTCTCCGGATTCCGCATGCCGTTCGATGGCACCGTTGCGGTCTGCGGAAGGAAGCTAGAACAGCAGAGTGCAGACGATATCAGAAGGGACCTGGGGCTCCTCTTCCAAGACCCCGACGACCAGCTGTTCATGCCCACGGTGGAGGAGGATGTCGCATTCGGCCCTAGGACTCTGAAGCTGGACGACATCGAGGGACGGGTACTGAGGGGACTCCGAAGCACAGGCATCGAGCATCTGGCCAAGAGGCGGCCGCACCGGCTGAGCCACGGCATGAAGAAGAGGGCGGCCATCGCCGGAATACTTGCGATGGATCCTCGAGTGCTCCTGCTCGACGAGCCGACCTCCGGGCTCGACCCGAAATCGAGGTCCGAGCTGGTGCGACTCCTGAAATCGATGGATAGGACCATGCTCATCGCGACGCACGACCTCGAGGCAGCCGCGGAGATCGTGGACAGGGCGATCGTCCTGAACGTAGGTGTGGTCAAGGAAGGCACCATCAGGGACATCGTGACGGACAGCAAGGTGATGGAGGAGGTCGGACTCGAGCTGCCAGCTATCTCGAGGCTCTTCAAAGAGTTGGATTCGATGGGCTATCCGGTCGAAGCCCTCCCCGTGTCGATGGACCAAGCCGTGGCCGAGCTCACCAAGGTGATTGACAGGGTAGGGAGGCAGGCACGTTCCCGAGGGGTGACGAAAACTGCAGGCCAAAAGAAGAAAACCTGACTGCTGGCCAACCTCTAAGGCGAGGGAATCGTCGAATCGTCACATCCATAAGGGTTTTATACACCTTAGTGTGTGGGGGTGGATGCTTTCCAGATAGCATGCGCTGTCTGGTCCATATGCATGTCCACAGAGTTCGGAGGTCGCCGTTTGTCCGACGAGAAAGAAACCAAGCAGAAGGGGCAGCCCGAGGAGAAGAAAGCGGGAGCCAAGGAGAAGAAGAAGGGAGAGAAGGCTCCGCCCGCTGAGAAGAAACCCGTTGTGAAGAGGGACGAGAACTTCAGGTACATCGTCAGGATTGTCAACACCGACCTCGACGGCAACAAGAACATCGTCATCGCGCTGACTGGCGTGAAGGGCGTAGGCATCCGGAGCGCCGAGATTATCGCGAAGATGGCGGGCATTCCGAGGAGCACGAAGATCGGAGACCTGCCGGAGAGCAAGACCGACGAGCTGGAGAAGCTCATAACTGATTATTCTGAGAAGGTTCCGCACTGGATGGTCAACAGACAGAGCGACTGGTCCAGCGGGGCCGACTTGCACCTCGTCGGCGTTGATGTCGAGATCAACAGGAAGGATGACATCAACCTGATGAAGATGATCAGGTGCTACAGGGGCGTTCGGCACGAGACCGGCCAGAAGGTCCGGGGCCAGAGGACGAGGTCCAACGGCAGGACCGGCATGACCATGGGCGTCATCAGGAAGAAGCTCGAGCCGGGAGCGGGCGCGAAGGAAGAGAAGAAGGAGTAGTGCGTGCATGGGCGACCCTAAGTTTTCCAGAAGGAAGTACGACACTCCCGCCCACCCGTGGGAGGGAGAGAGGATCAAGACGGAGAACGAGCTCCTGATGAAGTACGGCCTGAAGAACAAGAGGGAGCTTTGGCGCGCGCAGTATCTGGTGAGGCAGCTCAGGGAGCAAAGCAGGGAGCTCCAGGCGAAGATCAGAACCGGCGACCCGCAGGCCAAGATCGAGACGAATCAGCTCCTCAAGAAGTGCGCTCGACTGTCGCTCCTGCCCGAAGAGGGCGCGACGCTCAACGATGTTCTCATACTCGGGACCGAGGAGGTCCTCGCACGCAGGCTCCAGACGATGGTCTTCAGGAAGGGGCTCGCGTACACGCCGAAGCAGGCGAGGCAGTTCATTGTGCACGGCCACGCAGCGGTCGGCGCGAGAAAGGTCACAATCCCAGGATACTTGGTCAAGAGGGGCGAGGAGGACATGATCGGATACTACACGACCTCCCCGCTCAGCAGCGACCTGCACCCGATGAGGCCGAAGGCGGAGGAGCTTCAGGCGAAGGCCGCAGAGGACTCCGCCAAGAAGGAGCGCGAGGAGCAGGAGAGCATCAAAGTCGCGAAGCCCAAGCTCAAGAAGATAATCGTCACGGAGCTCAAAGAGGAGAAGGAAGAGGACATCGACAAGGCGACCCCGCCTGAGCCCCCAGCCGAAGAGGAGAAGAAGGAGTGAGACAGATGGGCAAGTGGGGCATCGCACACATTTTCGCCAGCTACAACAACATAATCATCACGATAACCGACGTGACCGGCGCTGAGACCATCACCAAGGCAAGCGGCGGCATGGTAGTCAAGGCCGCCAAGGACGAGGCATCTCCGTACGCGGCGATGAAGGCCGCCGAGAAGGTCGCCGAGATAGCCAAGGAGAAGGGCATCGACAGCATCCATGTGCAGGTGAGAGCGCCGGGCGGCAACAAGTCGGCGTCGCCTGGACCAGGCGCGCAGGCGGCCATCAGAGGCCTTGCGAGAGCGGGCCTAAGGATCGGCAGAATCGAGGACGTGACCCCAGTACCTCACGACGGGACCAAGAAGAAGGGCGGCAGAAGGGGTCGAAGAGTCTAGAGTGATTCTCGATGAAAATCGACATACTTGAGATGACCCAGACGAGGGCGCAGTTCGTCATCACCGACACCAACCCAGCGTTCGCTAACGCCCTGAGGAGAACCATCGTATCGGACATACCGAAGATGGCGATCGACAACGTCGAGTTCCACCTCGGGCCCATCATGGACGAGAAGGGCACGGCGTTCGAGAGCGTCTCGCCGCTGTTCGACGAGGTCGTGGCCCACAGGCTCAGCCTTGTGCCCGTCCCGACGGACCTCGACGCGTTCAACTTCCGAGCCAAGTGCTCGTGCAACGGCGAGGGGTGCCCGAGCTGCACCGTCATGTACTCGTTGAACAAGAAGGGCCCGTGCACAGTCTACTCTGGAGACCTCGAGCCCATCGGGGATGCGAAGCTCAGGATCAAGGACGACCTCATACCCATAGTCAAGCTCGCCGAGGACCAGGCGCTGCTGGTCTACGCGACCGCCGAGCTCGGGACAGGCAAGCAGCATGCGAAGTGGCAGGCAGCACTCGGTGCTGGCTACAGGTACTTCGCCAAGATACACATAGACCAAGCGAAGTGCGACATCGGGGGAAGCTGCGTCAAGGTCTGCCCCAAGGGGGTCCTCGCGAAGGAGGACAAGAAGATCGTCGTGAAGCACCCCGAGAAGTGCAACCTGTGCAACGCGTGCGTCGAAGTCTGTGACGCCGGCGTCATCAAGGTCTCCGGCGACCCGACAAAGATCCTTTTCAGGTTCGAGACGGATGGATCACTCACGGCGAAGCAGGTGCTCATGAGGGGACTGAAGAACCTCGAGGAGCGCTTCGAGGGGCTCAGGGAACAGATCTCGACCCTCGAGGAATAGACGCTCGGCCTCACTTCCCGCCGAGGAATTCCTCCAGCTTTGGGTTCTTCACCTTGTCCGACTGGAAGAGCGAATTGATCGAGTTCTCCAGGAGGGCGATCCTCTGGAGGGTGTATGGCGGGACGTTGAATGCGTTCCCTATCTCCTTCGCCCTCTCCAGGTACTTGCTCACTCCGGCCTCGTGGACCGTCAACGTGAGCCTGTTCCCGCAGTAGCACTTCCCTTTGAGCGGGATCCTCCTGTACTTCGCCCCGCACTTCGAGCATCGCAGCTGCTGGCCCGTGAAACTCTTGAGGCTACCCTGGATGTCAGGCAGGAGGTGTCTGGTGATTATCCGATGGACCAGGTCCGCCTCGTCGACCGCGCGGATCTTGACGCCCAACGCGATCTGCGCGTCCAGCTTGTCGTCCATGGTCTCCAACGACGTGTATGCGGACTGGGTGGGCCCGCCCGCGATGTTGCTCAGATGGTGAGTGAATCCCAAGCCCTCGTACTGGAGCACGGTCCCGATCCTGCTGCCGATGAGGTCCATCAGTGACTCGACCTCCTTGGGGTGGGCGTATCTCTGTGTCGCTTTGTAGAACTCGAGCGGGTACCTCACGCCCACATCGATGTTGTGGGCCTCCTTGTCGATCTCGTTAGGGTCGAGCTTGGTCGTCAGCACGAGAGGGGCGTCCATGAGGCCTCCTCTCTTCTCGGGCAGGAACGACCGCGAGAAGTTGAGCAGGCAGTCCATGAGGAGGATGATGGAATCCTCGTCCCCGTCGCAGTTCCTCCTCTTGGCCGCGTGGAAGAACGGGTGAGCATAGCCCGCATGAGCGTCAGAGAAACCGACGATTCGCGACAGGACTCCGCCGGATGTGTGTGGGGCCAGGCCGACCACGAGGTGGCCGACGAGGTCCTGTCTTCTGTGGATCTTGTAGAACTGCTCGATCCCGTAGAACTTGGTCAACAGGTCGTCAACGAACTTCGAGGTGTTGATCAGGTATTCCACGCACGCGGAAGGGATGACAACGTCCTGGACCTTCAGTTCGACCAGCTGGTCGGAGTCAGTGAGGTCCTTGCCGGCGATGTCCTTCACGTATCCGAGCCGCTTCGCCGTCGCCACGTCTATCCCGATCTCAGCGGGCTTGAAGTGAGTCAGAGGAACGTCCGTCGCGTCTATCCTAATCGTGCCGTCCTTGAAGACGAACACCTCGTTCTTGGCCCTGAGTATGCCCTTCTCGAGGGGCTCCGGGGTCTTGGTGCGGGATATCATCCCCTGGACGCCTTTCACCTCAGGGACCTTCTTCTCCTTGAGATGGTCTAGTGCAGACTGGAGCATCATGCCCACGGGCACCTCCTGGGTCTCGATGTTCCCGTTGGGGACCGTGTGTCCTCCGCACTCGCACTTCGCCATGAATGTGACCCTGCCGCACATGGGGCATGACCGTTCGCCGAGCTCGACCTTGATCTCGCCCGATGCGGCCGCGATGTTCACGATCCGCTGTGGGCCCCCGTTGATGCCGACCGGGAACAGCCCGTGAGGCGGGGGCTTCATCCGTCTCTCCCTCGCCTTCTCCGGACGCGCTATTCTAGCTCCGATCCTCGTCGTGGCCCTCGCCCTGATCTCGACCCCTGCCAACGCACTGACGAGCTCCAACGGCTGCTCGGTCTTCGGGAGTTCGTCCACCCTGGAGCGGATGCCGTGCTCAGAAGGCTCGTGGGCCAGGGCGTGCAGCAAAGGGCCGCTGTACCTGTCGATGGAAAGGAAGTCGCCTGAGACCGAGTGCAACGCCCCCAGCTTCACCAAGATGTCCTTCGTCTGAGGCTCGTTGTCGACCAGCAGCCTCGAATCCTCGACCCTGCCGGTCTTCAGGATGTGCTCTCTGATTGAGACGATCTCCGGGACCTTCAGGTCGGACCAGAACAAGTTGAACTTGGGATGAAACGGGACTCCGAGGCTGATGGACATCTCAAGAGCCCTCTCGAAAGTCGGGTCGGCCCAATCGTCAGGCAGCGGGCTGGTCTTTCCCAGCAGCTCCTCTCTGTGCCATTCCAGGGAGTATGCCCCGGGCATCAGGAGATGGTTGTTCTCCGCGAACTCTCCATAAGGCACAAGCAGCTCCCCGACATCGACGATCTCCTTGACACGTCCTTTGAGCGCTTTGGCCTCATCCATCCTGTTCACCTGGACGAGGTCGCCGTTGTCTAGCAATGCAATCGGGCCCTCGATGGTGTCGCAGGGGGTTATCGCGCCCGCCTTGCCAGGACGCTCCACCTTGACCTGCGTCCCGATAGCTACGAACTCTCCTAGCATTGACATCGTCGCCGGGCTCATGGCGAGTGCGGCAAGGCCGGTTGCCCGCGTGCGTCCGTATCTCAGCCTGAAGCCGCCGACTCTGGAAGGATGCGCCAACACAGGCCTTCCGGCGATCAAATCCTTCAGGTACTTCGTGCTGGGGGCGATCTCCGCGCCTCCGTCCTCAACTCCTTTCTTCTTCAGGTTCAGGAACTGGTCGATGAACTCCCAGCCGTCAATGCCCAGCCTCTTGACATGCTTCTGCACCTTCGGCGCCTTGAGACAGAGTCCTTCGGCGATGACTAGGCAGGCCCCTCCCCTTACACGGTTGGTAGCCACCCTCGGGAGGTCACGGAAGCCCGATATCTCAGTGTCCTCCGTACCTTCGCCATCGACGCATACTGGGACGTTCTTTGAGATCAGCTCTATCTCCTCGTTGGTCGGAGTGTACTGCAGATGCTGGCATGATTTGTATAGAGGTATCTCCTCCTTGAGCCTCTGGGACTCGCCGTTCGTGGGCATGTATCTGCCCAGTCCCAGCTCGCGCCTCACGATATCAGCAATGAGCACGCTCATGGCCTGTCCCGTTCCCCCTGCGGATCTTATCGGGCCGGAGAAGAACACTGTCAGGTAATCGCTCCCGTCGGAGTTCCTGTTTATCTGGACCCCTGTGATGCCTTCGAGGGGGGCGACTAGGATCCCCTCCGTGAGGACTGCCAGGCCCAGCCTGATCGCCCTCTCGATGGCGAACTCCTTCGACTTCGCCGGGAGCCTGGCATACTCCTTCGCGATGAGTATGGAGACTTCCTCCCGGTTGTGGTCCCTGCTCAGCTCCCTGATTCGGGAGGAGACCCCCTCGACCTCCCACTCGAAAAGCAGCTTCTCGACGCGGACCGCCAGATCCGCGGCCTGGGGTATCTCAACGTCCAACTCCGGGTCCAAACCCCTCATCCGAGCGCGTCTGGCAACCTCGTAGCAGGAATCGACCTCGCGCTGGAGGCCTGAGAAGTACTCTTCCATCGATTCGCTGCATACAACCGTCTTCATTCGCTCCCCCGATGCACACGGACGGAGGATCGACCCATCCTATCCAGAGATAGATTAGAGGTGCAATCCCGGGAGCTAATCGTGCCCCTCGACTATAAGTGTTGCTGAGAGGGCAGCTTGGACAGAGCGAGGTCTATCAGCTTCTGGACCCCGGCTCCAGTCTCCGCGGAGATCTTCATGCGGCCGCTCTTCGACTTGGCCATGTCCGACTTGTTCTCCACCTCGATGATAGGGACCTCTCCGAACTCCTTCTTCACCACGTCTAGCAGATGCTCCTGCGCGGAAATCTCGTAGCCACACGATTCGGTCGGGTCGAAGACGAATATGACCACATCAGCGAGGTGCTTGAGCGCGAGGATAGCTCGCAGCTCCATCGGGTTCCTCTCGCTCAGGTCCCTGTCCAGGAGCCCAGGCGTGTCGATGACCTGATACTTGAGGTACTTCTTCTCGAAGGTGCCGACGGAGATCTCCTGGGTGGTGAACGGGTACACAGCGACCCGGGGTTTCGCGGTGGATATTCTCGATACGAGCGCGCTCTTGCCGACGTTGGGGGATCCGGCGACGACGATGGTCGGATACTCGGGGTTCACAGTCGGGAACTTACGCATGGTCGCGCGGGCCTTCGCGAGGAAGGCGAGCTCCTTGTCGACCTGCTTCACAATCGATGATATCCTGCCGTATGCTCCTCGTCTGATCCGGTCTATGTCCGCGATGTGTCTCGCGCCGACGATCTCGCGTCTCGCGTCCTTGGCGACGCGGGCCACGGTCCCCCTGCACCAGTCCGTCGCCCCAAGCGACTTCTTCAGCTTGTCCCGGCCTATCGTGACGTTAATCAGCTCCGCGTAGAACGGGCTCTGCCGGTCGATGCTCGGGAAAGCCTTGACGTACTTCCCCATCGTCGAGACTATCACATCGCTCGCGGACTTGAGCTTGCTGATGTTGATTTCGCGGACGGTGTCGATCCTGGTCTCGCCCTCGTAGTCGACCTTCGAGGCCTTCTTGAACGCCTTGTCCAGGATCTCATCCGCTGTGAGTATCGTCGGTATGTCGAACATGCTTGGCGCGGTCATGCGCCCACCCGCTGATAAACCCTGCCATCCCCAAAAGCCTCTTATCGCACGATTCATCTGTAGAGACGAGTCACATGAGGAGAATCAAGGCTCGGCGGGGGACGAAGTTGGCCTGCAAGGGGTGGCGGCAGGAGGCCATCCTGAGGATGCTTCAGAACAACCTCGAGAACGCGGAGAAGCCAGACGAGCTCATCATCTATGGCGGCACAGGGAAGGCAGCGAGGAACTGGGACTGCTACCACGCGATAGTCGAGTCCCTCATGGACCTCGAGAAGGATGAGACCCTCCTGATCCAGTCTGGCAAGCCTGTCGGGATCTTCAGAACGACCGAGCAATCTCCGAGGGTGCTCACCGCCAACGCTCACCTGGTACCGAGATGGTCCACATGGGAGGTCTTCCACGAGCTCGAGGCGAAAGGGCTCATCATGTTCGGCCAGATGACAGCCGGAGGATGGGCCTACATCGGGACCCAGGGCATCCTCCAGGGAACCTACGAGACGTTTGCGGAATGCGCTCGGCAGAACTTCAGGGGCAGCCTGAAGGGCAAGCTCGTCCTCACTGGCGGCCTCGGAGGCATGGGAGGTGCGCAGCCGCTCGCCGTGACCATGAACGGGGGAGTGTGCATCGCGGTGGAGTGCGACGAGGCAAGGATAGACCGACGCGTCAAGAGCGGATACTGCGACGTGAAGTCCGACAGCCTCGACGAGGCTCTGCGCATGGCCAATGATGCAAAGAGGAAGGGGAAGCCATTGTCCATAGGCCTACTGGGCAACTGCGCGGATGTCCACCCGAGGCTCGTAGGGATGGACTTGGTCCCAGACGCCGTCACTGATCAGACATCAGCTCACGACGAGCTCGGAGGCTACATCCCGAAGGGCCTGAGCCCCAAGGAGGCCGCGCGACTCCGGAAGGAAGATCCTGAGGAGTACCGGAGGAGGGCGTACGAGAGCATCGCCCTCCATGTGCGAGCCATGCTCGCCTTCATGGAGAAGGGGGCCATAGTATTCGACTACGGGAACAATATTCGCGCGCAGGCGCAAAAGGCAGGAGTTCAGGATGCGTTCGCATTCAAGGGGTTCGTGCCTCTCTACATCAGGCCGCTTTTCTGCCAGGGAAGGGGGCCTTTCAGGTGGGTCGCGTTGTCAGGAGACCCGCAGGACATCCTCAAGACCGACATGGTCGTCATGAAGGAATTCAAGGACAACAAGCAGCTGGTCAACTGGATCAAGCTCGCGGAGAAGAAGGTGCCGTTCGAGGGCCTCCCAGCCAGAGTGTGCTGGTTGGGGTACGGCGAACGGGCACGGTTCGGGAAGATAATCAACCGCATGGTGCGTCAAGGCACCCATCGTGATAACGAGGGACCACCTCGACTGCGGCTCCGTGGCATCGCCGAACCGTGAGACCGAGGGCATGAGAGACGGCAGTGACGCCATCGCAGACTGGCCCATGCTGAATGCGCTTGTCAACACTGCAGCCGGGGCCGACCTGGTCGCGATACACAACGGCGGGGGGGTCGGCATCGGGTACTCTACGCACGCGGGACTCCTCGTCGTTGCCGATGGAACCCTGGAAGCTGACAGCAAGATCGAGCGCGTGCTGACGACGGACCCAGGCATGGGCGTGCTGAGGCACGCGGATGCTGGCTATCCCGAAGCCATAAGGACTGCAAGGGCGAGGAAGATCAAGATCCCGATGCTGAAGTGAACTGGCACCGAGGCCAGG
>JALOTQ010000014.1 GCA_025457815.1 Thermoplasmata archaeon
GAGAGGGCATCAGGAAGCACAACCTGAACCGGGTGATCGTCGCCAGCTGCACACCGAGGACGCACGCTCCCCTGTTCCAGGCGACATGCGAGTCCGCTGGACTGAACAAGTACCTGTTCACGTTCGTCAACATCCGGGAGCACTGCTCCTGGGTGCACATGAAGGAGAAGGAGAAGGCCACGAAGAAGGCCAAGGACCTCATACGCATGGGGGTCGCGCGCGCAAGGCTGCTCGAGCCCCAGGTGGAGGAGAAGGTCAATGTCGAGCCGACCGCGGTAGTGGTCGGCGGTGGAGTGTCCGGCATGACGGCCGCGCTCTCGCTGGCGGACATGGGTTTCCCGGTCCACCTGGTCGAGAGGGAGACCGAGCTCGGGGGGTTCGTGAGGAACCTCAACAACCTGTACGTGACCGAGAAGAGCGCTGCGGACACCATCAAGCCGCTCATCGACAGGATCAAGGCCCACAAGAACGTCAAGCTGCACCTGTCGTCAAGCCTGAAGTCGGCCGAGGGGTTCATCGGCAACTACGATGTGGTCATAGCCACCAAGGGCGCCGAGGACCTCAAGGTCAAGGTCGGGACGATCGTGGTCGCCACGGGCGCACTCGAGTACATGCCCGAGGGACTGTACGGCTACAACCAGTACCCGAACGTGGTCACCCTGACCGAGTTCGAGATACTGTGCAAGAAGAAGACCCTGCCGAAGCTCAAGAACGTCGCGTTCATTCAATGCGTCGGCTCCAGGGGGCAGTTCAAGACATACTGCTCCAGGATATGCTGCAACGTCGCGATCAAGAACGCGATCAACATCGTGGACAACTACGAGAACATGCTGGGCCTGATGGAGAAGGCCGGCACCGTCATCGACAAGGTCCCGGTGGAGCAGAAGGTGCCCGAGGAGATTCTCGAGCGCAGGCGCAGGAGGCGCGGCAGGGACCGGGGCGAGGAGGGCGAGGCCGATGAGGTCAAGCTCGGGCCCTCTGAGAAGATCGAGGTCACAGTTTTCAACAGGGACATCATGGCGTACGGCGTGGAGCACGAGCTCACCTACAACAAGGCCAGGGAGAAGAGGGTGAAGTTCGTCAGGTACACGACCGACCACCTTCCGAGGGTGTACATGGAGGGCAACCAGCTGATGGTCGCCTACTTCCACGAGACCCTGAAGCTGGAGAGGACGATGCCCGTCGACATGGTGATCCTGTCGACCCCGCTGGTCGGCCAGCCAGACGCTGGAGACCTCTCGCAGAAGCTGAAGGTGCCCCTGGGCCAGGAAGGGTTCTTCCTGGAGGCGCACGTCAAGCTCAGGCCCGTCGACTTCGCGACCGACGGCATATACGTCTGCGGCACCTGCAGGGGGCCGGCGGACATCACGGAGTGCGCGAGCCAGGCATCGGCGGCGGCCTCGAGGGCCGCGATACCGATGGCCAAGGGATACGTCCAGGCCGAGGCGCTGACGTCCGTCGTGGACGAGACCAAGTGCTCGGGCTGCGGCACATGCATACAGGTCTGCCCGTACGGCGCCCTGAGGAAGAACGACAAGGGCCTGGCGGAGGTCATAGTGGCCGCGTGCAAGGGCTGCGGCTGCTGCGGAGCCACCTGCCCAGAAGGCGCGATAACGATGACGAACTACACGGACGCCCAGCTGCTTGCGGAGGCCAAGGCCGCCCTGGAAGAGGAGGTGCGCTAGATGACAGAAGTGGTGCACCACACGATTGAGGACAAGAAGGTCCTCGACGCCCCCTCGAAGGAGTGGGAGCCGAAGATAATCGGGTTCCTGTGCAACTGGTGCTCGTACGCGGGGGCGGACCTCTGCGGAGTCAGCAGGTACCAGTACCCGACCAACATACGCGCGGTAAGGGTCATGTGCTCGACGAGGATAAGCGCGCACCTCGTGCTCGACCTGTTCAGGGCGGGCGCGGACGGCGTCATCCTCGGAGGGTGCCACCTGAACGACTGCCACTACATAACCGGCAACTTCCACACTGAGAAGCGGTTCAGGCTCATGAAGGAGCTCCTGAAGGACGCCGGCATAGAGCCCGACAGGCTCAGGCTGGAGTGGGTCTCGGCTTCCGAGGGGGAGAAGTTCTCCA
Source organism: Thermoplasmata archaeon (assembly GCA_025457815.1). Lineage (GTDB taxonomy): Archaea > Thermoplasmatota > Thermoplasmata > UBA10834 > UBA10834 > COMBO-56-21. Next base: position 2,089 of record JALOTQ010000014.1, read on the forward strand.
AGGTTGTCACCGACTTCACCGAGCAGGTCAGGAAGCTGGGCCCGAGCAAGGTCAAGAAGGACGCGGCCGTGAAGGCGAAGGTCGAGGCCGCGGACGGCGCCTCCGAGACATTCAGGCTCAAGGCCCTCGTGGGCAAGGAGTACAACCTGGAGAAGACGGGGAACGTCTACGGCAACAGGCTCGAGAAGTCCGAGCTGGAGAAGCTGATCGACTTGGCGGCCAAGGACGAGTACGAGAGGTCTCTGATACTCGTGCTGTCCAAGGAGAAGCCGAGGTCGGTCAAGGAGCTCGGGAAGATCATGGACCTCCCGGCGGACAAGGTCCTGAGGCACATAGTCGTGCTCAGGCAGAAGAACATGATTTCGATGGACCACCCGGAGGGGTTGACACCGACATACAGAACCATAGAGATCGGAGGTGAGCAGTGATGGCTGCGAGTGACAAGATCGGCGCGGTGATGGTCGTAGGAGGGGGCATCGCGGGCATGCAGGCCTCCCTTGACCTGGCCGATTCCGGATACAAGGTGTACCTGGTGGAGAAGCAGGCGAGCATAGGCGGCACTATGGCCCAGCTCGACAAGACCTTCCCCACGAACGACTGCGCCATGTGCATCATGGCGCCCAAGCTCGTGGCAACCGGGAGGCACCACAACATAGACCTGATAACGAACGCCGAGATCGCGATAGTCGACGGCGATGCGGGCAACTTCACCGTCACGGTGAAACAGCACTCGTTCCGCGTCGATCCGAAGAAGTGCACGGGCTGCGGGAGTTGCGCCCAGAAGTGCCCGGTCGAATGGACGAACGAGTACGATGAGGGCACGAAGATGCGCAAGGCCATCTACGTGAGGTACCCGCAGGCGGTGCCTCTGGTATACTCAATCGATCCCGAGAGGTGCATCGGCTGCGGCATATGCGCCGAGGAGTGCAAGGCCAAGGCGGTCGAGTACGACCAGAAGGACAAGGTCCTGGAGGTCAAGGTCGGGTCGATCATACTGACGCCCGGGTTCGACGAGTTCAACGCGCGCTTGAAGACCGAGTACGGCTACGGCGTGTACCAGAACGTCGTCACGAGCATCGAGTTCGAGAGGATCATGTCGGCCACGGGCCCGTACTTCGGGACCATCCTGAGGCCCTCGGACGGGGACATCCCGGCGAAGGTCGCGTTCATACAGTGCGTCGGCTCAAGGGACGAGCACTGCGGGAACGAGTACTGCTCAAGCGTGTGCTGCATGTACGCCATCAAGGAGGCGGCCATCGCGAAGGAGCACACGTCGCAGGTCAACCCGACGATATTCTTCATGGACATGAGGGCCTTCGGCAAGGAGTTCGACGAGTACTACAACAGGGCCCAGAACGAATGGGGCATCAAGTTCGTGAGGTCGAGGATCGCGGCGGTGACCGAGAACCCCAAGACGAAGAACCTGATTCTGAAGTACGTGGCGAACGGCGAGCCGAAGGAGGAGGAGTTCAACATGGTCGTCCTGTCGGTCGGCCTGAGGCCACCGGTGGACAACGAAACACTGAGCAGGGTCATGAAGTTCAGGCTCAACGACGACGGATTCGCCCAGACGGGCGCATTCTCGCCAGTGGAGACCTCGAGGCCGGGCATCTATGTCGCAGGCGCGTTCTCCGCCCCGAAGGACATCCCCATGACGGTCGCTGAGGCCTCGGGCGCCGCGGCGAAGGCCGGCAGCGTGATATCCTCAGCCAGGAACACGCTCATCACCAAGAAGGAGTACCCGAAGGAGATGAGCGTCGAGGGCCAGGACGCCAGGATAGGAGTCTTCGTATGCCACTGCGGAGTCAACATCGGTGGCGTAGTGAAGGTACCAGAGGTCATGGAGTACGCCAAGACCCTCCCCAACGTCGTGTACGCCGAGCAGAACCTATACACCTGCTCCCAGGACGCCCAGGAGAGGATCAAGGAGAAGATCAAGGAGCATAAGCTCAACAGGGTCGTGGTCGCGAGCTGCACGCCCAGGACCCACGAGCCGCTGTTCCAGAACACCATCCGCGAGGCCGGCTTGAACGCCTACCTGTTCGAGATGGCCAACATCAGGGACCAGTGCTCCTGGATACACATGCACGAGCCCAAGGCCGCGACGAAGAAGTCGAAGGACCTTGTCAGGATGGCCGTCGCCAAGTCGAGGCTGCTGGAGCCGCTCCAGAACCTCACGATGAAGGTCAACCAGTCGGCCCTCGTGGTCGGAGGCGGCGTCGCGGGCATGACCGCGGCCCTCGAGATCGCGAAGCAGGGCTACAAGGTGCACCTGGTGGAGAAGGAGAAGGAGCTAGGAGGAGTCGCGAAGAAGCTCTACTACCTGCCTTCCGGGGACGACCCGCTCGCGTACGTCAGGAGGCTCGACAAGGAGGTCACCTCCAACAAGAACATAACCGTCTACACGGGCGCCAAGATAAGGCTCATCGACGGATACGTCGGGAACTTCAAGACCTCGCTCGAGTCCGGAGAGGAGATCGAGCACGGCATCGTGATACTGGCCATCGGCGGGCAGGAGTACAAGCCCGAGGGCGAGTACCTGTACGGCAAGAACAAGAGCGTCATGACGCTGCTCGAGCTCAAGGAGAGGCTCCACAAGGGCGACCCGCTGGGCAAGGAGTACGTGTTCATACAGTGCGTCGGCTCCAGGGAGAAGGGCCACCCGAACTGCTCGCGCGTGTGCTGCACGGGCACGATGACCGCAGCGATTGAGATCAAGAAGAAGGACCCGAAGGCCAAGGTGTACGTCCTCTACAGGGACATCAGGACCTATGGGTTCAGAGAGAAGTACTACAAGGAGGCCGGCAACCTCGGCGTCACATTCATCAGGTTCGATGACGAGGTGAAGCCGAAGGTCGAGGAGAAGGGCGGCAAGCTCGAGGTCAAGGTCATGGACGAGGACACGGGCAAGGAGATCATGCTCAGGCCGGAGTACCTCGTGCTCGCATCTGGAACGAGACCGCAGCCGGACGCTGGAACGCTGGCGCCCATGTGCAAGGTGCCTCAGACCAAGGAGGGCTTCTTCCTTGAGGCTCACATGAAGCTCAGGCCAGTCGACTTTGCCACCGAGGGCATATACGTCGCTGGATTGGCCCACGGCCCGAAGTTCTTGGACGAGAGCATCGCCCAGTCTCTGGCCGCAGTGGCGAGGGCGACGACGGTGCTGTCCAAGACGGAGCTCGAGGCCGAGGGCATAGTTGCCAGAATCGACGAGGACCTGTGCGACGGGTGCGGGATATGCGTCCCGACTTGCGAGTACAAGGCGCTTGAGGTTGTGGCTGGCAAGAAGGACCCGAAGAAGAAGCTGGTCGAGGTCAACGTCGGCCTGTGCAAGGGCTGCGGGGCGTGCGTGGGCTCGTGCCCGGCGGGCGCCCTGACCCAGATGGGCTACAGAGACAGCCAGATCACCGCGATGATAGACGCTGCGCTGGAAGGGCAGATGCCCGCGAAGAAGGAGGTGAAGCAGAATGAGCACTGACGCTGCACACAAGAGCGCCTCGCAAGGAGGCAACGGTGGGGACGAACACTTCGAACCGAGGATACTGGTCTTCTGCTGCAACTGGTGCTCGTACGCAGGAGCCGACCTGGCGGGCGTGAGCCGGCTGCAGATGCCGCCTTACTTCAGGGTCATCAGGACGATGTGCTCTGCCAGGGTCGATCCGGAGTTCATAATGAGGGCGTTCCAGAAGGGCGCCGACGGAGTACTCGTCGCAGGTTGCCACCCGGCGGACTGCCACTACATAGGAGGGAACTACAGGACGCGCAGGAGGATGGCCCTGATGAAGGTCCTTCTGCAACAGTTCGGCTTCGACCCCGACAGGCTGAGGCTCGAATGGGTCTCGGCTGGAGAGGGTGAGAAATTCCAGAAGACCATAATCGAGTTCACGAACACCATCAAGGAACTGGGCGTTTCTCCGATGAAGGGAGGCGAGTAGACATGGCCGAGAAGATCAAGATCGCGCAGTACTGGGGCGCGGGATGCGGAGGATGCGATGTCGCGCTACTGGACATAGACGCGAAGATACTGGACGTCCATGCCATCGCGGAGGTCGTCTTCTGGCCGATCGGGTTCGACGGCAAGCTGCACGACATCGAGAACATGCCTGACAAGTCCATAACCGTCTCGTTCTACAACGGCGCCATACGGAACAGCGAGAACGAGCACGTGGCCAAGGTCCTGAGGCAGAAGTCCGTGATCATGATATCCTTCGGCTCGTGCGCGTGCTACGGCGGGACGCCGGGGCTCGCGAACGTGACGAACAAGCAGGAGGTCTTCCAGACCGTCTACAAGGACACGCAGTCCACGGACAATGCAGCCGGTGTGATGCCCCTTACGCATTCCAAGGTCAAGGAGGGCGAGCTCGAGCTGCCGGAGTTCTACGACACCGTCAAGACCCTTGACGAGGTCGTGGACGTCGACTACTTCATGCCCGGCTGCCCGCCCACGGTCAACCTGATCGCGATGGCCGTCGACGCCGTCGCGCAGCACGTGACCAAGGGGACTCCGTTGCCCCCGAAGGGAGCGGTCATAGCCTCGGACAAGACCCTGTGCGACGAATGCAAGAGGGAGAGGGTCGAGAAGGGCAGGAAGATCGAGAGGATCTACCAGGCCTACGAGATAACCCCCGACCCGAAGAAGTGCCTGCTGGACCAGGGCATCATATGCATCGGTCCTGCGACCAGGGCCGGCTGCGGCGCGATGTGCCCGAACGCTCAGATGCCCTGCAGGGGCTGCATGGGCCCGACGAAAGGCGTCATGGAACAGGGTGCGAGCATGTTGAGCGCTCTCTCGTCCCTCTTGGGCATGACAGATTCGGAGGCAGGCTTAAGTGAGGAGAGCATAATGAACATCATGTTGCAGGTCAAGGACCCGCTGGGAACCTTCTACGCTTTCACGCTACCGAAGTCCTTGCTGAAGAGAACTGTGACCGAAAAGAAGAAGAAGAAGACGGTGACCTGAATGGCTGGACCGATTGTCAACGACACGCCCGTGAAGACCACTGAGAGAAAGATCACGATCGACCCGATAACCAGGCTCGAGGGACACGGCAAGATCGAGATATTCCTGAATGATGCTGGCAATGTGGAGAACGCATACCTCCAGATACCCGAGCTGAGAGGCTTCGAGAGGTTCTGCATAGGCAGGCATGTCATGGAACTGCCCGTGCTGACCAACAGGCTCTGCGGCGTGTGCCCGGCGGCACACCACATCGCATCCACGAAGGCGTTGGACGCGGTGTTCGGCGCCGAGCCCACGGAGACCGCGAAGAAGCTCAGGGAGCTCTTCTACATGGGACAGTACACCCACAGCCACATCGCGCACTTCTACGCGCTCGCGGCGCCGGACTTCGTCCTCGGACCGTCCGCGCCGGCCAACAAGAGGAACGTGCTGGGCGTCGTTGATGCGGTCGGAGTCCCGATCGGCGCCGAGGTCATCAAGCACAGGTCCTACGGACAGAAGGTCCAGGAGATCATAGGCGGAAGGGCCACGCACCCGGTGTTCGGCCTCCCGGGCGGCGTCTCCAAGCAGATAAGCGAGGAGGAACGCGCCCAGATGGAGGAGATGGCGAAGTCGTGCGTCGAGTTCGGCAAGTTCACCATCAAACTCTTCCACGACGTCGTCCTTGCGAACAAGGACTACCTTGGCCTCGTGCTGAACACGGATGCGTACTACCTCGAAACCTACTACATGGGCATGGTCGACAAGAACAATAAGAGCCAGTTCTACGACGGCGACATAAGGGTCGTCGATCAGAAGGGCAAGGAACTGGTGAAGTTCAAGCCGAGCGAGTACCTGGACGTGATCGCGGAGCATGTGGAGCCCTGGACGTACATGAAGATGCCGTACCTGAAGAAGGTCGGCTGGAAGGGCTTCGTCGCAGGACCCAGCAGCGGCATGTTCAGGGTCGGCCCGCTCGGCAGGATAAACGCCTGCACCGGATACACGACCCCCCTCGCGCAGAAGGAGTACGAGGTGCTAGCGAAGACCATGAAGGATCTCGGGGTCACCGGACCTGTCCATCACACGCTGGCGTACCACTGGGCCAGGGTCATCGAGCTGCAGCACGCAGGCGAGAGGATGCTGGAACTGGCGAGCGACAGGAAGATCACGAGCTCCGACATCAGGGGGCCGTACAAGGAGCCGAAGGAGGGCGTTGGCATTTGCGAGGCCCCGAGGGGCACGCTGATACACCACTACGCCGCCGACAAGAACGGCCTGTGCACGAAGATCAACATGATCGTCGCATCGACGAACAACTACGCCGCGTCGAACACTAGCGTCGTGCAGGCCGCGAAGGCTATGATCAAGAACGGCATGGTCTCCCAGGGGCTGCTGAACAAGGTCGAGATGGCCTTCAGGTGCTACGACCCGTGCCACTCGTGTGGCACGCACGCGCTCAACGGCGGGCCGGCGCTCGAGGTCACAATAAGGCGCAAGGACGGCACAGTCGTCGAGAAGCTCAGAAACTTCTGAACCATTTCCAGGAGGGGAACTCCCCCTCCAGACACAGTTTTTCCAAACAGCACTGATTAATATGCCCGAGTGTGTTGGCCGGACCGTGAAGACGCTCCTTCTAGGCGTTGGAAACCCGATACTGTCGGACGACGGGGCCGGCATACATGCGGCCAGGATGCTGAAGGAGTTGGCCATTCCGGGCATCGATGTCGATGAGCTCCCAGCCAGCGGTCTGGAACTGCTCGATGTCGTCCTGGGCTATGACAGAGTGATCATCGTCGATGCAATCAAGACCGAAGGGGGAAGGCCCGGAGACCTCTACGAGCTCAGAGAGGCGGACTTCGCGAGGACCATACACGGTTACTCCCCCCACGGGATCAACATACCGACAGCGCTCGCCATGGGCAGGTCCATCGTGCCCGAACGCATGCCCAAGGAAGTGCTGTTCTTCGCGATAGAGGCGGATGACATCGTCAACGTCAGCGAGGAGCTGACTCCCAAGGTGGCGGAAGCCCTCCCGGGCATCGTCAAGAGGATAGAACAGGTTCTGAGGCAGAGCCTCTAGCATATCCGAGGGACTGGATCTCCGACCGGGGGCTCAATCACTCTCTTGCCGCCTGTGTGGGTCTCCATCATGACCCCTTTGACCTTCTTCGTGGCCTGGCCGATGATCTTCGCCTTCTTCCCCTCGGGCTTCGACCTCACGGCCTTGAGCACGTCATCGGCCATGTCAGGGACCACGGCCATGACGATCTTGCCTTCGTTGCCGATCTCCAGGGGATCGATGCCGAGCATCTCGCAGGCGGAGATGACCGCTTCGTCCATCGGGAGGTCCTCCTCCCTTATCCTGATGCCCACGCGGGACTTGTCCGCCCATTCATTCAGGAGGTTCGCCACTCCGCCCCTTGTCGGATCCTTCATCGATGTTATCCCGCCGACCTTCATGCCCTCTGCGATGACGTGGTTCATCGGGGCGGCATCGCTCTTGACGGTGGTCTCGAACCCGTAACCCTCCCTGAAGGAGAGCAGCGCGATGCCATGGTTCCCAATCGGGCCGGAGGCGATTATGACATCTCCGTCCGCAACCCCGGAATCGTTGGGCCAATTCCACTTGAACTGCCTGGACCGCCTGATCATCTCTATGTTGTGGTCCAGATGGCCCGAGCGCTTGCCTATGCCGCTCGTGTTGATGAAGAGGCCGTCTGCAGCGCCCTTCTCCACGACCTTGGAATCGCCCGTGACTATCCTGACCCCGGCCTTCTTGGCGGTCGCATTCATGCTCTTCATTATCTTGTGGAGGTCATCCCCGGAGAAGCCTTCCTGTATGATCATGGCGCATGAGAGGGCCATAGGCTGAGCGCCCATCACGGAGATGTCGTTGACGGTCCCGGCAACTGCGAGGACCCCGATGTCGCCCCCGGGGAAGAACAGAGGCTTCACGGTGTACGAGTCCGTCGTGAAGGCTATTCCTTCGATTATCGCGGCGTCGTCCAACGCCCCCAGCGGTATCTCACCGAAATCGTGGTCAAGCTCCCTGAGCACGAACTCGCGGATGAACTCCTGCATCCGCTCGCCGCCCGCGCCCTGGCTCATGGTTATCTTGGCCACTGACCGACACCCAGGCTGCGTAAAGGATGACCGATAATAACCTTTTTGGCAAACCCGTTCCCAGTTATGTTGATAAGGCGGGGCGCACTTGACATTCCGATGCTCTCGGCCGTGGTCCTCTCTGGCGGTCTAAGCACTCGCATGGGCGAGGACAAGGCACTTGTCAGGTTTCGCGGAAGAACGCTTGTCGAACATGTCATAGAGGCTGTCCGCGGAGTCGCGGACGAGGTGATCGTCTCTGTAGGAAAGGGAAGAGGAGGCCAATACGGACACGTTCTACCCCGTGGCTGTAAGTTCGTTGAGGACGACATCTCCGGAATCGGCCCCCTCGAAGGGCTGAGCAGGACCTTTGACGCAGCAGTCGGAGAGTATGTGCTCGTCAGCCCATGCGACACGCCTTTCCTGAGGACCGAGCTCTGCAGGTACGTCGCGACTGTCGCCGTCGGGAGCGAAGGCGCCGTCCCGGTGGTGAAAGGCCTGACGGAGCCTCTTCACGGGGTCTATGAGAGGAGGCCCGCACTCAGAGTCTTCGAATCGGTGCTGTCTATAGGGGGAAGGAAGATGAACGACGCCTGCGCCAAACTGGACCTCAGAAGGGTGGACGAGGGCGCCCTGCGCATGATCGATCCTGACCTCCTGAGTTTCTGGAACTTGAACACGCGCGAGGACCTGGCGCGGGCCGAAGCGATCGCGGAACACACCATGCCAGTGTGACGACCCACATCGTTCTATTGACTCTTGAGGCGCCGGTTCACACGCTCCTTGGCGTGGGTGAGGCCCATCTCACTGATGAAGTCCTCGGGCGACTTGTTCCTCAAGTACGAGTAGGAGAACACGGCAACGACCAGAGAGGCCGTCCCGTCGAAGAAGAGGTCCCACATGGTGTCGTCGAGGTTGTACTGGAGCATCGTGCCAGTCAGCCGGTCCTGAGCGAACTCCATGACCTCCCAGAAGACACCGATCGCCATGCCGAACATAAGCACGAAGAACACCACGAAGGGACGTGGAAGGTAGATGGATTCGAAGAAGTCGTCGATGGTGAGCACCACGACGAATCCCAAGGCGGCTATCAGAGACGCAGAGACCGCATGAGTTATGTGGTCCCAGAACGGGATGTCGTCGTAGAAGCCGAATGCCCCGCCTGTCGAGTGGAGGAACAAGGCGATGACTATCCAGAGCACGAGCCACACGGGGAGTACCACCCTGAGGCTGTGCTTCAACATCGACGGGAGCAGCGTTATCAGGAAGGACACCACCGTGGCCGGGACCCATGTGAATTTGTCGTTTATGATGAGCACCAGCGCCAGCACGACCATGGAGAGCTGGAGGACCCAGATGATCCGAAGTAGGGTATGCTCCTTCATCGAGGCACCTCGTCACGCCGCGCGATCAGCCCTGACCCGCGGAACATCTTCTTCCTGTGAGACAGTGTCTTGACATAGAGCGGGTAGACAATGCCCATCAGGGCACCGCCGATGCCCGTGTAGAGGAAGAACATCATGACGTCGTAGTTGTCGCCGATCGATGGACAGAAGGCAGTCGTAACCAGCTCAGGATAGTTGATGTGGTCCGATATGAAGACGGAGACCATCGAGAATCCCCCCACCGCCATCGTGAAGAGGAATACGAACATGCCGGAGAACGCGCGGTTCGTCCTCAGGCTCGAGTACATCTCGAGCTCGGCCATGATCAGGAAACCCAGCGTGGCCAGCCCGAACGAGTTGGCGATGGATGTGACATCGCGCCAGAAGTCGCCCAGGTCAGCGAAGGTCTTGCTTCCTCTGGAGACGTAGAGCATGGCCGGAAGGGAGAGCAACAGAGCCATTTCCCAGGGAGGGGCGTGGAAAGGGTCCCTGAAACGAAGCACGGGCAGGATGTATATCGCAAGCGCAACACTGCCAAGGAAGACCCAAAGGGCATTCAGGAAGTCAACGGCTATCAGGAAGGACGCGAATATGATGATTCCGAAAGCCCACGAGAGGACCGCCTCGACCAGCTCCTTGAAATCGTGTCCTCCGATCCGAGCCTCGAGCGGAAATCGGCCCACCAAACTCACCGAACAGCGGCACGATAGGTCTGACGCGCGTAATAACCCTGGCGCTTGACTGCTCCGAACATTGCGAGAAGGCTTTTGTGCCCGACCTCTGATGCCCCTTCATGGTCTCCTACAGATTCAAGGCGAGGGACGGCACAGCCGTCATCTTCAGGGAACCCCGGAGTACGGACGCGAGGCAGCTCATGGATTTCATCAACCGTTTCGCTGACGAACCCATGTCAGGCATAGTAGTCAACAGGAAGACCACCCTCAGAGAGGAGAAGAGATGGCTGGCCGACAGGCTCGGGGAGATCAGAAACAAGGAGACAGTCATGCTCGTCGTGGAATCTGGGGGGAGGATCATGGGCAACTGCGATGTGGGCCGCTACAGGCACAAGAAGTCCCACAGGGCTCTGTTCGGCATAGCGCTCAGCACGGAGATCCGCGGGAAGGGCGTGGGGGAGGCGTTGATGAGGAAAGTGATCGGCCTAGCCCGTCAGAGATTCAAAGGGCTGGAGTTCATCGACCTTTCGGCGATGGACTACAACGCCCGCGCCCTCAACCTCTACAGGAAGGTTGGATTCGTGGAGCTTGCCCGGATACCCAAGGCGATGAAGGAGGGGGACATGTACGTAGACGAGGCACTGATGACACTGCCCCTGAAGTCGAAGAAGCGCTGAGGGGGAGATTTGAACTCCCGAGGCGCAGAGCGCCACGAGCTTGCTGGCTTTCTCAGCAATGATTCCAGGCTCGCGCCTTCCCGGGCTGGGCCACCTCAGCTCGGCTACCTTCAGAAAGCTGTCCGTATTTAAGCATATCCGGGCGGCGTTCCTCCGCCCTTCCTCTTCTTTCTGAGGACCGAACCTATCTCATCCAGTATCTCTGGTTTCGAGTCCCTGACAAGCGGGCGGAACCGCCGGGCCACGTCTATGTCGGACAGGTCGATCTCGGCCTCGACGATGTCCTCCTCGAGGTCGCTTGCGCGGGCGATCTCCTCACCCCGTGGCGAGAGCACGACACTCCCTCCTCCGAAGACGAGGCTACCGTGGACCCCGACCATGTTGCAGTACGCGATGAATGTGCCGTTCTCAACCGCACGGCCGGGCATTACCCGCCTGAAGAACGGGGAGGAGGTCGTGGGCGCAGCCGATATGTTGACAAGCACCTGCGCGCCGAGGAGCGTCTCGAGCTTAGAGACCTCCGGGAAGAACATGTCGTAGCATATCATGAGGCCGATAGTGGCGTTCTTCGTCCTGCCCACAATGACATCCCTGCCCTCTGCGAAGAAGACCCTCTCCTCGAACGGGCCGAAAGTCGGGAGATACATCTTGTCGTATCTGAAGAGCCGGCCGGTGCTCGTTGCCATGAGGCAGGAGTTGTACATCAGGCCGGGCACGGAGACGTCCTTCATAGGAGCCCCGAAGACGATGTCCTTGCCGGAGTCCTTGGCCAGGTTCACGACCGACTTGATGAGAGGGCTATCAGCGCTCTCCGCGTGCATGTGCAGGTCGTCCCTCGGGAGGTAGCCCGTGAGGGTCAGCTCCGGGAACACGACGATCTTGCCCTTCGTCTTCTTCACGATGTCCTTCATCCGCTTCAGGTTGGCCTGCTTGTCATGCAGCTGACATGTGATCTGCGCCAGCGTGATAGTGGTCTTGACCATCGGTACGAGGAGCGCATTGCCCATAGATTATCGTTATCTTCGGAAGGAGGCCGTTGGCGCCACCATAAGCGATATATCCAGACCTGTTCATTCAAGCACGATGATACTTCCGACGCTCAGGGAAGACACGGAGCAGGTCATCGAGAAGTTCCTAGCGGAGAAGCTGAGGAAGGTCGGAGCAAAGGGGTACGTTCTCGGAGTCAGCGGAGGGGTTGATTCCGCGGTGGTCCTGAGGCTCTGCGCGAGAGCTGTCGGGAAGAAGAAGGTCCTGGCGCTCCTCATGCCTGAGAAGGACTCCCCGAAGGATGATCTGAAGGACTCGATCGAGCTGTGCAAGCTCGAGGGCGTAGAATACAAGACGATCGACATCACCGCCCCGATAGAGGGGTTCAAGAAGGCCATCAAGGGGAAGATCGACCGGGAGTCTCTGGCGAATGTCAAGGCTAGGACCAGGATGATCGCGTTGTATCACTACGCGAACACGGACTGGCGGCTGGTGGTCGGAACCAGCAACAAGAGCGAGATCCTGGTCGGCTACTTCACGAAGTTCGGGGACGGAGGAGCGGATCTCGAGCCCATCGGCGACCTGTACAAGACCGAGGTGTGGGAACTCGCTCGCAAGCTTGGAATCCCCGAGAAGATCGTCAAGAAGGCCCCGTCTGCGGGCCTTTGGAAGGGACAGACGGACGAGGGGGAGATGGGGATAACCTACCGGAAGCTCGATGCGATCCTGCTGGGGGTCGAGCTCGGGCTTGACGAGAAGGACGTCGCGGAGCGCGCCGAAACGTCGGCCCAGGAAGTCAGAAGGGTCGCGATGATGGTGCGGATGTCCTCACACAAGCGCAAGTTCCCTCCTGTCGCGAAGGTTGGCTTCAGGACCCCGGGCCTGGACTGGAGAGAAGGCGACGAGGACGTCTGACTGAATTCAGAGATATCTCTTTGAGATGGACATCCTAGCGGCCATGAGCGGGTCCACCACCTGCGATATTTTCAGGTCCGCAGCGACGCTCGCAAGCATGTAGGCCTCCTCGAAGTCGCAGCCTCTGCTGTGCGATATGAACCGGACCATGTCCTGGGTCGCCAGCTTCGCGGCCTGGTCGAGGGTCTTGGCGGCGGCATACGATATCCATTCCGTCGGCGTCTCGATCATGGGCCTCGCGAGGGCCATCTCGTGCGCCTTCGAGAGCCTCACCGTCACCTCTGCAGGCACCTCGATTCCGGTCCCGCAGACCTCGCCGTCCCCCATGGCGGCATGAACGTCTCCGAGCGCCACCATGGCGCCATCGACGAACGTGGGCAGGTAGAGCTTTGACCGTTCCCGGACCTCGACCGTGTCGAGGTTGCCTCCGTGGTCTCCGGGATGGAATGTGGGGAACTCGCCCTTCCGCGGGGAGACGCCCACCACCCCTATGTGAGGTCTCAGGACGATCTCGAGGTCCTTCGAGAACTTGGCCCTTGTCCCCCTGATCGTGACAATCCGCGTCCGTGACCTTCTCACTTCGGATGAGAGTATGCCGAGCTCGGGGGAGCACATCACGACGCCGCGCTTACCGCACTTGATCCTCTTGACCTCGACGCAAAGGACCTCGCCTGCCCTCATGCCCTCGACGGATATGGGGCCGGTCGCCGGGTTGACATCGCCCATGGCGATGTCCTCGAACAGGTCGGACTCGCTCCTGGCCAAGCCCGAGAAGCAGTCCCCCGTCTCCACGAGCACCGTCTCCCCGTCCGCCACGCGGTAGGCGGGCCTGTTCTTCCTCGCGAAGTTGTATATTGCCTTCTTCGAGCCCAGTCGCCTCGTGATTCTCACCCGCTGGCCAGAACGAATGCGAGCGCGGGGCAAGTACTTTGCTGTGCCAGGGTTGAATCCCAAACCTTTATGTAAGGCCATACTTTTGGGAGGCATCCACATTGCTCCCGTAGTGTAGTCCGGCCAATCATTCGAGCCTCTCGTGGCCGCTTTCGCGGCAGGCCGGTGAAAGCTCGATACCCGGGTTCAAATCCCGGCGGGAGCACTCATTCCTCCCCGCACGTTCTGGACATGTCGTTCGGTGCAGAGTTGGAATGATGTATTCACCAGACACCAACGGATGCTAGTTGCTTCTTTCTTGGGCTCCGACGAAGACCTGTGCGAGCGATGCCGTCAGGAACAAAGCAGGACCGACTATGAATCCCGCCCCAAGAAGAAGGGCGAGCAGCGTGAGAACGACAGGCACGACGATTCCCGTCCATCGGGGAGTCCTCGCTAGGGCGAATGCCGACCGGATCGCAAACAGGCCAAGAGCCACCGCCAAGGACTGTGTCATGATGACCACCAGATTGATGGCCGACTCAGATAGATGAGGCGACAACGCCACAAGGAGAATCTGATTGACGCCCGTTCCGACCATCAGAAGGCCGCCGGCGAGACCGAGGTACATGGCGCCCTTGCCTGCCATCGACGCTGAACCGCGGGAATCAGAGGAACGGATGCGATACCACAGGATTGAGAGTCCGGCCAGCAGGACGACGAATGTGGGCAGGAGGTATAGAATGAGGCTCTGCTCCCAGAAAACCCTGGCCTTGACCCAGTCGACGGGTATCGCCACGTAATCGATCAGACCGAAATCCTCCTCCAAACCAGGGGCCAGGACATATTTCCCTTCCTCTCCTGGATTGAAGTCGCCCTCGGGAACCACTACTGCGAGAAAGTACGTTCCAGCCTCGGCCAGGGTCAATTCTACATCCTGTCGCTCCCAGAAGGTCGTCTGCGTGAATGGCTCGAACTCCTCGACGTTCTCCGCCCCGACATAGGACCAGAGGACGATCCCGTCCGCTGTCGGCATTGGGATGGCGAACTCGTCGATTATCGATGACGACCCTGCATCGGGGGCTGGGAGACCGGGACCTATGAGGAGAACTTCAGGCGCGAACTCCTGGAGCTCGTCAATAACCGGGATGAGCATCTGGAAGTTCAGGAGATGGCCCGCCTCCAATTGGAGCTCATAGTACTGTATCTGAGGCATCCCTGGCTCGAACTGCGCGTATATGGCATAGGAGACGAGCGGGTCCGGTATCTCCAGCGCCGTGTCAATCGTCTCCCCTCCCGATTCGAATATCGGCTTGTGGGCGCTTGCGGGCGCGGCAATCTGGACGCACAGAAGGAGCGAAAGAAGAATGGCGGGGACCGAATATGCCGATTTCACTCTGATAGAGGAGTGAGACATGCTCTAACTACCAGGAAGGGCTCGACTAATATCTCTTGTCCCGGAAAGCTCTGTAATCATCTGAAGGATCCCGATGTCGAGATGAATCTTATCGACCTGACACCCTTGACCTTTCGTATCTTGGAGAGTATCTCCCTGAGCCGGTTGGTCTGGCCCCGCGCTATGAAGACCTCCATGCACTGACCCGTCTCAATATGCAGGTGGAGCATCATCTGAATCTCCTCGTACCTGTGCTGGAGGACCGATAGTTCCCCTCTTGGGCCGATTTCATCATAAACCATAGTGATGACAACCTGGTTCTCGCCCTCCGCGCTCTCCCACTCCGCTTCGTCCACGAAGGACCGCATCGACTCCCGCATCGCGTCCGACCTAGATCTGAACCCTTTGTCAGCCATCATTTCGTCGAACCGTCTCAGCAGGTCGTCCGGGACCGACATGCTCACAATGGTCATGGTATCGTCACGGGTACAGCCGAGAGGACTACTTCTGTCTTATTAAGAAAAGTGCGGAGATTGAATAACATCTCCGTCAAGGTCCTCTACAGCCTTCCGAGCCCCTTCAGGACTGCCTCTGGGTTCTCCACGAGCACCGCACGCACTTCCTCGGGGGCCAAGCCGGACCCGCGGGCAACTGTGTTCGCGAAGGCCATGGTGCTCAGGTCTTCGGGAGAGTGGGTATCGGTGTTCACCAGCAGCTTTGCCTTCGTCTCCCTGGCCATGGCCACCACGTGTCCGTTGCCGAGTGAGTGGCCGCGCCTGCATGATATCTCGAGATAGACCTTGTTCTTGGCCGCGAGCTCAGCGTCGTCCAGCGAGATCATGCCTGGGTGCGCGAGTATGTCCACA
>JALOTQ010000104.1 GCA_025457815.1 Thermoplasmata archaeon
AGATGGTCATACCGTCCCGAGGCGCCCGCGTGTCCCTCGTTCATACCCATGCGAAGAATGAGTAGGTTCTTGTCCGTCTTGAGCTCACGAAGCTTCGCGACCCACTTCAGGGGCTCCCAGTACTGGACCCTCGTGTCGTTGAGGCTGCCGGTCACGAGCATGTTCGGGTAGTCCTTGGCCTCGACGCGGTCGTAGGGCGAGTACTTCTTGAAGTAGTCGTAGAACTTCTTCTTCGCAGGATTGCCCCACTCGTCGAACTCCCCGGCGGTCAAAGGTATCGTGGGGTCCATCATTGACGATATCGCGTCCACGAAGGGCACCTCAGCGATAACGGCCCTGAAGAGGTCGGGGCGCATGTTCACGACGGAGCCCATGAGCAGCCCGCCCGCGCTCCTGCCGTGTATGGCGAGCCTCTCGGGAGATGTGTACTTCATCTTGACCAGGTGCTCCGCGCAGTCAGCGAAGTCCGTGAACGAGTTGATCTTCTTCATCAGACGGCCCTCATGGTGCCACATGCGGCCCATGTCGCTTCCTCCTCTGATGTGCGCGTACGCGTACACGAACCCGCGGTCGAGCAGCACGAACAGCGCAGGGTCGAAATCCGATTTGGCCCATTCGAAGGTTCCGTAGGCTCCGTAGGCGTACAGGTATGCGGGGTTGCTCCCGTCCTTCTTCAGACCCTTCCGGTAGACGAGCGTTATCGGTACCTTCGTGCCGTCCTTCGCAGGTGCGAATATCCTCTCCTGAACGTACTTCGAGGGATCGTGTCCCGGCACCTTGTCCTGCTTCTTCAGGACAAGCTTCTTTCCATTCAGGTCATAGTCGTAGATCCTGTTCGGTGCGACCAGCGAGTAGTACTTGATCCTGAGGGTGTTCGACTTCGGGTCCTCGTTGAACACTGGGTAGGCCATGAATATCTTCTCGGGGAACTCGATGCAGTGGGACGATCCATCTCTCAGGTCGTGAACCCTCACTCTGCCCTGGGCCTTCTCCCTCTCGAAGACGACCAGATGGTTCTCGAACGGCTCGATCCAGGCGACCGGGTCGCTGACGTCGATGCACACCTTCCTGTCGTGGGGCCTTATCTCCTTCCAGTTCCTCGGCGAAGGGTCGGTGTCGGGGGCCTCCATGATCTTGTAGTTCACGGCGTTCTCATTGCTGACTATGAAGAACTTGTCGTTGAAGTGCGAGACGAAGTACTCAGTCCATTCCTTCCTGGGCTTGATCACCCTGAACTTGCCTTGGGGGTCGTCAGCGCTGAGGTAGAGGACCTCCGAGGTGGCCGCGCTCTCCACTGTTATCAGGATGAACTTGCTCGATTTGGTCCTCCTCAGGAGCAGGTAGTAGAACTTGGGATCCTTCTCGTGGAACACGAGCACGTCCTTCTTTGGGTCATCGCCGAGAACGTGCCGGAAGACCTTGTCCGCCCTCCACTCCTCATTGAGCGTGGCGTAGAATATCGTCCGATTGTCGTTCGCCCAGTCCACGGCACAGGTGTTCCCGATCCTCTCCTTCAGGAGCTTGCCGGTCCTCAGGTCCTTGACGGTCAGCGTGAACCTCTCCGAGCCGTTCTTGTCGGCCAGATAGACAAGTAGGTTGTGGTCAGGGCTGACCTTGACTGAGTCGATGTCGAAGAAGCCGCTCTTTCCAGCGGCCTCGTTCTCATCGAGTATGATCTCTTCCTTCGCCTTGAGCGAGCCCTTCTTCCTGCAGTGAATCCTGTACTGCTTCCCCTTCACGGTCCTGGTGTAGTAGTAGTACTCGTCCACCTTGAGAGGCACTGAGCTGTCGGTCTCGCTGATCCTGCCCATCATCTCTTTGAAGAGCCTCTTCTGGAGTCGCTCGGTGTGCTTCATCATCCGCGTCGTGTAGCGGTTCTCCGCTTCCACGTACCTCAACACATCAGGGTGACCCCTGCCCTTCATCCAGTAGTATTCGTCGACACGGATGTCCCCGTGCGCCTTCAGCCTCTTCGGCGCCTTCTTTGCCACTGGCGGCAGGATTTTCTCTGGCATGGCGTTCGCCACCTGTGATGGGCAAGGGACTAATAAAACAACCGCTGGCGGCCACGACGGTCGCTGTCGGGTAGCGGCTCGGGGAGTGCGTAAACCTTGATATCCGGAGTGGCTAATCTGGCGTCAGCATCGGTGAGACGTGTGAATGATTCCCAACAAAGACGGTCCGCATTGCTACTCGCGATGCTGAGCTCTTTCTTCACACCCTTCATGGGATCGTCGATCACTGTAGCATTGCGGTCGATATCCGATGAGTTCTCTATGAGCGCTCTTGCTCTTACCTGGGTGGCAACCTCCTACTTGCTCGCCGCCGCGGTCTTCCTGGTCCCGTTCGGCAGGATCGCGGACATTCGTGGAAGGAAGAAGGTGTTCCTGTACGGGATGTGGGTATTCTCAGCCGCATCTCTGCTGTGTGCCCTGGCCCCATCGACGCTCGCCCTCATTTCGTTCAGGACCATGCAGGGTTTCGGGTCCGCGATGATTTTCGGGACTTCGATCGCGTTGCTCACATCGGTGTACCCTCCGCAGGAGCGCGGCAAGGTCTTCGGGCTCACGATTTCCATAACGTACATAGGACTGTCTGCGGGGCCCGTCGTAGGCGGCTTCCTGACATCCTTCTTCGGTTGGAGGAGTCTGTTCGTCGTGCTCCTCCCCATCGCGGCCCTGATAATATGGGTCGCGTCCACGCGGCTGAAGGGCGACTGGGCGGAGTCAAAGGGTGAATCGTTTGACCTCACTGGCTCGGTCATCTACGCCCTATCTCTTACAGCTGTGATCGTCGGATTCTCATTCCTGCTCGAGATACCTGGGGCTATCCTCCTTCTCGCGGGGATAGCTGGGGTGGCGGCATTCGCGGTATTGGAGAGCAGGACGAAGAGCCCGGTGCTGGACATGCGACTGTTCAGGTTCAACCGACCCTTCGCGTTCTCCAACCTGGCGGCCCTGATCAACTACAGCGCGACCTTCGCGGTCAGCTTCCTCGTGAGCCTCTACCTCCTGTATGTGAAGGAGTTCAGTCCCGAGACCACCGGCCTGATACTCGTCTCGCAGACCATAGTCATGGCCGCCTTCTCTCCGCTCGCTGGGAGGATGTCGGACTACATAGAGCCCCGTCTGATATCCTCGGTGGGGATGGCCATAACTACGCTCGGCCTCGTCCTAGTATCTCTCCTGACTGCGAGCAGCGATGTGATCGTCATCGTCGCAGATCTGGCAGTGCTCGGGTTCGGCTTCGCGCTCTTCTCATCGCCGAACACGAACGCCATCATGAGCGCGGTCGAGAAGAGGCAGTACGGAATCGCGTCATCCACTGTCGGCACCATGAGGCTCGTCGGTCAGGTCCTCAGCATGGGCATTGCGACGGTCTTCATCGCCGTCTACGTCGGAAGCGCGGAGATCACCGTCGAGTCCGCGGAGGGATTCATGGAGGCCTTCCAGCCAGCCTTCGCAACCTTCGCAGCGATGTGCCTTGTGGGCGTTGTCGCTTCCTTGGCGAGGGGGAACGTGCGGCCCAAGCATGACAAGCGCTAGGGCTTCCTGGACGATTCAAGGTTTGATTGGGGTCGTGCGAGCGGTCTGATGAGGTTCTCGGAATCGTTGCGTGGGTTGTTCACGTCGGTTGAGACCATGTGTGCTCTCATCTCACCAGACGGATATGGCTTCAAAACATCACCAAGATCGTCCTCTGAGAGCTGCCCGTCGCTCAGCCACAGAGCCTCGTGCTCTCTCCTGAGGATCACTGGCATTCGGTCGTGTATCTTCGACATGAAGGTATTCGCCCTGGTCGTGATGATGGTGAATGACTGGAGCGTTCCGCCCTCGGGGTCTCTCCAATTGTCGTAGATGCCCGCAAACGCGAACATCGTGTCGTCCTTCGTCTGGATGTAGTAGGGCTGCTTCGTCCTGCCGGAGCGTCTCCATTCGTAGAAGCCGGTTGCGGGCACGAGGCATCTTCTCCGCTTGAGCGACGCTCTGAACGCCGGCTTCGTCGCGACGGACTCGGCCCTCGCGTTGACCATCCTGTTCCCGATCTTCGGGTCCTTGGCCCAGAAGGGAACGAGGCCCCACCTCATCCCGACGACCTTGTTCGTGCTTTCCCGCACCACCACGGGGACCGTCTGCGTGGGCGCGATGTTGAACCTCGGCTCGACCCTGGCCGCTTGGTCAATCACTTCGAAGCGCGTGTGGAACGCGCGCACGTAGGCCAGGGCGAACCTGCCGCACATTGGAGATCACTTCTTGTCTGCTCCCTTGTCGAACTTGAGGGACACTGAGTTGATGCAATAGCGTTTCCCGGTGGGTTCCGGCCCGTCGTCGAAGACATGCCCAAGGTGCCCTCCGCACCGGCTGCACAGGACTTCGGTGCGAGTCATGAAATGGCTGATGTCTAGCTTGAACTCCAGCTGGTCTTTCGAGACAGGGTCGTAGAAGCTCGGCCAGCCGCAGCCCGAGTCGAACTTCGTCTCGGACGCGAAGAGCTCCGCTCCGCAACCGGCGCACCTGTAGGTCCCGTCCTCTTTGTTGGCAACATACTCGCCCGTGAAGGGCCTCTCGGTCGCCTTCTTCCTAAGGACCTTGTAGGCCTCGGGGGAGAGCTCACGACTCCATTGCTCGTCTGTCTTCTCGACCTTCTTTGGCATTGTGTCTCAGGCCTCCTGCGCTAGCATATCCTGCAATGTTTCAGCCCCCGCTTCTCGAGGTACTGCTGGTGATACTCCTCCGCAGGCCAGAATACACTCGCCGGGACGATCTGGGTCACGATGTCTCTCCCACGAAACCTGTCGGAGCTCTGCGCCCGGGCCTTCGAAGTCTCCGCGGCCGACCTCTGCCGCTCATCTAGGTAGAAGATGGCTGAGCGGTACTGCTCTCCGATATCCGGGCCCTGCCTGTTTGGGGTCGTCGGGTCGTGCGAGCTCCAGAATGCGTCGAGCAGCGCGTCGTACGACACCTGCGCGGGATCGAATTCGACCTCGACTGCCTCGGCATGGTGTGTCCTCTCTGAGCATACGTCTTTGTACGTGGGGTTTTCCATGGTGCCGCCTGTGTAGCCCACTCTCGTGTTCAGCACTCCCTTGATGCTTCGGAAGGTCTCCTCGACACCCCAGAAACATCCAGCTGCGAATATCGCCTTCTCCGTCATTTGCGTGATTCCTCTGTCGTTGTGCGATAGCATGCCTGCAGGGATTACCATTTGCCCAAATCCATAAGGTTGTGAGGCTCAACTCAGAAATACCCCTTGGAACCATCACACGTTCGGGGAGTTGGAGATGGCAGCGTGTCCCAAGTGCGGAACCGAGAATCCAGACGATTCGAAGGCTTGCAGCAAGGCCCCCGCGCCACCAGCTGAGGAGACCGCGACCGGCGAGCAGGCCCCGAAGGCTGACGAGAAGGGTCTAGCCAAGGATATCGACGACCTGGGAAAGCGCATAGGCGACGCGATAGGCAAGGACGCGCTGGGCTGGTGGGACCGCAAGTTCGGCTTCTTCGGGCCGGTCCTGGCTGGCATCCTCGCGGCGTTCGGTCTCCTGGTGCTCTTTCTCGTCGTCGGTGCGG
>JALOTQ010000105.1 GCA_025457815.1 Thermoplasmata archaeon
TCACCGAGGGATTTGAGCTGGGGCGGAGTGAGCTTGTATTCGGGGGGATCGACCAGATAGATTCCGCGGCTCGCGTCTGAGGGGGAGCAGATGGTCACATCCACACCTGCGACCGCGTATTCGGATACGACCTCCTTTCTGAGCAGGTCAAGATTCTCTATCCAGGAAGATGCGAAGCATGGCCTTGTCTCGATGCTAGCTTGCCGCGTGCCACCGTGCCCCCTTGGGGCATGCAATCTGATCACAGGACCGGGCGGCTCATGCGAATCCATCGAGGCCGTGATTCGCGGGGGCGGAGGTCGCTCTGCCATGCTATCTCCGCCCGGAAACGGCGAGACTGGCGGCGAGGCCGCGGTTCACACACGCCGTGCAGTTCTGGCAGTCTATGCTTGCAGCGCTGCCTCTGATGTCGCTCATGATAGGCTCGAGGCTCGCCAGGAACTCCTCCGGTCTTCCCAGCAGTCGTCGCTTGATAGTCATCATCATCTGCTCCATACTGGCAGGGCATGTCCGACACCTTCTGTCTGACGGGAGCTCCCTGGACTGTATGGTGCGATTCACCCTCGCGAGAACCATGGCTGTCCTTGACGCAACTGCCAACGCCTCTCCTCGATAGCGTTTGTGGATGTAGCCCCTGAGCACTACCGATTCCGGGTTCGCACCGCTGACCAAGATGTTGATGACCCCTGCGAGGCACTTGGAGTTCCCCAGATCTTGTGGACCCGGGCACTCGAGACAATCCACCTCCAGCTGCAGTCCTTCTTCCTGCGCGTACCGATGAGGGCACGGCTTGTCCGAGCTCATGCTGGGAATGAGCCTCTTGGTCGGCCCCGGACTTCTCCTCATGCGCCCGCGATGGCCATTGAGTCCTCATTTAGCGTCGCCGCGGTCGTATGCTACATGTAGGCGTGAGAAAGGAGAGCCCGGACAAGTCTCCGTGACACATGCGCCATGACGACGCTGCGGTCGGAGGATTCTTCGAGGACCTGCCCGTGCTCGTCCTAGTGCTCTGCGGAGTCGCCGCAATCGTCTCAGCTTCTGTCTGGTCATCTGGCCAGATTGCCGACGAGCAGTCTGTTCGGGAGCTCGATGAGATCGCTCAGAGGTTCGTTGACAGGCTGGTCGAGGCGGCGCTCCAGGTGGAAGGCGGCGGCTATCCGTCTGTCGACAAGCTGAGAGTGCTCAACATCTCTCGGCTCGCGATGGGATTGCCGAAGGCAATCGGGTACGCCGTGTCTATCGTCGAAATCTATCCTTCCCTGGAGTGGCTCCTTCAGTATGTGAGCGACGGGAAGCCCATCTCGACGGACGCATCCGCGTCCATCAGGCTGGTGAACGCGATCGACCCATGGTCTAGAATCGTGATAGTGGAGGCTAGGGTCATTGTCTGGTAGGCTCGCGCGACGGAACGAGGGCCAGCTGGCCTTGATGGATGCCATGGTCTTCTTCGCTGCCGCAATACTCTTGTCGAGCATCGTCATGTCCTTCTCGATCAATTCGCCGGGCACCGTCGCAGGAAGATCCGTTCAGATCGATGCGAACGAGATCCTGGTCGCGTTTCTCCAAGCTTCCGTCTCTCAGACATTCGAGGTCGCGCTGGAAGAACCTCTCACCGTCACGGGCAAGGAGACCTTCGCGTTCTGTCTATCCGTCGAAGCGGGCGTTCTCATCGAAGGAGGGACCATCGAACCCTTCCTATCTATGAACGAAGTCATCCATGACACTCTGGTCAGGCTGAGTCCTCATGGGTTCGATCCGTGCGTGATTGTGACGAACGAATCTAGAGGGCTGGATCAACCGTTGTTCGGAATTCCCCGGGTGATGGGGCGCTCCTCGGAGGTCTATGCGGGCTCTGCGTGGATTCCGTCGTCGACCGGGGACGAGATCCTGGTCGTTCTGACGCTAGTTCCAGCCTCTCCTGCGGAAGTCCCCGGCGTCTGAGTCAGTTATTTTTATCTTGCTCTTGGCATATTTACTGCCGCGCGAGAGGTCGGCGAACGCGACCACGAAGAGGACGGCCAGCGCCAACACCGCGAGCCAGATCAGTGTGTCATCGTCGTAGGTTAGGTGAAGGGCGACCAGAGCTGGGACGAGCACATAGAGGACGTAGGTGACATAGGTCATCCAGCTGTTTGGGATGGGGATGACGGTGGCGTCCGAATTGCATCGGGAGCATCGTTCATTGAACTGGTACCATGCCTTCACCCTCAATTCCTTGCACTTCGGGCAGTAGAGATACTTCACGGTCCTGCAGATTGGCCAAGGGGTATTTATGTTCGAGCTGGGGACAGTGGCAAGGAACATTAGTCTCGTAGGTCATTCGCACCCGTGGCCGATTCCGGCTCGTACACCCGGGAAGAACTTCTGGTTCTGGCATCCCTCAGGAAGCGCTCCAAGAGGACGTGCCGATACTGCACTCACTTCGTTCAGAAAGGGAGTCAGCGTGGGTGCTTCCCTGAGGGCATCTACAGGAAGTGGCTGTCCGCAGAGGAGTACGATGCCGGCTGTGACCGCTTCACCGGCAAGGGCAAAGACGCCCAGGCTCGGTGACGCGCGGTCAAGGGAGGGTGGCCATCAGGACGAATGGCCATGGCAAGGCGCAGAGAAGTTGTAGGGATGCCAGCCCAATTCGGAATCTGCGAAGCTCAGGGTTTTGCTCTTCCTGGGTCGCAATCGTCACCGCAAGGACTCCGGCTGCCTGGAACGGTATGAAGCCGAGGAACAGAAGGAATGGGGCGACGCCCGGCCTGTCCACGGTCAGTGTGAAAGCCACGCCGTAAGCCGCTAGGGCCAGCAAGTAAATGCTGTGCGCCATCCCGTGTCTTCCCAGGTTCCTGGCTCGGATAGACTTCACGAGCATGCGGGGCGCGATCGCCAACAGGTAGGTCAGCGAAAACGCGAACGTCAGGAGCGGAGGCCCGAACCAGAAGAACGCGAGATAGTATCCGGTGTCGACGAGCAGAAAGACGATGACGAAAGGGGAGATGGAGAATACAGCCAACGCGAGCATGATCTCCGGAAGTCCCATTCTCGGTGATGGCCTCACCGCTTCGCTGCGATGGTCCAAGGCATTCTCTCCTTGCTGTGCCGACGCAAAGATGGCATGGCTGAGTGCAGGGGCGCGGATTTGAACCGCGGAACCACTTCTGGACAAGGTCCTAAGCCTTGCGCCGTTGGCCAGTCTTGGCTACCCCTGCATGTGGCACATCGCAGATATCTCATCATTATAATAAGGAATCGACCGGGGGTGAGAGCCAAATCCTGCCCTAGACGGCGTCTGAACTGGTCCGGAGTTCCTCGAGGAACTCCTTCACAATCACCTGCGCGACCTCACGCCTCGCGGGGAAGGCATTTACTTTCACCCTGACGGAGATCACATCGCCCGCGGCGGCCATCTTAACCTCTCCGAGGTACGCTGCCTGCTTATCGACCCTGATGAAAAGGTTGCACCCCTCGTCGATCCTGGTCGCGAGCGAGTTCGCGATCGATTCCCGGTGCTGTGGGCTCAGCCTCCTGAAGAAGTCCGTGATGAGGGCCCTATCTTCGACTGAAGCCTGCAGGATCTCCATTGGGTTCCCGAAATGTCCCTCGGTGCGGAGGGTTTCGGTGTCCACGTGCCCGAGGACGCTGGTCATGGCCTTCAGCACTCTCTCCCGATCCTCGGTCGTGTGACAGAACGCTCGGGCGTGAAGCGAATGGAACGATTTCTTCACGAATGATAATCGCATTCAGGATATGTAACTGAGCGTCCCGCCAAGGTTCGTTTCCCAGGCTGGTAGCACGGTCAATACTTAATACGCTAGACAGGTTATCACGTCAACTGGTGGCCCAGTGATTGAAGTCAGGTTTCACGGGAGGGGTGGCCAGGGTGTTGTCATCGCCTCCGAGGTCCTGGCGAAGGCGGCCTTCAGGATGGGTTTTGAGGTCTCAGCGTTCCCGTTCTTCGGCGTGGAGCGCAGAGGCGCTCCAGTAACAGCCTTCGCACGAATCGACAGCAAGCCCATAAGGATCAAATCGAGCATCTACGAGCCCGACTACGTGGTCGTGCTGGACAGCTCCCTTCTGAGGGGAGTCGATGTCCTGGAAGGCCTGAAGCCGGACGGCAAGGTGCTCATCAACTACCCTGAGGGGAAGAAGCTGCCGAACCTGCCGCCGAAGTTCAAGTATTTCGTGATAGACGCGACCTCAATAGCGGCGTCACACGGCATCGGGTCTCCCGCCACGCCGATAGTGAACACGGCCATCATGGGCGGGTTTGCCAAGATCTGCGAGACCGTAGCGCTGGAGCCGATTCTCGAGAGCATCAGGGAGTCTGCCCCGATTAAGGAGGAGGAGAACGTCGCCGCCGCCAAGGAGGCCTACGAGAAGACCAGGGAGGTGGCGATGTGACGAAGAGCTATCAAGAACTCCCGCTCACGCCGATCTCAAACGAGCCGAGCACGGTCAATCTCACTGGTTACTGGCGTGTCATAAGGCCAGTGGTGGACAAGAGCAAGTGCAAGAAGTGCACCCTCTGTTGGAAGTTCTGTCCGGACTCGGCGATAACTCTCGTGGACGGCGAGCCAGTCATCAATCTCCAGTACTGCAAGGGCTGCGGGATATGCGCCTTCGAGTGTCCCGCGAAGTGCATACTCATGGTCAAGGAGGGAGAGCAATGAGGATGGTCATGACGGGCAACTACGCGTCCGCCTACGGGGCGAAGCTCGCGCGGGCGGAGGTGATAGCGGCGTATCCGATCACGCCTCAGACTTCCATCGTCGAGAAGCTGGCGGAGTTCGTGACCACGGGCGAGCTGAAGGCGAAGTTCATCCCAGTCGAGAGCGAGCACAGCGCGATGGCCGCCTGCATAGCCGCCCAGACCGCGGGCGCGCGCACGTACACGGCGACGAGCTCGCACGGGCTCACGCTCATGCACGAGGTCCTCATGTGGGCCTCGGGGGCAAGGCTTCCGGTCGTGATGACGAACGTGAGCAGGGCCATGGCCCCTCCATGGAGCGTATGGGTGGACCACATGGACTCGATAGCCCAGAGGGACACGGGCTGGCTGGAGTTCTTCTGCGCGAGCAACCAGGAGGTCCTGGACACGATCATCATGGCGTACAAGATATGCGAGAGCCAGGGGGTCATGCTTCCGGCGATGGTCATCGAGGATGCGTTCATCCTGTCACATACTGAGGAGCCGGTCGACGTGCCGAGCCAGGAACTGGTCGATTCATTCCTCCCGGCCTACACCCCGGAGTACAAGATCGAGGTCGGCAAGGCCATGGGCTTCGGGTCGCTCGTGAAGCCGGACCAGTACATGGAGTTCAGGTACAAGGCCATGCTCGCCA
>JALOTQ010000015.1 GCA_025457815.1 Thermoplasmata archaeon
GACGAACCACCGTCCTCCGGGAATCGTTGCGGTACCTTCCTTGAACCTCGCATCGGTGGATGGTATCCAAATCTCCTCGATCGTGACGTCGTAGCCATTCGGGGTGAGGTTCCTCTCGACGAACCCTTCTATCTTCAGCGACCCGTTCGCAAGATGCTCCAAGATATCTGTGTCAGAAAGTACGGCCACGGGGTCTACCTCTTCTTGGCGGGTCTCTTCTTCGCGGCCCTGGCCGGGACCGCGGCCTCCGGCTCGAGCCTTCTGGACTCCTCGGCTACCTTGGCCAGCAGTCCGCACAGTCTGTCGAACGCTGGCGGCCATCGCTCCTCGAGCTCGACCTTCAGGCTGTCGGATATGTCATCGGGACCTGCGAGTTCTATTCCTCGAAAACCGTTCTCCACGAGCAGCTGCGATGCGGGCTCCGCCGCCTTGCCTATCCTTTCCCACTTGAAGAGTTGGCCCACGCCTTCGAGGTCGTCCAGCACGTTGTCGGGGCTGCCGGCCCCGAGCTTGGTCAGCCACCGGATGTAGACGTCCTGAAGCTCATCTGCGGATTTCCTGGAGGTCTTCCTGATCTTCTCCATGAGGCGGTCCAGGCCATCCTCGTCGAGCGCAGCCAGCTTCCTCGGGGACGCTTCCAGGGAGGCGCGAGCCTCGGCCATGATCGCCGGCACGAGGTCCGTCTCTATGGATCTCGCAATCACTATGCCGTGCCTGGCAACGGCCGCTCTGGCCTCGGCGAGGTCCCTGACGAGCCCCGAGTCGAGCGCGTAGGACATCGACACCCTCTCTCGCTCAGACCTCGGTGAACCGCTTCACCGTCTTGTCGTCCAACCTCTTCACGAGTTCCAGTATGAGTCTCACGCAGTTGTCCGCGTCCGACATGCTGATCAGGCCCACGTGCGAATGGATGTGCCTCGTCGGGACGCCGATGACAACGCTCGGGCATCCGGCGTTCGCGATGTGGATCGCCCCCGCATCTGTGCCGCCCCGTGCGATCTGGCTAAGCTGAAACGGTATCTTCGCCGCGTCTGCAGTCTTGATCACGAACTCGACCAGTTCCTGGTTCGGTATCATCGAGCTGTCGTACGTCGTCACGGACGGCCCGAGCCCCATCTTCGTCGGGGCCTCGTTCGGCTCGATGCCAGGGACATCCCCAGCGATGTCGACCTCGAGCGTGAGGCACACATCCGGCTTCACCATGTACGCGGTGGTCCTCGCTCCTCTCAGGCCGACCTCCTCCTGGGTCGTCGCGGCTCCTATCACGGTATTGGGGTGCTTCAGCTTCTTCTCGGACAGTACGCGCACGACCTCGGCAGCGGTCCATGTGCCGATCCTGTCGTCGAACGCCTTCCCTATGGCGATCGTGTCTGTGCCCTTCTTCTTGCCGTCCTTGAACAGCTTCTTCTGCATCGTCGAGAAGCACGAGTCGGGTATGACTGGGTTGCCTATCCGGACCCCCATCGCCTTGGCCTCGTCCTCGTTCGACGCGCCGATGTCTATGAACATCTTCTCCTTGACCACGACCTTGCTCCTCTCCTCGGCCGGCAGCAGGTGCGGAGGCTTCGCGGCAATGATGCCAGGTATCAGGCCCTTCTCCGTCTTCACGAGCACGCGCTGCCCGAGCAGGACCTGGTCGAACCATCCGCCCAGCGGGTTGAAGGTCAGGAACCCTAGCTTGTTGACCGATGAGATGATGAACCCCACCTCGTCGACATGGCCAGGCAGCAGAATGACTGGCTTATCTGAGGTCCCCTTCTTCTTGAACATGAGGGAACCCAGCTTGTCCGTGTACACATCATCGGAGTACCTGCTCACGTAGTTCTTGACTATCCTTGCAGGCTCCCTCTCGAAACCAGAGGGTCCGAAGCAGTTGGTCAACTCTTCCAGGAACTTGATTGCCTGTTCATCTGCCAAACATCTCACCCTTTCGCGCACATCCTGTTGACAATAGATAATCCTTGCTGTGGGCCGCCTGGCTCTCGATCCACAAGCAAGGCCCCGCGGAGGGCCCGAACCATGAGAAGAGAAGATATAAATTCGGAGAAGGGTATCCCGCGGAGAGGCGGGAGGCCAGGCATGTCTGTTGTGCTTCCGGATCTAAAGTACACGAAGGATCATGAGTGGGTGAAGGTCGAAGGCAGTCTTGCGCGCATCGGGATAACCGACCACGCTCAGACGGAGCTGACAGAGATAGTCTTCGTCGAGCTCCCGGCGGCGGACAAGGAGGTCAAGGTCGGAGAGGTACTGGGGAACGTGGAATCGGTCAAGACCGTCTCCGAGGTGTTCTCTCCCGTTTCTGGGACCGTCAAGGAGACCAACGGAAAGTTGGTGGATTCTCCGGAGCTCCTCAACAAGGATCCCTATGGCCAGGGCTGGATAGCGGCAGTCGAGATGAGCAATCCCGACGAACTCTCAGGCCTGATGGGCGCTCAGGAGTACAAGAGACTCTTGGGAGAATGAAAGTCCGCACAAATGGATGTGCAGTCGCTCTCCGGGGTGAACCTCTATGAAGCAGAAGATCACGGCGGATGACGCTGAGGACTGTTTCACCGGTTTTCCAGTCGTCCTCGCTTCGGTCGGTGGACAGAAGGACAACATCATAACGCTGGCCATGTGCCACGTGTTCTCGTTTCGGCCGCCGTACATCGGCGTAGGCATCGGGCCGAAACGGTTCAGCCACGGGCTCTTCAAGGAGAGCAAGGACTTCGCGGTGAACGTACCCACCAGGACGTTGCTCAAGGCCACTGAGATATGCGGTTCGAAGTCAGGACGACGGTGTGACAAGTTCGAGGCAGCCGGACTCACCCGGGAGAAGGCGGAGAGGATCTCCTCCCCGCTGATTGAGGAGTGTCCGGTCAACATCGAGTGCGTCAAGGTCAAGGAGCTAGACGCCGGGGACCACACATGGTTCATAGGCGAGATCGTGGCTGCGAGGAAGGACCCTTCGTACGACAAGGCTGAAATGATGTTGTACTGGGGCGAGTACAGAGTGATAGGAGAGTTAGTCAAGTAGGTGATCGCATGGACGTGATGGCTGCAATACAGGCACGGAAGAGCATCAGGAAATACGAGGACAAGCCCATCCCGAAGGAACTGCTGGACAACCTGCTCGAGTCCGCCCGACTCGCGCCGTCGGCGAACAACGCCCAGAAATGGAGCATCATCGTCATCACGGACAAGGAGCTCCTCCGGAAGCTCGTCCCGGCATCGGGGAACCAGAGGTTCGTGGGGGAGTGCTCTGCGTACCTCGTGGGCGTGGCAGAACCAGGTGCTCACTACTCTGCGATTGACATGACGATCGCCCTCGATCACCTAACGCTCTACGCAGTCGAGAAGGGCCTTGGCACGTGCTGGATAGGGGATTTCGACGAGGCCATGGTCAAGGAGATACTAGGCATCCCGAAGGAGAGGGCCGTCCCGATTTGCCTCACCCTTGGATTCCCCGCGCAGGCCCCTCCGGCCAGGCGTCGGAAGAAGCTGTCGGAGCTATTCCACATGGATCGGTGGGGCAGCCCGTTGCCATAGGGTCCGCCGCGGGATTCTGTAGACAGGATTAAGACTCCCCAGAGCGCTCCTACGCTGGGGAATGGCTTTGAAGTGCCCTCATTGTGGGACGGATAATGCGGACTGGCTTAGCAAGTGCAACGCCTGCGGGAAGTCATTGGACGACACTTCGCAGGGAAGGCATTGCGTATCGTGCGGCCGGTCGATCGGCTTCGACGTGAACGTGTGCCCCTACTGCGGGCACGACTACCGAGTGCCGGCAATGCCTCAGGTACCTAAGGCCGAGATCAGCGGCGGGATGAAGATACTCCTCTACGTCGTGTCGTTCCTGATACCGCTCGCTGGGTTCATAATCGGCATCGTGTTCTACACCAGGCCCGACCCACAGTCGAAGCACGTTGGCAAGATGTGCATCATCATCGGTGTCATAGCGATGCTGGTGAACGTGGGATTGGCGGCCCTGCTGTATGTGATGGTTCTTGGCTTTGGTTCGAATGGTGACTTCCAGATGACCCCGGTGGCCACCTACTCGGATCAGACCGTCCTGGACGGTCACAAGGTCACGATCATCGCGATAACCGATCCTGACGTGTCGTGGGACGACGTCACGATTCAGTTGACGGATGGCATCAGCTTCGCGACATGGCAGCCAGACGAGGACGATCTCAGTACCGGTCCGGGCGCGACGGCCAGCTATGGATACCGTACATGCGGATCGCTATCGGTGTACTGCAGCGTGACCGATTTGGCAGGCAATGGGTGCGTCTCAGGCAGCGACTATTTCGTCTTCTCGGCTACGTTCGCTTCAGGTGCAACCTACGAGGCCTGGCTACTCTACGAACCGACGTCCGAGAAGATCGGCACTGGCGCGACCTGGGTCGGATGAGGCGGTTGCAGGAAGGGCCACAGAGGGGACGGACACGTAGCGGCGAAGCGTCGAGCGTGGCCGGTTAAGACATGCGAAGCTGGCCAGGATACCTATAAATCTCCGTAGGCTCTTCCGCTTACACAGGGATGCATCAAGGCCGTCTCCGTCCCCAGGAGTGCCCGAGTTGTACACCTTCAACACCTGTCCCCGGGACTGCTACGACACATGCTCGATCATCACGCGCGTAAGGAACGGCAAGATTCACGGGATTGAGGCCAACAAGAAGCAACCATTCACCCAGGGTTTTCTGTGCCCGAAGGGGCAGGGTCTCATACCGTACACATACTCGAAGCAGCGCCTGCTCTACCCCATGAGGCGGGACGGCAAGAAGGGCGAGGGCAAGTTCAAGAAGATAACCTGGGACGACGCTTTGGACGAGATCTCGGAACAGATGAAGGCGAGATCCGCGAAGTTCGGAACGGAATCGATACTCCAGTTCGACTACGCCGGCACGATGGGGTTCATACAGAGGTATTTCCCGAGCAGGTTCTTCAACGCGATCGGAGCGTCAAGGATAACGCACACGGTGTGCTCTAGAGCGGGAGACAAAGCCCTCGAGATCGTCTACGGCTCCAACCTGGGCATGCTCCCAGATGAGATCGAGGAGTGCAGGCTGGTCGTGGTCTGGGGGATGAACCCGGCCTGGAGCAGCCCTCACGGCTTCGAGATACTCAAGAAGATCCAGAAGCGCGGCAGGAAGATCTACGTCATCGACCCGATCAAGACTCCCACGGCGGAGATCGGAACCCATCTCCAGATAAAACCAACGACGGACGCCGCCATGGCGCTGGGCTGCATCAACCACATAGTGGAGAACAGGCTCTATCACGAGGACTATGTCGCAAAGAACGTCACTGGCTTCGACCGCCTGGTCGAGGTGTCCAAGAAGTACGATCTCAACGCGATGGCGAGGATCACGGGCCTGAAGACCAGGGAGATGGAGGACTTCATCGCGGACTACGTCTCGCTCAGGCCAAACTGCATCATGATGGGCTACGGCATGCAGAGGAACAGGAACGGGGGCGAGATGATCAGGGCGATCAGCCTCCTCCCGGCGCTCATAGGCGAGAACCGCGGGTTCTTCTACTCAACCGACCTGGACGACTTCGACCGGCAGTACCTCGAGGGCTGGAACCTGACCTCCAGGCGGAAGGTCTATCACAACATGGTCGACATCGGCAGGACCCTTGAGACAGGCAGGATCAAGATGATGTTCGTCTACAACTCTAACCCGTTGGCCACGCTGCCCAACCAGAACCTCCTGAGGAAGGGATTCTCCAGCGAGGAAGTCTTCACTGTGGTCCATGACCTCTTCATGACGGACACGGCGCTGTACGCGGACATCGTCCTCCCGGCGACGACGACATTCGAGCACTTCGACCTCCACGCCTCGTATTTCCATCAGTATCTGTCCTTGAATGAGAAGGCCATCGAACCCCTTGGCGAGGCGCGGTCGAACAGCGAGACCTTCCGCTCGCTCGCCAGGGCGATGGGCCTAAACGCGCGTGAACTCTATGAGGAGGACGAGAAGGTCGCGTTCAACCTCATCGCGCGGAGCAAGACCGTTGAGGGCAGGTACGAGGACCTGAGGAAGAAGGGCTACCTGAGGTTCAGGGTCCCGAACAGGCGCGTGTTCTCTACCCCGACCAGGAAGATCGAGGCGTTCTCCGCGAAGGCGGCCGAGGAAGGCCTGGGAAGCCTGCCGTCGCACGTCGAAGTCCAGGCCAAGCTCCCATACCAGCTCATCTCTCCTGTGCACAAGCTGCTTGTCCGGTCCCAGTACCATCAGATGAGGCCAGAGATTCAGCCCGTTGCCTACTTCAACAAGAAGGACGCGCAGGAGGAAGGCATCGAGGCCGGAGCGGTGGTGACCCTCGCGAACGAGTTTGGCGAGTGGGCCGTCAAGGCGGAGATATCAGAATCGGTGCCTAGGAAGGTGGTGCTGACGTATTCCGCATTGTGGCCTTCGCTCTCAGGAGGGTCCAACGTCAACTTCCTGACGACGGACTTCGTTCAGAAGTACGGGGGCAACTCGGCCTACAACTCCACCTTTGTCAGGGTCACCTAGGAGACCGGGCCGTCCGAAGTGGACTCGTGCAGGTGCTTCCCGTAGAACTCGTCATGGATGGCCACTATCGCGTTCTTCAGGTCCCTGCGTTCGACTGTGAAGTGATATGCTACCATCGAGGCGCCGGCCGAGATCAGGTCCACGTTGACACTCTTCTGGGCGACTGCGTTGAATACCCTGGCAGCGACGCCCTTGGTCTCTCCGAACCCCTCGCCTACGGTGCAGATCAGCGCAACGCCCGGGTTCACCTCGAAGTTCTCGCCCACGGAGCCGATGATCGCCTTGATCGCCTTGCGGGCGCTCGGAATGTCCGCCTCGTCTATGAGCACCGCAGCGCAGGTCTGGGAGGTCGTCGCGGAGAAGATGTTGATGTTCGCCTTGTGGAGAGACTCCGTGATGTCCGCGAGGAATCCGGACTTGTACCCCGCGCCCGTGTCGTACACCTTCAGGGTTGCCACGTTGGGCATGTATGAGACGCTCTTGATGACGTCCTTCCTGACGTGTCTGCTCTTCCCGATGACGGTCCCGGGCGACTCCGGCTTAAACAGGTTCTTGATCACTATGTCTATCCCTTTGATTCTGGCTGGATGGACCGCCCGCGGGTGCAGCACCTGCGCCCCGAAGTACGCCAGCTCCGCCGCCTCCTCGTACGAGAGCCTCTCGAGTAGGAACGCGTCCTTCACCAGCTTCGGGTCAGCGCTCATGAATCCGTCCACTTCCTTCCAGATCTCCACGGGCTTCGCCTCCGTGGAGTACGCGACGACCGCGGCCGTGTAGTCCGTGCCGCTCCTGCCCACCGTGGTCACGTGGCCGCTCTCGGTTATGCCGAAGAACCCCGTTACCACGGGCGTCATGCCCCTCTTGAGCGTGGCCAGCAGAGAGGTGCCCATGTTCTTCTCGCACTTGTCCAGGATTGCGACGGCGTTCCCGTGCTGCTCGTTCGTGATCATCCCGAGAGCGTCGGTCTCCATGGGCACCGCGTCGATCCCGTCGTGCCCCAGCCTCGCGGCCACAACTACAGCGGAGAGCCGCTCTCCGAAGCTGAGTATGAGGTCGTTCGTCCTGGGGGTGAGCTCCTCAGTGTAGGTGACGCCGTAGAGCAGCCTCTCGAACTTGGTCAGCTTAGCATCTATCTGCTCGATGGCCTCCTTCCTCTTCTGCCCGTCCTTCTTGGGGAGCATGTCGAGGTGTCTCATCTTCTGGGTCGCGATGAAATCGTCAATCTCCTTCTCATGCCTCTGCTTGGAGACGAATTCCTTGATCGAGTTCGTGACGCCCGAGGCCGCTGACACAACCACGATCTTCTGTTCAGTCTCGCTCTTCACTACCTTCGAAACCTTGCTGAGGGTGTCCTCCGTTCCGAGGCAAGTCCCTCCAAACTTCATGATCTTCAAGCTTTCACCCCGAAGCTGCCCTTCCAGAGCCAGTGTATTTGTCTGATGACATCCTGCTGTGCACCGTGAGCCGGTCCGCGTTGTGCTCGACCTCCACGAGATCAGGCACCTCCCCAAACACAGAGACCTCCCCGTCGAGCATCGCCAGGAAGCCGAAAGCGCCACGGATTGCCTTGAAGGGGTCGAAGCAAGTCCTCAGAGACTCACGGTCTGTCACTCTGTTGCCTATCGCTGTCGCAAGGGCGTCTGCGAGGACCGCATCCTCTGCAATCGCCACCACGACGTCGGAATCACCGAAGCTAATCGAATGGCCCAGTCTGCCGCTGGAGGAGCAGATGCCTATCGTTCCCTTGGTCGGCCCAAGTCCGAAGCCGAAAGCCTTCCCAGAATCCGGGTCGGAGAATACCTCCAGAGTTATCGCGCTGTCGAGCTTCAGCGCGACGTCGCCGCCGTTGTCCACCCAGCCGTGGGAACAACCGGCTCGAACCATCGCCTCGACGGCCTCCGCGGCGACCGCGCCCGCGACCGCCGCCATCGGCCCGACCCCCGTCTTGGTCGTGGCCTCGCACATCCGCTTGACGACGCGTCCGTCATACGCGTTTGGCTCGTACGGTTCGAGGGTCGTGAGGAAGAACCTGTCCTGCCTCACCTTCCTCTCGACCTGGGCCCTCGCGGCCTTGATGGCGGTCACAGCGTCCGCTAGGAACCGCCGTTCCGCAGCGATGGTCGCCGCGGTCTCACCTATCTCCACCTTCGCGTGCACGAACTCGTTCATATCAGGATTTCCATCGCCCTCGGAGGGCAGGCGTCGATGCATACTCCGCATGCGACGCACTTCTCCTCCGTGAATGTGACCTTGCCCGTCTTGGGATCGAATGCCAACGCCTTGGTCGGGCAGATCGAGACGCACATCCCGCAGTGCGTGCAGAGCTCGTCGTCCCGGCGCACGCCCTCCTTGATTGGGCGCACGCCGACTCCGCTCGCCTTCAGGTAGTCGATGCCCTTCCTTATGTCGTCGGCCTTTCCTGAGAGCTCCAGCACCATCTTGCCGCCGATCTCGTCTATCTCAGCACGCAGGATGTTGACCATCAGACCGTGCTTCATGATGAGATTGTGCGTGATGGGCGTGTTCGCCGCCTCGGGACTGAAGTTGAGAACCACCTTGGTCTTCACTCACATCGCCTCCTTCTCTGTCCGGACATCGAGCGGTTTGAAGACCCTGTCCAGTGCGAAGTTCTGCACGGGCTTCTCCAGCATGAACTGCCCCTTCTGAATCTGGCTCTTCAGGTTCGAGGCTATCTGCTTCGCCTTGTACAGGCTCGACAGGGATGAGGTCGGGACGTGCTTCCCCTTGATCTCGATCTCCCCTGACCTGAGCTCGCTGTAGCTGACCTCTCTCAGGACGGTCCTCGACCGGGTCTGTTGGCTGTAGTCGAAGATGCCGGCGAATATCTGGTCGTTCGTCACGGCGCACGCCTTGGCCATCTCCTCGTCGAGGATGGGTATCGGGACGCCAATGCCGACTCCGAGCGAGGTCCCGTATCTTGTGAACGTGAGACCCCTGATGAAGTCGGGGGACATCTGCTTGAGGTCCCCTATCACGGCGAGCGAGCCCGCTGCGCGCTTCGGCACCCCGTCAGGCGTTCTCGGGACTCCCGGGTTGAACTGCGTGCCCTCCCAGACAACGAACCCCTGGGCGCCTCCGAGGAAGATCCTAGTGCCTATCCCGATCGACCTGTAGAACGGGTCGTTCAGGAGCGGGGACAGCTCGCCGGCGCTGCAGAAGGTCGCGTTCCCGTAGTCGGGCAGAAGCTTGCCCATGTACGTGTACAGCGTCCTCGCTGACGAGTTCGTGGCCACTGCGTAGTTCTGGTAGCAGTTGCGTATGTTCATCAGGACCGCCTGGTTGACCGTCTTCAGGCTGACGAAGGTGTCTATCTCCTTCCTCGGATAGCAGTCGGTGCCGTACGAGGTCGCCCTCAGCCGGACCGCCTTGCCCTTGACGAGGTCCTCTATGACATGCGCTCCGCCGTGCATCATGTTGTTCGCCTCGTCGAGCTCGGTGGCCCCAAGGTACGCATCGACCGCGGCGAGGCCGGCGTATGCCTGGACGCCGTCCAGCCAGACCTTCTGCATCTTGATCGGCGGGTCGGAGTGGCCGAAGTTGAAGTATGCGCCTGAGGAACACATGGCGCCGAAGGTTCCCGTGGTCACGACGTCCACTTCTTTGGCCGCCTTCTTGACGCCGTTGGACTTCACGTACTGCTTGAACTCCTCGGCAGTCATGACCACCACCTCGCCGCTAGCGATCTTCCTTCTTATCTCCTCGTAGCTCTTCGAGATGGGCTTCTCCTTCTTCGGTTCCTGTTTCGCGCTCAGATTATTCCCTCCTTGTACGCCAGCTCTGCGTTCAGCACCGAGCCGCCCGCGCCTCCCCTTATCGTGTTATGGGACAGCAGGTAGAACCTGAGGCAGTTCCTCTCCGCCCTGATCCTTCCTATCGATACCGCCATGCCTCTGGCCCTCGCCGGAGTGCCGGCGTAGGAATCCAGCTTGGGCTGGGGCCTGTTGGGCTGCTCCATGACGATGATGGGCCGTTCGGGCGCGCTCGGGAGATGCAGCTTCTGCGGCCGCGCCTTGAATCCGGCAAGGGTCTTCTCGATGTCCTCTCGATCCGGTATGTCATCTCCCGCGATGAACACGGCCTCGAGATGTCCGTCCCTTACGTGGACTCGGGCGCAGCACGCCTGTATAGTCACCGGTGAATCGACGAATCGTCCTTTCTGGTATGCACCTAGGATCTTCTTCCCCTCGACGGTCATCTTCTCTTCTTCGTTCTTTATGTACGGGAGAACGTTCCCCAAGATGTCGAGCGACGGGACGCCTGGATGACCGGCTCCTGAGAGCGCCTGGTAGGTCGCGACGTTCACGTCCGTGAAACCGTACGCGTCCACGAGGGGCTTGAGCCCGAGCGCGAGCCCCGTGACCGAACAGTTCGCGTTCGTGCACACGAACCCGTGCTTCTTCCTCCTCTTCTTCTGGACTTCCAGCGCCGCGAGGTGCTCCGGGTTGACCTCGGGCAGCAGGATAGGGGTATCAGGCTCCATCCTGTGAGAGGCTGCGTTCGAGAACACTCCCATTCCGTGCTCAGCGCAGTCGTCCTCTATCGGGCCTGCGACTTCGGACGGCAGCCCGCTGAAGACTACCTCGACGCCTTCCTTCACGAGGGCGTTCGGATTCGTGGCCTGGATGACCTCCTTCCCGAGCCTCGGGTCCAACTCTATGTCGCTGAGTCTCCAGAGTTCGCCCAGCCTCTTGCCTTCAGAACGGTCGGAGGCGCAGTAGGCGACCACGTCGAAGTAGGGATGCCTGTCCAGCATGTGGGCGAACCTCTGCCCTATCATTCCGCTCGATCCGAGTATCGCCGCCTTCCTCTTCGCCATCCTATCTCACCTCTAGGTAGTCCCTGTTTGAGTCCATGATCTTCCCGAACCGGGCGGGCTCGTCCGCAAGAGCGGCCTGCCTGAGCTCCGTCAGTGCCGCCTCCATGGACTCGACCATCCCTCTGGTGTTCGGGTTGAGTGATTGAATGTCATGATAAACCCTCCGGCTCTCGTTCGACAACTCATACGCCATCCTCGAGAGTTTCTTGAAGGAAGGCCCTTGGGCTCGTCTGAGCTCCTCGGCCTTGATTCCAGACCGCCTCGCGGAGATGGCGAAGAGGAGGACGCAGAGGTGAGACAGGCCGAGGACGTATGCCATCAGTGCGTCGTGTCGTTCGAGTCTGACACGGCTGACATTGGCGCCCGCTGATGAGAAGATGCCCGAGACGAGCCTGTCTGCCTTCGCGCATCCGCATCCGCAGACCAGCACGTTCCTGCCCTTCGGCGAGGCCACGCCGGGACCGAACATCGGGTGCGCGCTGGTGACAAGGACCCCGTCCTTCGCGGCCTTGCGGAGTCTGCCTGCGATGTGCGACTTGACGCTGCATATGTCGAATACAACCCCCTCGGGCGCCAGATCCACGATCCTGTCCAGCTCCTCGGGGCAGGCCCCAAGCGGGCTGGCCAGCACCATGAGGTCTGCTGTCCGGGCGAAGTCCGAGAGGGTCCTCTCTGATCTGTAGCCTTGCAGTCTTCCCCTCGGATCCCAGATCCTCACATCCGCCCCGCGATTCGAAAGGAACCCGCACATCCACGCGCCCATCCTGCCGGCGCCTCCGACAACCAGGGCGCGCTCGCCCCTGAGCTCGTCGGATGCGGTCTGCGATTGGGTCCTCACAGACTCGGAGATGAGGCATCTGGCAATCCTTGAGGCGGCATCGGCACCCACGCCCGTGGCTCGGCCAGCGCGGACGTACCCATCGACCACCTCCTTCTCGCGGCCGCTGCTCCTGATGGGCAGGCGGTCCTTCCGCTTCACCAATGCTATCTCTCTTGAGACGTCGTTCCTCAGAGCCACCAGGTCGACGATCTCCGAGTCGATCCTGCTGATCTCAGCTCTCAGGGCTTCGAGCTCCCTCTTGGTCATAAGAACCCTCCCTGGAGCATGAGGTCCAGGATGACCGCGGCGGCTGAGTTCTCCACCACGGGCACTGCCCTGGGGACTATGCACGGGTCGTGCCTCCCCTTGACCTCGAGCTCGACCGGCTTGCGGTCGACTATGTCGACGCTCCGCTGCTTCCGCGCTATCGATGAGGTCGGCTTGAACGCAACCCTGAACTCTATCGGCATCCCCGTGGACAGGCCTCCGAGCACCCCGCCCGCGTTGTTCGTCTTGGTAACTATCTTGCCCTTTGAGACTGAGTACTGGTCGTTGTGGGCGCTGCCTTTCATTGAGGCTGCTCCGAATCCCGAGCCGAACTCCACACCCTTGACTCCAGGTATTGAGAACATCATCGCTGACATCACGCTCTCGATCGAGCCGAAGAAGGGCTCGCCGACTCCGACTGGCAGGCCGAGTATCGTGCACCTGACGATGCCGCCGAGGCTGTCCTTCTCCTCGTGCGCCTTCACTATGGCCTCGATCATCCGCTCGGCGGTCACGCGGTCCGCGCATCCGACCGAGTTGGCCCGCACCACCTTCTCCGCATCCTGGAACGGGACTTCCTTGGTCGTCACGATGTTCCCGATTTGAACCGTCTGGGCGAGGAGCACCACGTGCTTGGTGGCCAGGACCTGACGCGCGACCGCGCCTCCGATGACGAGCCCCGCTGTCATGCGGCCCGAAAACTGGCCTCCGCCTCTGTGGTCGTGCTTGCCCCCGTACTTCACGGAGGCTGGGTAGTCCGCGTGGCCAGGCCTCGGCACGCGCAGGAAGGCCTCGTACGCGGATGAGTCCACGTCACGGTTCTTGACGAGGCCGACTATGGGTCCGCCCGTCGCCCTTCCCCCGTGAATGCCGGATATGATCTCCAGTTTGTCGCTCTCCTTCCTGGGCGTTGACACGGGCGATCTTCCCGGGGTTCGTCTGTCGAGCTCCGCCTGGATGACGGCCTCCGATATCTTCGCGCCCGCTGGGCATCCCTCGACCTTCGCTCCGACGCATGGTCCATGGCTGGAGCCGAAGATGCCTATGCGGTACTTCACGCCGAACTCGTTCACTTCCTCACCTCCATGCGGCACCCCAGCTGGTGCATGTCCCGGAGGAAGCCCGGGTAGGAGACGTTGAACGAATCGTTGTCCTCGATCCTGACCTCCGACGAGGCGACCAGGCCAGCGACCGCCGCCGCCATCAGGATCCTGTGGTCGCCCGCCGTATCCACGGCGGCACCATGGAGCCTCTCAACGCCGTCGATCTCGCAGCCGTCCGATGTCGGCGTCACCTTCGCGCCCATGCTCCTCAGAAAAGCGGTGGTCGTGACTATCCTGTTGCTCTCCTTGTCCCGCAGATGCTCGCCGCCCTTGAGGACGGTGCGCCCTTTGGAGACGGCTCCGATGACGGCTAGAATCGGGAAGAGGTCTGGCGTGTGTCTCACGTCAATCTCCGTGCCCTCGAGGTTCCCGCCCACCACCTTGACAGAATCCCTGAAAACGGTCACGGACGCCCCGAAAGCGCTCAGGTGGTCGACCATGGCTCGGTCACCCTGCGGGGAGTCCATATCGAGGTTCCTCACTGTCACCTCGCCGCCCGTGATGGCTGCGGCCGCCAGCGGGAACGATGCGGATGAGTAGTCCCCCGGGACGGTGTATGAATCCCGCCGGAGCTTCTGTGCACCGCGGACGCTGAGAGAATCGGCCTTCTCCTCCACCTCGGCTCCGAAATCCTTCAGCATCTGGATCGTGATGTCCACATAAGGTCTGGACCTCGTTTCTCCCATGAGCCTGATGCTCGTGTCGCCTTCCTTCTGCGAACATGCGATGAGCAGCGATGAGATGAACTGGGAGCTGACGTCGGCCGCGACCTCGCACCGAGGCTTGGTTATAGGCCCCTGGATTGTCACCGGCGGGAGCCCCCTCCGGCCGAGGTACTCGCACTTGGCCCCGAGCTGGGTGAGAGCATCGATAAGGGGGCTCATGGGCCTTCTTATGAGGCTCTGGTCTCCTGTAAGGGTCGTCCTGAACGGGAGCAGGGAGCTCAGGCCAGCGATGAGCCTCATGGTTGTGCCGGAGTTCCTTGCGT
Organism: Thermoplasmata archaeon; assembly: GCA_025457815.1. Lineage (GTDB taxonomy): Archaea > Thermoplasmatota > Thermoplasmata > UBA10834 > UBA10834 > COMBO-56-21. The sequence continues at coordinate 14,519 of JALOTQ010000015.1, forward strand.
CAATGGTGCCCGGCGCCCTGCGGAACTCTTCGCAATGGATCATCACGCCCTTGGCGTTGCTCGTGAACTCGGTCCCGAGTGCGTAGAGCGCGTCCAGGGTTGCCTTCGTGTCCTCCGACAGGAGCGGGCTGGACAGATGGAACTGGGACCTTGTGAGCGCCCCGAGGACCATCGCCCTGTGAGTGTACGACTTGGACGGAGGCGCGGTCACGGTACCTTTCGCCGTTGAGGACCTGACTACAATAGCCGTGGGACCACCTCCCTCGCGGAGACATCGTTCACCTTGGCCTTCAGGACCGTCCCTTCCTCTTTCTGGAGCGCCTGGAGCACGTCCCCCATCTCGGTTCTGTTGCACACAGCGACGGTCGCAGGCCCAGTACCTGATATGCCCGCCGCCAGCGCCCCCTTCTTCCTCGCGAGTTGGGCGATGTCCTCCGAGACGTCGAGTACTCTCGCGTACGCCCTCGAGTTGACCTCCATGGCCTTCAGGTATTCTCCCCTCATGGCCAGGTCGAACGCGTGCTCCACGTCCTTCTTGATCGGGCTGAAGTCGAGGCCCTTCAGGCTCTTCTTGGTGATCCTCTTCTCCGGAACGTGCACGACTATGTCGAGGTCAGGGTCCATGTTTCCCTTGTGGAGTATCATGAAATTGCGGTTGTCTGTGACGACCACCCCTCCGAGGTAGCACGCCGAGGCGTCGTCGAAGGCCCCCGTGATCGTGACCCCCGCCTTCATGGACTCCTCGATGCCTGCGAGAATGAGGTCCATGTCAGGCAGGGTCGCCCCGAGCGCCCTGGACGTCGCCAGTGACACCGCGTTGCTGACAGCGCTGCTGCTCTTGAGGCCTCTGGATATCGGTATCTCGGAGCTTATGTGGACTTCGCCCCGGACGCCGCCGGTGACTCCGGCCCTCGCCGCGACAGCCTTGACACAGCCCGCGACCAGGTCGGCCCCCTCGGCCGAGCCGGCGAGCGCGACGTCCCCGGCTCCGTTCTCGAGCTCCACCGCCGCATCAACCTCCAGAGAAATCCCGAATGCAGCCCCCTTACCCGTCGCGATCGCGTTTACGATGGTGGCCGCTCCCCTGCAAGCAGCCCTGCCAATCATTCGAGGGCCCTCCTCGCGGCCTCTCGCATCGCGTAGACGTTGGGCTCGATGCCGGTCCAGAGACGGAACGATTCCGCGCCCTGCTGCACCAGCATCTCGAGCCCACCTATCACGCGGGAGCCCGACTCGCGGGCCAGCGCCATGGCCTCGGTGACTGGCGGATTGTAGATCACATCGAAGTATGTGGACCTGTAACCCAGGAGGCTGCTCTTGATCGGGTTGCCGGGGTGGCCCTTCATGCCGACGGGCGAGCAGTTGACCACGATGTCGAAGGTCTCGCCCGACTCGAGGAGCTTCTTCAGAGTGACAGGGCGTCCGTGACAGGACCGCGCTAGCTTGTTCGCCGCTCTCATGTCTATGTCCGTGATGGTGATCTTGGCGCCCCTTTCCCCGAGCACGTACGCGATCGCACGCGCGACTCCTCCTGCTCCGATAAGCAGCGCCTTGCTGTCTCTGAGGATGTATATTTTTCCGTCAATGGACGAGGAGAATCCCTTCACATCGGTGTTTTCCCCTACAAATCTGACCTTCTTGAATGTGATGGTGTTGACCGCATTCGTCGCCTCCGCGTTCTGCAGCTTCTCGTCGCAGAGCTCGAAGGCCTTGCCCTTGTACGGGATGGTGACGTTGACGCCTGAGAACCCTGCCTTCTGCATGGTCCTGAGGGCTTTCCGGTCCAAGGTCCCGGGTTCGAAATCGAGCGGCAGGTAGATCCCCGCCACCCCCAGGGCCGCCAGCGCAGCCTCCTGCATGGGCTTCGAGACCGAGTGCGAGACAGGGTGCCCTATGAGGCCGAACACGAACCTCGGGCCGCTCAATAGGTTGCACTGGGCTATCGTGTCCAGCTGTCCCGGGGCGGCCTCCTTGCCCTCGAGGCAGGAGAATGCCATGTACGAGCCCATCGTGTCCGCAACCGCCCTTGTGACCTGTCCCTGGCCCCCCATCCCGAGGAGCACGTACCTCTTCTTCCGCCCGGCGAGGCCTAGGCCGATCTCGCACAGCATGAGCGCGTCGGTCGCGGAATCGCACTGCATAGCCACCTTGGCGATGTCGCCGAGCGCAGAGGTTTCCTTGATGGCCTTCTCGACTTTGGCTCGTGAGACTGGCTCGAGGATGTGCGTTGAGACGATCGCTTCCGACTCCCAGTCCTCCTTGGAGAGCTTCTTGAGCAGCTTCCTGTCGTTCTCGAGCTCGAAGTCGACGTACTCGAAGCTCGCCCCAAGGGCGGCCATGAGTATCTGCGCCCTCTCCTCTGGCCCGTGGAGGCTCTCGCCTCCTTCGCGCTTCGACCTGAGGGTCGCGATCGCCGGCCCGAGGATCTCCCTTCGGAGCTTCGCGACTGTCTCGGGGACAACGTCCCTGATGTGGTCCAGCCTGACCTCGACTACGTCGGCCCCCTGGCTGAAGGCCAGCTTGGCGGATCTCCCCGCGGACGCGATGTCCGTCTCCATCAACGATGTTACCGTCAGCGTCATCTACTTCTCCCGTATGGTCTCCTTCACATACATACCAAAGTGCCTTCCGCCCTTCTCTAGCTTCACGAGTATGGGGTCCCCGAGCTTGAGCTTCGAGACGGAGACGACCTTGCCCCGCGAGTACACCCTGATGGTCTCGGCGTTCTGGACTATGGTCGAGTACTTCTCGCCGTTCAGGTCCGCCTCGATCAGCAGCAGCGGCCTGCGCTCGACCTTCGTCCTGCCGACCACGGCCTTCCTGGTGTGGCCATCAACGCCGACGACGAGCGCTTCGTCGCCCCCCATCAGCTCTGAGAGGTATCTGGTGCTGCCGTCCGGCATGAGGACGTAGGCGTGGACAGGGCCGGCATTGACCCTGAACGGCCTTGAGGCCGCGTATTCCGACTCTAGGGTTTCGGAGTGAATGAGGAACAGGCAGGACGATTGGTTGCCGATGAGCATCCCCTCGCCCACATTGAGGACTGAGCAAGTGTCTATGCAGACCCTGTCCCCCAGCCCGAGCTGCCTGAGCGATGTGATCTTCGCCTCCTTGAGGTCCAGTTT
>JALOTQ010000106.1 GCA_025457815.1 Thermoplasmata archaeon
TGATCGGCCTGCTGCTGCTCATAGCTGGTAATCTGACCTTCGGGTCGTCCTCTGGATACTGACGGACGCGGAGACGGGTCCACAGCTCATTGATGAGGGATGCCTATCTCAGCCTCCGCCACCAGTCCGGCGAGCTCTCTCCTCAGATCTGCTGCGAGCGGCTGCGGCTGGTGCGTCTTCAGTATCTCCTTCGCCTTGTCCCGAGCGTGCTCGACAGCCCCCTTGCTCCCGGCCGCCTTCCAGGTCTTGTACATCTGCCCGTCGGTCACCATCGGCTGCCACATCTGCCTGAAGTGGTCCAGCGTGTGCTTCTTGCCCATGTAGTGGCCCTCGTGCCCGACCTCTTTGATCACGTCGATGGGCATCGAGTCGTCATCTATCGGGAAGCCCTTCAGTATGTCTGCCATCATGGTGAACATCTCGTGGTCGATGATGAGCTGCTCGTACGACAGCACCGTCCAGTTCTCGAGCAGTCCCGGCCCCGAGGTCATGTCCGCTCCCGAGAGGTAGCACAGGAAAGCCGAGAAGGCCTTCTCGTAGCCCGCCTGCACGTCGGGCAGCTTCGAGCACGAGCCCCAGCCGCCGACGAATATCGGGATCTTGTAGAACTTCGCCATCTGCACGTGGGCGGCCCTCACGAGGTCCGCTGCGGGATACAATCCCTGGAACAGCCCGCTCTGGACCTCCATCGCCATCGGCTCCGTGCTGTAGCACAGCGGAGACCCGGGCGCTGCAAGCTGAAGCACGGTGGCGAGAGCGACGACCTGCGCGTTCCCTAGCAGGGCCGCTCCGGCCACAGTCATCGGGCTCGTGGCGCCGATCAGCGGCATCGGCATCAGGAACGGGGGACAGCCGGCACGCGAGAATTCAATGGCGGCGTCGGTCGTCCTGCCGAGCATCATCGGAGAGGTCGTGCAGGTGAGGCTCGAGATTATGGGCCTCTTCCTGAGCTTCTCCATCCCGCCGGCTATGGCTGCGGCCATCTTGATCTCGAAGATGGCCTCCTCTCTCGTGTAGGTGGATCCCGTGGTGAAGTGCTTTTCGCAGTTGTCCATCGCCGCGAGGAACTCGTGGACCGTGTGCGCGTGTTTCGGGACCTCAAGCGGCGTCACGAGCGGGTTGTACATGTGCATCATCGGGAGATAGTCCACTATCTTCGCAGAATCGGCCACGTCCTTCAGAGTCGACGGTCTCCGTTCTCCCGTCTCGAGGTCGATCGTTGCGAGGCCGACGCCGTCCGTGCATGTGTAGCAGTGCTTGTGGTCCAGCACGAAGTCGTTCTTCCTGTTCCTCGCGCCCATCTTGATCCTGCGCGGGCACTTCTTCATCGATTCTTCGACCAAGCTCCGAGGTATCTTGCACACCTGCGTCTGCTCGTCGACCTGCGCCCCAGCCTCCATCAGGAGCCTCCGGGCCTCGTCGCTGACGACCTTGATGCCCATCTGTTCCAGGAGCTCGAGCGACTTCTCGTGGATCGTGTCTGCGCCCTTCGGGTCCATGACCTTGAACCGCTTCATCCCGAACTGCCCGATCTTCATGGGTTCCTTGGCCATCGCTCACGCCCCCTTCCCCAGCAGCTGCTTCGCGACCGTCACGGCGCTCCCCGCGTCGGAAGCGTAGATCGCCCCGATCTCCTTGGCCCACTCGTCTGAGGCGGCCGCGCCTCCGACCATGGCCGGGGCCTTGATCCCCGCGGCCCGAAGCGCGTCCACGACCTCCTTCTGCACCTCGACCGTCGTGGTCATCAGCGACGATGTTCCGACCAGGGATGCCCCGACCTCCTTCGCCTTCGCGATGAAGTTCTCGGTCGGCGCGTCCTTCCCCAGATCGTACACCTCGAACCCGCTGGCCTCCAACATGATCCTCACGAGGTTCTTGCCGATGTCGTGTATGTCTCCCGCGACCGTGCCGAGCACGAACCGCCCCGTGCTGTGCCTCTTCTCCTTGCTCGCCTTCAGCGCGGGCTCGAGGACCTTGATGGCCTCCTCCATGATGGTCGCAGCGTAGATCAGCTCGACGACGAACATCTCCTTCCTCTCGAACTTCTCGCCGACCTCGCGAATGCCCTTCGCGAGCCCGTGCTCGATGGCCTCGACAGGGCTGACGCCTGCAGCGACCGCCTTCTTCGCGGCCTCGACCGCGGCTTCCTGCTGCAACGATTTGACTCCGTTCTCAAGCTCACTCAGTATCGTCTGCTTGTCAGTCATGAGTATCCTCCTTTGTTGGTGGCGGACTTGAGACCAAAACCCTCAAGCACTGGTCCGAAGAGGTTTGGGGCTAACTCGATGTGAGAATCACTGGAGGTCCTTTCCGGTCTGGACGCCGGCCCCTCCGTGCATGAGGAGCAGAAGGAAGGGTGAGACCATGACGCATCTCGTAGGTAGTGGAACCATCGTCTCAGCCCGCACGTCCGATTCTGGACGAAATCGGTATCTCGCTGACCGTACTTAACATTGACCGCAGCATGCCCTCTGACCACATCGTGGATTGCTGGTTCTCAGAATCTACATATAGCGTAGATACTAATCAAGCAAAGGACCAGTTTGCCTGGTCATTGGAGGAGATTGGCGATGAGCCATGGAACTAGCAATCGCAAGTCAGCGCAGCTTAGGCGCGGAGTCCGCGACTATCACACTGGGCCAGTGACAAGATCGGTGGGGGTTGACGACGGTACAGGTCTTCGCCATCCGTCCAGCTCAGGTGGAGCGATTGCATCGAGGCGCGCGCCGGTCTTCGGGCTGGCGCTTGTTCTGATAGTCTCCTCTGCGTTCGTCGGATTTGCATCCTTGGACCTCGACAGCGCCGTGTCATCCCCGTCGAGGTCGCTCACGACTCATTCTCCGATCAGAATCGACTCGGACGCCGGTTTCGCGGCCCAAGGTTGGCCAGGAGATGGTTCGATCTCGGATCCCTACATCATCGGGGATCTGGAGATCGATGCGGCAGGGTACAGGAATGGCATATACGTGGGGAACACATCCGTGCATTTCAGAATCCAAGGTTGCTCTGTCACCACTGCCACCGACGCAGGAATACACCTTCTCCGGGTCAGGAACGGTATCGTGACAACGAGCAGTTCATCTCTCTGCGACTGGTATTGCATGGCTGTACTGGAATGCCAAGACACGCGAGTCGACAACTGCACGCTGGTCGACGGAGAGGACGGAGCGTATGTCGTGGACTGCGAAAACATGACCATCGCGGACACACACTGCACGACCATGGCGGGTGCTGGAATGCACATGTCCTCTTCGGTCGGCTGCTCATTCATCAGGAACCTCTGCACGGACAACGAGGACCAGGGCATACTCATCGAGTCATCTCCCTGGACGAACCTGACGGAGAACCTCTGCAGCGGCAGCGTTCATGGTATTCGGTTGATCGAGTCGAGCCACAACTGCACATCGGTTGCCGATTCAGCGACCGAGAACTTGCTGACGGGGTTCGCGGTCGAAAGCTCTGATTCCATATCAATCGAGCGAGGCACCTTCACAGGCAACGGGGGCTGGTTCACGTCATCCTCGGGGATTACGCTGCTCTGGTCAAACAACAGTCGATTGACCAACGACAACTGCTCTTCCAACGTGCAGGGAATATCATTGGACAGGTGCAGGAACTGCACCGTCGACAGGGCCTCCTGCTTCTTCAACGTCGGATTCGGTGCCATGATGTCCTACACGCCTGGATATGGCGTCCGCGCCAACTTGTGCAATGACATGCTGGTCATGAACAGCACCATCTCTCGGCACGGCGGAATCGGCCTCGACCTTCTGAACTGCAACCGCGTGTGTGTCGACAACAGCACCATGTCGAACGGGGTCTTGTACGGAGGGAGCATCAAGCGCGACTCGTACGGGATGTCGATGAGCGGTGGTGGCAACATCAGCGTGGTCAGATGCAATTGCTCAAACAATGATTGGTGGGGGATCACAATATGGTCCCCAGACACTCTGGTGTCTCAATGCAATGTCTCGGGGAACCAATATGATGGCATTCGAATCGGAGGGACGAGGACGTGCAGGGTCGACAATTGCACGGCCATCAATAACGGGGTTGACACGCACATCACCAAGCTGGACGCTGGGACATATGTGGTTGACTGCAGGTTCGGCATGACGAAGCTCGAGTCGGCCAGATATGTCACCATGAAGAACAACTCGCACATTGGATTGGGGCTGGTGGTGAGCGGCACCGTCCTTGCTTGGGACTCACACACAATAGACGACACGAACACTGTCAGGGGGAAACCCATAGCGTATCTCGCGGGCGAATCAGGACTAACGGTGCCCGCCGGAGCCGGACAGGTCATCCTTGCGAGCTGTAGCGACGTCTCGGTGGCCAACCAATTCCTGTCCGACGTGGCCATAGGCCTTCAGATCGGCTATTCCAAGGATATCGATGTAAGGGATTGTGAATTCGCACGGGACCTCACAGGAGTCTACATGCAGGATACCAATTCCAGCACTGTCAACGGATCTCTCTTCTGGACAAACTCGGATTACGGCATCAGACTGGTCACTTGCCATGGGAATTTCATCTGGAACAACTCGTTCTTCGGGACCTCAGTCCTGGCCTCCACGAGCGACGCAGACAACTACTGGAACATAACTGGGTACGGCAACTTCTGGGAGGACTGGCAGTCGCCCGACCTCAACTTCGATGGGATCGTCGACAACCCGCGCCCCGTCCCCACTGGCACATACGACTACTATCCGCTGACCTACAGCCCGACGACAGTACCCGAGTTCAGCGTCACCATGCTCGTGCTGGCAATCGCGGGGATGCTCGTGATCCTCATGGGACTGCGAAGAGGCAGACACAGAGCGTTCCGTGTTGACTGAGCCCATTACGGCATAACGTACATAAGGCGGCAGTCCGTGCCTGCTTTCCGGAGGGAAAGAATGGAGCAGGCAAAGACATTCAGTCTCCCGAAACTCGCGTATGGATTCGCCGACCTCAAGCCGCACATTTCCGAGGAGCAGCTGAAGATACACTACGAGAAGCACCATAACGGCTACGTGAACGCCGCCAACGGCATACTCGCGAAGCTGGACAAGGCCAGGGCCGACGGCGCCGACTACGACGTGAAGGCCACCTTGAAGGAGCTCTCGTGGAACGTCGGCGGGCACGTGATGCACACGCTCTTCTGGGGCAACCTCGCACCTCCCGGCAGGGGCGGAGGCACCCCGGGCGGAAAGGTCGCGGACTGGATCGGGAAGGAGTTCGGCT
>JALOTQ010000016.1 GCA_025457815.1 Thermoplasmata archaeon
CACGGCGTAGGTCACCGGTTCAAATCCGGTTGGGCCCACTTCCGTTCCTCTCCCAGTCACTCTGTGGGCTTCCCGTCGTATTCTTCCGGGTTCTTGATCGCATCCGCCTTCGTATGACGGACCACCTTGTCCTGGTGTTCCGGCGGGGAGTAGATCGTGTAGAGCTTCAGCCTCTTCTTCGAGGAGGTGTTGAGAACATTGTGCCTCGCCCCGGATGGCACGATGACTGCAGTACCGTCCTTGACCTTGTGCTCGAGACCGTCGATAATCACCATTCCCTCGCCCTCTTCGAACCTGAAGAACTGGTCCACGGTGTCATGGACCTCTTCGCCTATCTCTTCCTTGGGCGCGAGGTTCATCAGCACGAGCTGACTGAACTTCCCTGTGTAGAGAACTCGGCGGAAATCGGCATTCTCAATCGTTGCCTTCTCAATGTCTGTTGCGAATCCTTTCTTCTTCGTCTTCACTTGACCATCCCCAATCGCCATCATTCTGGCGCCATTTCGGCCTTGATTGGGCAAGTCGATTACTGTTATTTCTAATGTATGGCGAAAGGGATTGCCGATAGCCATCTGGGCAAGTTGGACCATCACTAGCGTGGCTGGGTCGCTCTTCGGTGCATTCGCTGATAACCGTGCGACAACTGATTTATCATCTCACTCAAGTCCCGTCGGACATGACCAAGAGGATATTGGCGATGGGGCTAGCCTGCCTGGCTGTGGGAATGGGAATCGCAGGCGTCGGGACGGTCTCGGCCGGTGGAGACCAAGTCCAGCACACGCACGGGGAGGACACGGGCTACTACGACGAGAACAATAACAACCAGTTCCCGGATGATACGTTCCCCGGAGATCCGCCGCAGAACCGGACCGGAATGTGACGTAGCTGCGGTGAATAGAGCGAGAAAAGGGAAGGGGTTGTGAAGAAGCCAAAGGGCTTCTTCATGGAAGAGGTTTGGACAGAGCTTCCAGGTCCGCGGACCTGGACGCTCACCTTCCGCGCTTCGTCAGCGACCGGCCGCCGTTACCATTGTCGTTGTCGCCGCCGTTGCCGTTCCCGCCGCTGTCGCCGCCATTGCCGCCGCCTGCGCCCTGCGGAATCAGCGGACCAAGGTCGACCCATGCGGTATCACCGGCCATGCCGCCTACGCCGATCTTGTAGGTAGAGTAGTCGACATGGTCCTCAAGCACCAGGTCCGAATACGGATATTCAGGTGTCAGCAGCTCGCCCTCCTCTCCCTCAGGGTTGTAGAGGTGGCCAATGGCGTAATCAACATCGTACCACTCGCCTACGACGCCTACCCCGTCCACAACGCATCCCAGCCTGACTTCGACCGTGTAGACGCCTTCCTCAAGCCCTGATGTGTCCCAGAGGGTGCCGTATATCAAATGCCCCGCCTTGTTGACCTCTCGGCCGAAGCCGTTGACCTCGATCACCTTCTCGCGGGTCATGGGATCCCACCCGGCGGCGAACAGTATCGGCGTCTCCAGGACGTCGGACTTGACTGTCACCTCGATGTAGGATACCGAGACCATCTTCGTCAGCGGAAGGACTGCGTCGGAGTCCGCGATTATCGCAGCCTGCTGGTCAAGACCGTCTGCATATCCCCCGTCCGGGTAGAGGTCCGTGTCGGTCCTCTTGATCTCCCTTGACGACGCGTAGTCGGTCGTGTCAAGGACCATCGTCTCAATCCGTACAAAGTTGCCTAGCCGCCACTGAGGGGCGTAGACCATGTTGTCCGCGAAGAACACCGCGCACGACACCGGCTCCTCCCCCGTGGGCGCCGTTATCATCAACGGCGTGCCTTCGTCGTCTTCGGCGCTGATCAAAGACGCGCAGGCCGATATCCCGAACAGCATGGCTATAGCCACTGCTGTTGCCATTCTACCTTTCATTCCTTGATTCCCCCAATCCTAGTCACAAATCAAGATACTGACTAGTGCCCTCCGCGTATGCTGAAACAACCCTTAGCCGCTCGTGTGAAATGGGTTTCAACGAAGCGAGACTCGTTTCACGGTGGAAGAGGTGCGCCGTTTTCCGTCGCGGAAACCGTCGGAATCGCAAACCTCACGTTCCTCCGCGTATTCGTTGGGCCAGGATCCGCTCGAGCGCTTCTTGGCGTCTTGAGAGTCATCTAGATTAGATCTGATGGTGCGCTCGATTCAAGGCGGCCGCGCCACGCAAGCATCCGGACTCCCAGGCCGACGCAGAGCATCGCTGAGCCGAACCAAAGCAGGCCCATCAGAGGGACTGTCTTGGCGTGCATGAGCACCGAATCCTCGGACATCCACTCGAAACTGACATAGAGGTCCCCGGCGACGGAGGAGTGCACATATGGTACCGTCTCCAGGACGTAGAACCCGTTGAACGAATCATAGGCGTAGAGTATCCTCAGGGTGGCGTCCCTATCGATGATCCTGGCTCCCTCGGAGATCTCCACGACAGCGGTCCTTACCTGGGCGACCTCCGCGGGATACTCCGAGACATCATCGGAGGCTTCCACGGAGACCAGTCTGAGCGTGTAACCGCCAACTTCGAGCTCGCCCCCGACCGATATCGCCGCCTCGTATCCATCGGACGGGTATGACTGGAGGTTGGACGACACGACAAAGGCGATGAGCAGGAGGCCGACACCGAGATGCACCACCTGTGCGCCCGCGCCGTACAGCCTCGCCCACATGCCTCCCCTGCGTGCCGCCTCCGCGAGCCTCGCGACCGAGGAGAGCGTCGCGACGCCATAGGACGGCAGACTGAATGCGACGAGCGGATCGGACCACGAGAATCGGGCGGACGCGAGGGCCAGCAGCACGGAGGCCCCTATGATCCCCACAGCGAGCCAGAGGGCCCTTTCGTTCCCGACCAGCCGCCAAGCAAGGCAGATGCTCATGGCGACCATGAGTGCGACGAACAGAACGGACATCTTCTGGTTGAACTCGGAGTAGACCGCCGCTGGCCCTGAATCCATGTTCTTGACCAGCAGGATGAGCGCCACCAGCGACGTAATCGATATGAGCGAAACCGTCAGCAGCATGACATCCCTGTCGTTGATGTAGTCTGCGAATCTCGAAGCATCCGGAACGGGTTCCGGCTTGGGCATCTTGCGGGAGGCGAGCAGGACGGCTGCGACGGAAACGAGCAGGAGGATGAGCAGGAAGGCGAACGTGCCCGCCACCGATGGATCCTCCCCCAAGAGTGATATCAGGCGAGAGACCGCCGATGTGGAGCTCGAAGTCCCATAGTCGTGCACCGAGAACATCCAGAGCCCTCCGGCGCGGACGATGAATGAGACGAAGACCACGCCGACGAAGGCCAGCATGCCGAACAACGGAGACAACAGCCGATACTCCTTGCCGGAAGAGCGTCGGATCTGCGTGTGAAGGAACGCCGTGGTCATGAACCATGGAAGAAGGGACGATGTCTCGACCGGGTCCCATGACCAGTAGCCTCCCCATCCTATGACATAGTAAGCCCACACCGCTCCTATGACTATCCCTACCGTCAGCAGAAGCCACCCGAGCCTTCCCCAGAGCAGCCCTGTATCCGACCAGTGCTCATCCTTCGAAGCCAAGTGAGCCAGAGACGAAGCGAAGAGCGCTGCAAGGCATGCGTAGGCCCCGAAGATGATCGGGGCGTGGACCACCATCTCGGGAGTCATTAGGAGGAAATCGATCCCTTGCCCGTCAGGAGCGTAGAGCAGCTCCATCGAGGAGGTTCTGTCGAACAGTCCCATAGTGACGATCATGACCGAGAACACGAACAGCAGCACCGACATTGTCGCCTGCATCGCGGATTGGAATACGGGGCTGGCCTTTCCCCTGCGCTTCGCAAGGGCGACTTCGACGTTCAACACGAGGCTGATGAACCACGCGCACAGCAGGAGCGCGCCTTCGCCACCGGCCCAGACGCTCGAGACTCTGTAGATCGGTTCCATGGTTGCAGACGAGTTGGCCCACACATAGCGGTAGGTGAAATCCGAATTGAGGGCCATCCAGAGGATCATCACGAGAGCGGCGGTGACGCAGGCAAAACCGGCGAGTCCGAGGATCTGAGACACCCGCATGAACGACTTGCCGTGTCCTCTCAAATCGAGCCAATTGACTAGAGCGGCCGCAGTCGAGAACGCGGCCGTGCCGACGAGCAGGGCATTCCCTAAATCCACTCTATCCCTCAGACCCAAGCTGAATGCTACTGACAGTTCGAAGGCCCTATTTAGTGATGCCGTGGCTTGAGCGCAGAAATGCTATTAGCGATGAAATGCGTTAAGCGGCTCCATTCGACGAAGACCTTTGACTAGGGGGGATTGTGGTGAGGAAGTTGACCTTTCTTCTGGCAGCCGCACTTGGTCTGGCCGCCATTGTTGCTTCGCCTACCATCATAGCCTACAACAATGGCGTCTCGGTCCATGACTATGAGTATGACTGCGGGGGCTCGTGCCACGACACGCAGAGCACCTGCGCTATCACCATGGCCGCATCCAATGTGACCCCCGCGCCGAGCATGAGCCTTACACTCTGGGTCAACATCACGGGCGGCGAAGCTCACGCATCTCCTCTCGGGGTCATGATAGTGAGCGCGACATCGACCTCGAACAGTCTTCCATCGATCGACGGGTGGACGATCATGGCCGACCCCAGTGGGTCGACAGCTTACAACTACTATCAGATCACGTCATACAGCGACTCAGCTTCGCTGATGTGGCAGCTGACCGCGCCCAGCACGCTCGGGATACACATGCTGTTCGCGCGTGAGATGCACGGTAACGGCGGAATCTATGCCACCGATTACTCTGCGGGCCTCATGTTCACCGTAGCCACGCCTGCAGATGGCGGAGATGACGGAGGGGACGACGGAGGGACTGTGACGAACCTGCCGACGCTGGTCATCACCTCGCCGTCAAATGCTGCGACGATCAAGGGGAACATGACAATAAACGCCAACGTCGTGAGCGTGGACGAGATCGTGTCCGCGGCTCTCAAAATCGACGGCAATCTCATAGGTCAGAAGACCGCGGCTCCGTTCACATGGGTAATCGACACCAGGAACATGACCGATGGAGGCCACGTGATCGTCATCTCAGTAACCGATTCGACCGGGGACACTGTGACGAAAGAGGTCGCAGTGTTCGTGGACAACGAATCAGATATGATGTCCATGCTCGAATGGCTTGTGACGATGGGCGCAGGAACTGTTGCCATCATAAGCGTGAGCGGGATGCTGGTCGTGCTAGCTCTCTACATACGAAAGAGGGTTGTATCGAGGAGGGGTAAGTGACATGGTGAGCATGTCCTCGCTCCATTCGCTCACTGCAGAACTCCACTCCGGAGCGCTTACTCTCGCTTTCATCTGCATAGTCGCGGTTGCGGTCGCGCAAGTCGTAGTCGCTCATAAGAAGTTGTTCGGCCCGAAACTGTCTGACCTCGCGGTCAAGGTCCGAGGCTACGCAGAGGCAACAGGCTATGTTGCGGCCGTTGGCGGGCTGATCGGCCTGCTCCTCTCAGCTTGGACGGGCATGTACGCGTGGCCCCAGGAAGACCTCCTCCTATCGGAGGAGGTCAGGAACAAGATCACCCTGACAGTATTCGCGACAGTCCTCTGGGGCATGGTCGTGTTCATCAGGATGCGGTTCGGCAGAGGGCTCTGGGCCTGCCCGGCAATGGCTACAGTGTACACGCTCATCGCCGTCGCTGCCATGTCCGTCACTGGCGCAACCGGGTCCGTCGGAGCACACCTGACCAAGGGAGAGAGCTTGCTGGACCCGCTTTGGAACATGCTCAATGTCACCATCACAGAGAGCTTCGTGCTGGAGCCGAGTGTCGCAGGGGGGATCGCGCTGTTCACCATGATTGGCCTGGTTCTGTCGCTGGTATACGCAAGACGCGCGGGCCTGTTCGATGTGAAGCTGGCGCCCGAGACCTGCCAGAGGTACTTCAAGTGGGATGAGCCCGTGATTCCTCCACGAGAGGATAGCTGACAGAACACGTGCCCAACACAGATCGAATCCTACCCTCTTTGCGTCTGTGACTGAATAGGATATTAATAACAGGACTCATCATGCTGCATTCGCATGCGTATCCCTCCAGTCAGGGGGATGCCGGAGAATGATGAGTGCAATCATGCCAATCAAGGGATTCTTAGTTCTTTCGAGGCTTCCGTTCCTCTCGCCCGGTATCGCCGCTTTGGTGACCGGGATTGCGATTGCCGCAGCGGACGGGTTCGAGCCTGAGCCGGGCCTCGCATGGATGTCCGTGGGCGGAATCGCCCTCATCATGCTTGCCACCTACTACTTCAACGAGTACTTCGACTACGAAGGGGACGCGATGAACAAGCGGTTCACCAAGTTCTCGGGCGGCAGCAGGGCGATTCCGGACCTGAAAGTTCCCAGACCTGTCGCGCGGATCGCTGGATGGTCGGCGGTCGCGCTCTTGGTGGCGATCGCGGTCATCTACCTCCTGTTCTACTTCGATGACTTCCCCTGCCTTCTGCCGCTCGCGCTCTACGGCGCGTTCTGTGGGATATTCTATTCTCACCCGCCATTCCAATGGTCATACCAGGGAGTCGGGGAGATCGTCATAGGCGGCTGCTACGGGGTGCTCGCAATCGTCAGCGGCTACTACATCGTCTCAGGGACTATCGAGCCGGACATGGTCTTGGTGGCCATTCCTGCCTCGCTGACGATCTTCTGCGTCATCGTTGTCAACGAGTTCCCCGACATCGACGCGGACAGGGCCGTCTGCAAGAAGAATCTAGTCGTCAGGCTTGGCCTCAAGAAGGCGTCAGTCATGTACGCCGCCGCCATGGCCGCCGCATACCCTTTCATGTTGGCAACGGTGCTGGTCGGTATGAGCCCGTTCATCGCCCTCGTCGGGCTTCCCGTCCTAATACTCTGCGCTCTCGCGATTCTCGAACTGAGGAACGAAGGTTACGCCAAGCATGATCCGCAGAGCAAGATGGCGGCCTACACGCTGCTCGCGAACCTCCTATCATCGACCCTGTTCATCCCCGTGGTGTTCCTCTGGTGATCTGAGATGGGCGCTCGTGCGGTCAAGCCATTCTACAACCCTCCTTCGCTCCTCACCAAGCAAGTGAGGAGCGCGCTGCTCATCAGGAAGCTCACCGGGTGGACGAAGCTCCCCTGGTGGACGACTCAGGCAGGGAAGATATTCCAGATCGCTGCCGGCTGTCAGGGCGTCGGCTGCTTCGGATACCCCGCTCATCCTGTGTGGGAGGTCACGGCCAGGTGCAACCTCAAGTGCGACCACTGTCACGCGCGTGCGGGCGAGAACGAGCAGCTGGATGAGCTCACAACTGAGGAGGGCAAGACGAAGGTCATCGACTCCCTCGCGCGAGTCCAGGATTTCAGGACGCTCGTATTTTCCGGAGGAGAGCCTCTGGTCAGGGAGGACCTCTTCGACCTCATCGCCCACGCCAAGATGAGAGGATTCTATCCTCTCATAGCAACGAACGCGACCCTCATAACGCCTGATGTCGCGAAGAAGCTCAAGAGGGCCGGGCTGCTTGGAATCGCAGCGAGCATCGATTCCACGAGGGACGAGGTGCATGACTCGTTCAGGGGCATGCAGGGAGCCCTGAAGCTCGCCAAGGAGGGCATCGCGAACGCATCTGCCGAGGGGATGTACATCCAGATCAACATCACCGCCTCGAAGCTCAACAAAGAAGAACTGCCGAGCATCGTCCGGTTCGCGGACGAGCTGAGGGCCCATGTGATCCTTCTCTATCAGTTCATCCCGTGCGGAAGAGGAACGGAGAGTGCTCAGCTCGAGTTCAATGCTGAGGAGTTCAGGGAGGAGATACTCCAAGCAGGGGCCATGCAGAAGGACCTGCACCCTGTGATAGCACCAGTGGGGCTTCCGGAGTACTGGGCGCTCCACAACGTCATGAAGAACGACGGACGGCACTCCGATGTGCTCAGAGGGTGCATATGTGGCAACGGCATGTTCTACATCAAGCCGAACGGCGACGTGTGGCCGTGCGCGTTCGTCCCCATAAGCGGGGGCAATCTACGAACGACCTCCGCCGCGGAGATATGGGAGCGGTCGGAGCTGTTCTTGAAGCTGAGGGACCGCAAGAACCTGGAAGGGATATGTGGCGAGTGCGGGCAGAGGGAGACCTGCGGCGGCTGCCGCGCAAGGGCTCTCGCCCATACTGGCAACGTCTTCGCGGGCGACCCGATATGCGCCCTGACGGCCGACGAGAGGAGCCGAGCGCGGAAGCCCTAGCTCACTCATCCTCTTCCTTGGGAGGCTTGTCTTCGCCCTTGCTTCTGGACGCCTCCAGCCTGTTGCCGGCCTTCACATAGAGATAGTAGGAAAGGAGGGCGCTCACGACGATGACCGCGGATACGGCGCCGAGGTAGAACGCCGGCTGATCGAACACCGAAGGACCGGGAGGAGGCTCGTAGCCATATGGATTGACGAGCGGGTAGCGGTCCGCGCCTTGGCCAATTCCAACTTCATAAGGATTGTCGACGATTTCGTCAGAACCCGGTTCATCTTGGGAAGGGCCCGAGTAGTTGTCATCGTGAAGCGACTGCTCCCAGTAGTTCCCTCCGTCCGGGTAGCCGTTGTCCCATGTCACCTGGCCTTCGACGGAGTAGTTCATTCCCCCACCGGACCAGCCGCCCAGACTGCCGAAGAAGTTGTTGTGGTATATCAGCAGGTCATATGCCATATGGAAGTCGAACGTGTATCGGTAAGTCTCCATGAAGACACACTCCCGCACAGTCACGTTGCTAGCGTAGTAGAAGGTGATCGGGCATGCCGAGTTCATGAAAGTGCAGTTGGTGACCGTCGAGTTGTCCACGAAGAGCAGCTGCAGGCCGAAGGAGAACTGGGTCCGCAGGTCCTGGATGGATACGTTGCTGCAGTTGGCGACTATGAGCTGACCGACGATTGGTTCGGAGATGACTCCGTCCGTCTTGTTCTTCACGTACAAGAGTGGCCCCCAGTACACGAAGTTCAGCTCGATGCTATGCGAAGCCACCTCCCAAGTGGTCCTTCCCTCCAATCTAAGGCCACAGTATGGGAGGTAGTTGCCGCTGATGGTGCAGTTGGTGCAACCAGTCATGTAGAGTTCATTGCTTGCGTACGAGAAGGAGTTGTGCTCGATCCTGGCCCTGTCCGTGCCAGAGATGTGGAGTGTCCCAAACGAGCCGCCCTCGAACACGTTGTCCAAGAAACAGAACGAAGGACAATCGGTCACCCGCACATCCGAGTATCCCCAGAAGGCGTTGAAATCGAGCGTCACGTTGGAAGACTGAGTCAGCCGAACGGCGTCCGAGTTGTTGTAGAAGTTGCAGCTAGTGACGGCAGAATCCTTGCAGTATGCCATGATGACCGGCGCTGTGACATCGAAGAATGTGAGCCGCTTCAGCGCCACCCAGGTGCAGTTGGCGACTATGACCTGGCCAAGGCCCTGGTCCTTGAGGGAGACATTGTCCTGATTCCTGAAGTAGTGTATTGGCATGCCCCGCACTGTGTTGTACTCACCAATGGAAAGAGAGACGAAGTGACTGAACGAGTACCCCCAAAGATCTATCCCCACACGACCCGCCATGGTGTTCCTGTCGACCGTGAGGTTGGTGCATGAGACGAACGATAGTCCCCTGTTCCACTCCTCGCCGTAGCCCGTGCCTATTGCGTTCCTATCGATGATGCAAGAGTCACAGATGTAGACCTCTATTCCGAATGGGCGAGGCCCGAACCCCTCGGGTGATCCGTAGACCGTGTTGTTGGCAACCTCGACATTGTTCGAGAATCCGAGCCAGATCCTGCCGTTCAGACAGAGATTCTGTGAGACCGAGATGTTTGAAGATCCGGAGATGATCACCTCGGCGTTCGTGAAGCGATTGCCGTTGATCTTCAGATCAGACGAGGATGAAGCCGAGATGCCATTGACGACTCGGGAGAATTCTGATGTCTCGACGGTCCCGTTGGAGACTTCATCAAGCAATACTCCTGCATCAACGCTAACGCCGTTGTCAGCCTCGACCGAGACGTCTCGAATCACGAAGTGCGCGTCCGTGTCGGAAATGCCTACTCCAACTCTCCCGTCATCTACTGAATCGAGCACTATCCCCCAGCCAGATATGACATATGGGTCTGTTTCTGTTCCTGCACCGCTCACAACTCCGTTCGCCGATGTGAAATCGGAATTGCCAGATATCAGAATCGGCTCGTGCGAGGTGTAGGCCGACACGTGCGCCATCCTTCCATCTGACGGCGCAATCAGAGCCAACGATGACATTGACAACACGACGGTGAGAAGCAGAGCGGACACGCCGATGCCCCTTGCCTTTCTGTCGCGACTCCAGACACCTGCTCCATGTGGCTTCATCTCTATTCCTCCTCGTCGAAGATGAAGAGCTCTTCGACCGTTGTCTTCAAGGCCTTCGCGATGTCGTGCGCGAGCTTCAGCGAAGGCACGTACCTCCCCTTCTCGATGAACAGGATGGTCTCTCTCCTCGCGCCTACCATGCGGGAAAGATCATCCTGGGTGAGATCGTATTTCGCCCTGAACTCCTTCAACCGCGTCTTCACTTCCTCACTCCCTGCCGCCGAAGAAGGTGAAGTACAGCCAGAATCCAATGAACATGGCGGGCATCGCGACCAGGATGCCGAAGATCGACTCATCGACGTAGTTCGAGCCAAGGTCCCATGAATTTGTCGGCAGACTGAGCGCGTAGAGTATCAGAACGAACACGAGGATCATCGTTCCAAAGAACGACCAGTAGCCAGCCTTGAGGCTGTTCACCTTGCTCCTTTCGTCAAGAAGAGGCAGGCCGGAGCGGACTGCGCCGTACTCGCGTGCGATGTACAACGCGGCAACCGCTGTCATCCCGAGGGCGAATGCAGTCCCCCCGATGAGCGGACCGGGTGCCCGGTTGATGACATCCGCTTCGAAGTAATACGGTATGACCATGAGCCAGGAGAATCCTGTGGTCATCATCAAGGCCATCGCGACCATCGCGAGCTTCGCTCTGTCGTTCATTCTGAACCACCGCATTAGTTAGTCTCAAGTAACTAAATGTTAGGTATATATAACTTTTTGTTAGAACAAAGTCACATCAAGGAGGACTCTTAGGAATTCGGAACAGGCTTTATGTCTGAGCCCGGGAGTGTCGTGCAGGGTTGATCCTGATGAGGTTCGATTTCGACACGTGGCTCACTCAGACCTACAGTCTAAAGGCGAAGGACCTGACCAAGAAGGAGCTTGCACTCGCCAAAAAGGAGTACGCGGAGGAATATCCCCCCAAGGGTTCTCACGACATCAAGCTCAAGACCTACCCCTTCCAGAGGTACCTGAATTCAAAGAAATGAACGGGTCTGGCGGTAAGGAGCAAGGTTTATAGTTTAGGTATCCCTAATTCTCCTGCAATGGCCTCCGAGATAACCGAGCAGTACCTCAAGGTGATCTACAAGCTCACCGAGGAGGGCGGGCAGGCGAAGACTTCCGACATAGCTGATGCCCTAGAGGTCGCTCCGGCTAGCGTCACGGAGATGCTCCACAAACTCTCCGATCAGGGGTACATCACCCACGAACCCTACAGGGGCGTCAGGCTCCGGGCAAGGGGACGCAGGATAGGCCAGCGTCTGACCAGGAAGCACAGGCTCCTGGAAAGGTTCCTGGCGGATTTCGTAGGAGTCAAGGGACCGTCAGGCCACGAACAGGCCTGCAAGATGGAGCACGCGCTCTCCGACGAGGCCGAGCACAACCTCTGCCAGATGATGCACCATCCCTCTGAGTGCCCTCACGGCAGGAGCATCCCGAAGTGCGAGCGCGGGATGACCTGCGAGAGGTGCACCAGCAAGGACGTGCCGCTCACCGAGGTCGCTGAAGGACAGAGCGCCGTCGTGTCGCATCTGATGTCGACCGACCGGGACGAGCTGTGCGCCATGTTGGCGATGGGCTTCGTGCCCGGATCCGAGCTCAAGGTTGAGAAGAAGGTCCCGATGGGGGGTCCGATAATCGTGAACCTCAAGGGAACCAGGGTTGCAATCGCCAGAGATCGGGGTAGAATACTCCACGTCATGAGAACCGCCTGAGGGGTGATCGTCCTGGAGATTGCGCTGGCCGGTAATCCCAATGTCGGGAAAAGTGTCATTTTCACGAAGCTCACAGGCGTGGGCGTCATAAGCGCCAACTACCCAGGCACCACGGTCGAGTTCGCGGAAGGGCAGGCGAAGTTCATGGGCATGACGATCACCGTCATCGACCTGCCGGGGAGCTACTCCCTCGCCGGGAACACCGATGATGAGCGCGTGGCCACGGGGCTTCTCTACGAGAGGAGGCCCGACACTGTCATCGCTGTCCTCGACGCCACGAGACTGGAGCGCAACCTCGTGTTCCTCTTCGAGCTCATCGAGTCTGGCTACAATGTCGTCGTCTCGCTCAACATGTACGACATCGTACGCAAGAGCAAGCTGGCCATCGATGTAGAGAGACTCGAGAGGACCCTGATGATGCCCGTCATCCCGACGGTGGCGACCAAAGGCGAGGGAATCGACTCGCTTCTCTACACCTCCGTCCAGATGAGGCACAAGAGCAAGTTCAAGGTGCGGTACGACTCGCACATCGAGGAGATGATCCGCACCCTCACTGCAGAGATGAGCGAAGGGGATTGGGAATTCCCGCTCAGAGCCGTGGCGATCAGGCTGTTGGCAGGCGACCTCAATGTCGTCGAGAAGGCGAAGCCAGAACTAGCTGTGAAGGCGGCGAGACTGAGGGAGAAGTTCAAACAAGGTCACGGAGAAGACATCGTCGTACACATCCAGAGGGACAGGTTCGGAGAGGCCGGCAGGCTCATCAAGGAGGTCGTTGGAACGATCCCGGCGACCAAGAAGAAGAAGGACATAGCAGCCGATCTCACTCTCAGGCCATCGACTGGCATCCCCATCCTGCTCGGAGTATTGGCACTGGTCTTCCTCACGTTGGTCTTCGCAGGAGGATGGATAGAAGGGCTCCTGGTGGGCGCTTGGGCGGAAACAGGAAGGGCCTTCTTCAACGAGCTGATCGAAGGGTCCAGCAACGACATCGTTGCCGGGGCCCTCACAGGCATCTCGATCAGCATAGAGGCCATGCTTGCCCTGGTCATCCCCTACATCATCGTGTTCTATGTCATGCTCTCAATCCTAGAGGACACGGGCTATCTCGTCCGTGTCGTGTCACTCCTCGACGGCATCATGCACAGGCTTGGCCTGCATGGAAGGGCAGTCATACCCCTCGTCGTCGGCTACGGATGCAACGTTCCGGCCATCTTGGCCACACGGGCGATGGGGTCCCGGAGAGAGCGGCTGATACTAGCGGTCCTGATAACCATCGCTGTCCCTTGCTCTGCCCAGACCGCGATCATCGTCGGTTCGGTGGGTAACTACGCGGGCGTGTGGTGGGCGCTGCTAATATACATTGTACTGTTCGCAATCCTGGTCATCCTGGGCATGGCACTCCACAAGACCATCAAATTCGAACCCACGGGCCTCTGCATCGAGATACCCGACCTCAGGATGCCTTCTGCCAGGCAGACCTTGATCAAGACCTATGTCAGGGTGAAGGAGTTCCTGACGATCGCCTTCCCGATCCTGCTTGTGGGGAGCATCGTGCTCGAGATCTTGATGACTGTCGGGCTCCTGGAACTGCTTCTCGAGCCTACTGAGGGGTTCATGCTCGTCGTGCTCGGGCTTCCGGCCTATACATCCATCGCATTGGTCTTCGGTATACTGAGAAAGGAGATGGCCCTGCAGACGCTGATGGTCTTGGCCGGCACCACCAACCTAGCCCTCGCCTTGACGAACGAGCAGATGTTCGTGTTCGCGCTCGTCATGGCCGTGTTCATGCCATGCCTCGCAGCCTTCGCGGTGCTCATCAAGGAATTCGGGCTCAAGAGCTCGCTGCTTGTGGCGTTCTCATCGATAGCGCTGGCGCTGGCGTTGGGCGCAGTGTCCAATTTCATGCTAGGGATCTGAGGCTACCTGACGAACACCGAAAGGTCTTCGTCCTGATGGATCTGGGGCGGGACGTTCACATTGCCCTTGTAGTCCTCGGTCGTCTTGGAGACGATCGGTTCGGTGCCGTCCCTCAGGAGGACGTATTGCGATCTTGCCCCCGTGACTATCAGCAAGACCTTCACTTTTCCCATCATCCCTGGCTCGACTGAGCAACCCCAGATGAGCCTTGCCTCGGGCTTGATTTTGTCGGTGATTATCTCAGCGGCCTCAGCGGCCTCCTCGATGTTCATGTCGGGCCCGCCAACGATGCGTATCAGCGCGCCCTTGGCGTCCTTCAGATCGATCTTGCCAAGCAACGGGGAGTTCAGAGCCTGCTCGACAGCGTCTTCGACTCGCTCCTTCGGGGACCCAGTTGCGTCTCCCACGCCGATGAGTGAGACTCCGCCTTCGTTGAGGATTGTCTGCAGGTCCGCGTAATCGACATTGACCAGCCCAGACCTTGTGAGCATCTCGGTCAGTCCGGCTATGGTTTGCAGCAGCAATTCATCCGCCACCTTGAAGGCGGCCTGGACCGGAAGGTTCGGGACGAGCTCGATCAGCGTGTCGTTGGGAATCACGATCGTGGTGTCGCAGACCTTCGAGAGTCTTGACAATCCTTCCATCGCGTTCTCCATCCTCAGCTCACCCTCGGAGCGGAATGGTAGAGTCACGACTCCTATGGTCAGGGCCCTGGCTTCCTTGGCGAGCCTGCCCACGACAAAGGAGCTGCTCGTACCCGTGCCTCCGCCCATGCCTGCCGTGACGAAGACTATCTGAGAGCCCTTGATGAACTCCTTGATCTCGGGCTCGTTCTCCATCGCCGCCTTCTCACCGACTTCAGGCCTCGCGCCCGCGCCGAGCCCTCTGGTGGTAACCTTTCCGATCAGTATCTTCCTTGGTGACTTGACGGTGAGCAGGTGCTTCGCGTCGGTGTTGACCGCGAGCATCTGAAGCCCTGGAACGGCCTGCTCCGCGCACCTGGTGACAGTATTGCAGCCCGCACCGCCGCATCCGACGAGTTTGATGCATACATCCAGCTGTTGAGCTATTTTCTCGATCTCCAGCTCGTCAGCGGTCTTTGGGGCTTCAGTCGTCGGTTCCCCGCGCGGTTCCTGTGATGGAGTGGTTCCGCCGAGGGCACTCTCTATGAGTCTTTGCGGCATAGTGCATCCCGTAGTAACGTGCGCTCACGTGCTATATAAACGGAACGCTCACAAGGAAGGGCCACCCGCGCGCACGAGAGCGCGCACACATGCAGGGACGCGCGCCAGATGGCTCAGAATACGAATTCAATCAAGAATGGCCCCATCGCGATGAGGGCTGCGAGTCTGATGAAATCGGAGACGATACCAACCTTGAACATGGTCCAGATCTTGACGTATCCGGAGCTGTAGACGATTGCCATCGGAGGGGTGGTGGAGGGTATCGCGCTCGATATGGAGCATGCAAGAGCCGCGCCTATGATCGGAGGAATGTAGGATACTTCCGCCCCGATGGCGAGAGAGGCTGCAATAGGGCATGCGATGAGGGCGGCGGCAGTATTGGACGCAGCGTAAGAGAGCACGAAGCCCAGAAGGCAGGAGACTGCGAATATGAGCCAGGCGCTCGGGTCGTTGCCCAGCGACCCTGCGATCTGTCCGGCCAGCCAATCGGCGAACCCGCTCGCTTCAAGGCCGAGGCCCAATGCGATGCCGCCGCCGAAAAGGAATATCACATTCCAGTCGACTCCCTTCGCAAGCTCCTCCCATCTGAGCAGCGGTTCGCGCTTGATCCTGATGACGCCGGCAAGAAGAATAACGAGAACCGCGGGCATTGCCTCGGGCATTATCTTGCCCAGGTCATCCGCCAGTCCCTGGATATCTGGATTGCCCGCCGCAACTGCCTTGACTGCGGCAGGAATGATCCAGAGCGATATCGCGAGAACCAGAAGGCCGAGCACCACCTTCTCTCCGGTGCTCATCCGCCCGAGCTGGTCGCAGACGTCGCACATCTTCCTCTTGTCTACCTTATTGAGCTTCTCCTCGGGCTTCAGAACCCTGAAGACCACGAACCATGTGACGAAGAGTCCTATGATCGCGTGGGGCGTTCCCACGACCAACCATTGCAGGAATGTAACGGTCTCGGTGTATGAGGAGAACTCCTCCACAGTGCTCTTGGCGATCAGGTTAGGGGCAGTGCTGATCAGGAAGAGCATGGCGCCAGCGGTGGCGGCCTGAGCAAGGACTAGCATGCAAGCCTCGCTGTACTTGCCTCCGGCCTTCGCGCCCGTCATCGACAGGTAGGCGATCAGGAACGGGAAGACGACGGATGTCGAAGCCGTGATGGAACCCGTCAGCGTGAGGATGAACACGGGAAGAGCCGCAACGAAGAAGGCCGCCACCATCGGATTCGAGCCTTTGTACACGGATCCCAGGCGTATGGCGATACGTCTGTCAAGCTCCCACTTCCTGAAGGTGGCTGCCAAGACGAAGCCCGCAATGAATATCCAAATGATGGGATTCGTGAAGGAGGTGAGCGCGGTGTTCCACGAGAGTATGCCCGCCATCGAGAATATCAGCGGAGGGACTAGCGCCGCGACTCCGAGCGGAACGCATTCAGTCACCCACCACACGAGCACCCACATGAGTGTGCCGAGAGCGAGTTGAGGGGCTCTGTCCGGAAGGTCGATCGGATTCTCCGGATCCGCCATCTCGATTGCGTGTACGGCGTCAAGCATCGATTGCGGAGTGGGCAGCACGAACACGACCACGAAAAGAAGGGGACCCAAAATCAGGCCTATCCTCTGCTTATTCAGCCATTTGGCCCAACCCTTCAGCTGAGAGCGCTGCATCTTCGGGTCCGACTTAGGGTCGATCCAAGACATAAGTCCCTTCTCCGCGACCGTGCCTTACATATCCGAAAGCCTAACGCGTACTTCAAGGTTGACAGAAACATCACAAGAGCGGCGGATGCGTGCCCGAAGCGGGAGGCTTTACATTTGAAAAATACACGAATTATATAATATGATTTCTCTATAACTTTTCTTATTTATACCAGTATCTCGAAAAATCTCGCGCCCGTGCTACTTCATATCAACCCAGACAATTCTTAAATACACGACACCCCGGTTACATTGTCCGTCGTGTGCTCCCCCGACGAGGGTTGACGGGGGTAAGCGGAGGATGAAGAGGATGAATGATTTAGCACGCAAGAGTCTGAGCTTTCTGCTGATGGTTTTGATGGTGGCGACATCGCTAGTTGTGCTAGCATCGGCACCGGCGGCCGCGGCAGAAGGGCTCCCAAGTGAGAGTGCTCCTGCGCTTCCTAAGACGGATGCGGGGGCGGTTGTTGTGAACGAGAATTACGTGGAGAAGCTCGATAGCGCTCTGGCCGAGCGGATCAAGGTCTCCGAGGGCCCGTTCAAGGTGTATGTCATCGTGACGGACAGGGCCGCGGTGAACCCCGTCCTCG
>JALOTQ010000107.1 GCA_025457815.1 Thermoplasmata archaeon
AAGTCCGCTGTCCCGCTCTCCCGGGTCGTTGAGAGCATGGAGAGGGCAGCCCTTTACTCCGCCGACATAGCGGAGATAGCCATCAACCTGAGCGGCGCGTCCCGCAAGTGATATCCAGATTGGTCGGGGAACAAGGGTTATTAAGAACGCACCTGATTCGGCGTCAGGTAGCATGGCGAAGGATGATTTGCTCGAGAAGGGCGTGAACAGGATAGAATGGGCCAGGACCCACATGAAGGTCCTGGGGAAGATTCGGGAGCGGATGGTTAAGGAGAAGGTTTTCGACGGGCTGAAGGTGGGCATGGCGCTTCACACCGAGGCCAAGACGGCGGTGCTCGCCCTGACCATCCAGGAAGCCGGGGCCGAGGTCAGACTGACGAGCTGCAACCCGCTCTCCACGGACGATTCGGTCGCGCTCGCCCTGAACAAGAAGTACGGGCTCGAGTGCTATGCGAAGAAAGGCCAGACGACCAAGGAGTACTATGATTCCCTCCACAAGGTGTTGGACATCCGGCCTGACTATGTCATAGACGACGGAGCGGACCTGATATTCCTGCTCCACACCAAGCGGAAGGAGCTGCTGAGCAAGGTGAAAGGGGCGAACGAGGAGACCACGACCGGGATCATGCGCCTCCGATCGATGGCGCAGGACGGCGCCCTGAAGTTCCCCGTTATGTCCGTCAACGACGCCTACATGAAGTACCTGTTCGACAACAGATACGGCACAGGCCAGTCCACCATGGACGGGTTCATGGCCGCGACCAATCTGGTCATCGCGGGCAAGGTCTTCGTCGTCGCTGGATACGGTTGGTGCGGAAGGGGCATCGCGGCCCGTGCGAAGGGCATGGGCGCGGACGTGACGGTCTGTGAGGTCGACCCGATAAGGGCCATCGAGGCGAAGCTGGACGGCTTCGCGGTGATGCCCATGTCGGAGGCCGCGAAGGGTGCGGACATCATCATATCCGCGACGGGCTGCAAGGATGTCGTCACCGCCGCGGACATCAAGAACATGAAGGACGGATGCGTCCTGGCCAACTCCGGCCACTTCGACAACGAGATATCGAAGAAGGCCCTCGAGAAGATGTCCAAGAAGCACCGGAAGGTGAGGGAGTCGGTCGAGGAGTTCCAGCTGAAGAACGGCAAGCGGGTTTATCTGCTCGCCGACGGCCGGCTGGTCAACCTTGCCGCAGGTCAGGGCCACCCAGTGGAGATCATGGATATGAGCTTCGCGATACAGGCCTTGTGCCTCGAGTATCTCGACTTCAGCGCCCAGACCTTGGAGCCGGACGTGTACGATGTCCCGGACCACATCGACGAGATGGTCGCGAAGCTGAAGCTCGAGACGATGGGAGTCAGGATAGACAAGCTCTCCAAGGGGCAACAGGCATACGTCCGGAGCTGGAAAGAGGGCACCTGAATCTCAGGTCGTCCTCGGACTGCTGGCTCCCCGGGTGGTTTAAGTACTCGCGGGGGCCAAAAACCATTCATTTCCCCCATCCTAATTTTGAATATACTCCTGGAACATACGGTGGCGCGGAGTTTGGGGGGCATTGCGCCGCAGTAATTTCCTTGGCGTGTACGGACACACGGCTATCGACATCATCTACTCCTCTGACGAGTTCCCACAGCCCAACAGCTGCGTCGAGATGAAGGACAGGCAGGAGCACTTCGGAGGCACCGGAGCCAACATCGCGCGGATCGCGTCGACCATGGATGTCAAGACAGCCCTGGCGAGCCACGTGGGCGACGACTTCCCGAAGGCCTTCATGGACGCGCTCAAGAAGAGCGGTGTGGACACGACTGACGTGGTCAAGGTCAGGGGCAAGAAGACCTCGTTCATCATCATGATATCCGACAAGAACCACAACCAGATAGGCTTCGTCGACCAAGGTGCCGTCCTCGAGCAGGAGAGGTTGCCTGTCAGGGCCCATACGGCTCTGAGCTCCAGATTCGTCCACATAGGGACGGGCAGGCCGTCGTATTCTCTGAAGGTGGCCAAGATCGCGAAGAAGAAGAAGAAGACCGTCGGCTTCGATCCTGCTCAGGAACTCTCCTACGTGTACACGCCCGAGACGTTCAAGGCAGTCCTCGACCACTGCGACATCCTGTTCGTCAACTCTGCGGAACTTGAGAGGGCGAAGTCGTACCTGAACCTCAAGGAGGACGCCGAGCTGCTCTCTTACGTGAAGATGATCGTGAACACCAGAGGCCAGGAGGGCAGCAGGATCATCACCGAGGACGACGAGATCATAGTCGGCCTGATTCAACCGGACAAGGTCGTCGACACGACTGGTGCGGGAGACGGCTTCAGGGCAGGTTTCTATGCTGGCCTGAGCAGGTCGTTGTCCTTGGAGGAGTGCGCCTGGATCGGGTCTTCCACCGCCTCATTCGTCGTCGAGAGTGTCGGCGCACAGAGCACCCTGCCGAGCTGGGACATGGTCCAGAGAAGAGCCGCGCGCAGGAAGTGCGTCTAGGGATGGGACGAGACCTGAGAGCTGCGGACCTGGACCTTTCCGAGGATCTTGTGAACAGGATCGCGGGGGCGCGGTCCGCTTCCGTCCTGACGGGCGCAGGCGTCTCCGCGGAGAGCGGGATACCCACGTTCAGGGGAGCGGGAGGCATCTGGGAGAAGTACGACTTCCGGAAGCTAGCGACGCCCCAGGGGTTCAGGGAAGACCCTCAGCTGGTCTGGGAGTGGTATCAGTTGAGACAGCGGGAGATGCTGAAGGCATCCCCCAATCCTGCGCATTATGTCATCGCGGACATGGAGAGACACTATCAGGAGTTCTCGGTACTGACGCAGAACATAGACGGCATGCACGAACGGGCCGGAAGCAACAATGTCGTGGAGCTCCACGGGAGCATATGGAGGCTCAGATGCGTCAGGGACGGCCTGGTCACGCAGACCGACACGCCGGTCGAGGAGATACCCCCGCTCTGTCAGTGCGGCAGCATGCTTCGGCCGGATGTCGTGTGGTTCGGAGAGCCGCTCTCAGAGGACGTCGTGGAGGCCGCATCGCGCGCGGCAGCCAGCAGCGAAGTCATGTTCGTCGTCGGCACGTCCGCTGTCGTGTACCCTGCGGCCGCTCTGCCGATCATAACGAAGAACTCGGGAGGCTTGGTGATAGAAGTGAACGCGGAGCCCACCGACGTCACCACGTACGCCGATGCGTCGCTGATGGGCTTTGCAGGTGAAATCTTGCCAGCACTCTGGAAACGGATGAGGCGTACAGAAAGCTTTATGAAAGAACACCCCTTTATACCGAATTGGTGAGGACCAGATGGCCGTGGGTTTCATACTCATTAGCACCGCGCCAGCAAAAGAGCACGAGGTCTACAACGAGCTCCTCAAGGTGAAGGAAGTCGTAGAGCTTCACCCCCTGTTCGGGGAATACGACCTGATCGCGAAGATCGAGGCAGAGGACTTCAATCTCCTGGGGCAGGTCGTGGTCGACAAGGTACGCTCGATACCCGGTGTTATAGACACCAAGACCCTAACGGGGATCAAGTTCTAGACCGTCGGTCGAGAGTGGTGAACAAATGGAACTGATGGAGTTCTTGACAGTGCTGATACTAGTCTTCGCGCTGTTCATGCTGTTGGCTGGGATATTCACCGCATACTTCGGTAGCGGGAAGAGCAGGATGATCGGCGTCGTGCTCCTTGTGATCGGCCTCGTTGTCGGCCTCCTGTGGGTCGTCATGGGCCTCGACTCGGTGGCCGTCATCGAAGTCGACCTCGCAACCGTGATTTGGGACGCGTTCATCAACATCATAGCGGCGGTCGTCGGAGCGCTTATCGCGATAGGCGTGTTCCTGCTCGCCATCATGAAGTCCTAGACGCACACAAACCTTTTTCTGCAAACTATCCTTCTACCTTTTCTGATGAGTGTCCAGATTGTTCTAGGCAGCAAGAGCGACATGAAGGTGGCCGACAAGGCGGTCGCCGTCCTGAAGGAGCTCGGGGTGAAGCACAAGCTCAGCATCGCGAGTGCCCACAGGACCCCGGAACTCGTGGACAAGCTCGTGGCAGACGCCGACGCCGAAGTGTTCATCGCGATCGCGGGGTTGTCAGCAGCTCTGCCGGGAGTCATCGCGGCGAGGACAATCAAGCCCGTCATTGGCGTACCCGTCAGCGGCACCCTGAACCTCGACGCCATCCTCTCGGTCGTTCAGATGCCCCCGGGTGTTCCCGTGGCGGGCGTCGGACTCGACAGGGGCGACAACGCCGCCCTGCTCGCCGCCGAGATAATAGCGCTCAAGGACGAGAAGGTGCGTAATGCGTTGGCCCAGCACAGGCAGAAGATGAAGGACACCGTCATTCAGGATTCTAAGGAAGTTGAGGCTTAGATGTTCAACGCGGAGAAGTTCATAGAACAAGAGGTCAAGAGGCTCAAGGACGAGGCCAAAGGCAAGGCCATCATCGCAGCTTCTGGCGGCGTCGACAGCACCGTGTGCGCGGCCATCGTGAGCAGGGCCATCGGTGACAGGCTGCTGGCGGTGTATGTGGACACCGGGTTCATGAGGAAGGGGGAGACTGAGTACGTCGACAAGATGCTCAAGCGCCTGGGAGTGAACCACATAGTGGTCGACGCGAGCGACGAGTACTACGAGGCCTTGAAGGGCGTGATTGACCCCGAGAGGAAGCGCAAGATCATCGGGGAGAAGTTCATCAGGATCTTCGAGAGAGAGGCCAAGAAGTTCGGCGCGGAGAGCCTGGTCCAGGGCACAATCGCCCCGGACTGGATCGAGAGCGGCGGCGGCCTGCGCGACACGATCAAGTCACACCACAATGTGGGCGGCCTGCCTGCGGACATGAACCTGAAGCTCGTCGAGCCGCTCAGGGACCTGTACAAGGACGAGGTCAGGAAGGTCGCGCGCGCGCTGAAGATCGAAGTGGCCGAGAAGCAGCCGTTCCCGGGGCCGGCACTGGCCATCAGGGTGATGGGTGAGCCCACGAGGGAGTCCGTCGAGATAGTCAGGGAGGCCTGTGCCATCGTCGAGGAGGAGCTCGAGAAGGCCGCAGCCGAGGGCAAGATGAAGCTGCCATGGCAGTACTTCGCCGTCCTTCTGCCAGTCAAGAGCGTGGGCGTCCAGGGAGACATAAGGGCGTACGGCTACACGGTCGCCGTCCGGGCGGTGGAGTCGGTCGATGCGATGACGGCGAACTACATGAAGATCCCAC
>JALOTQ010000108.1 GCA_025457815.1 Thermoplasmata archaeon
CAAAGTGAAGGACATCCTCGCGAACCACAAGGTACCGGCACTTGAGAAGGACGTACAGAAGAAGCTGGACGGCGTGATCGAGAAGGCCAAGAAGCCGATGTGGGGCGGAGAGAGCAAGGTCCACTAAACCTGTTGAGAGCCGGACTTTGTCCGGCTACTCCAATATCTTTTCAATTCAAAGCAATCCGAGAATCCGTGGCTGCTAGCATGAACTGATTGAGACTCTGAGGTGAATGAAATGGCGAACTCAATACCCGTCCGATGGAGGCGGGAAGTGCTCACCGGAGACGGCGTCCAAGGGATCAGGGGCGCTGCCCTCGACATACTGGAAGTCACGGGCATCGCGGTCCGAAGCGAAAAAGCGCAGAAGATACTAGAGGACGCTGGCTGCGATGTGGACAAGAAAAGCGCGGTCGTGAGATTCCCGTCTACACTGGTCGAGGAGATGGCGAAGAAGAACGACCGGGCTGTCACTTTCTACGGAAGGACGAGGAAGCACGATGCGAGGCTCGACTTCGAGCACGTGCACATCTGTAGCGACGGCAACGGCACGGACGCGATGGACTTCGAGACTCGCAAGCGAAGGCCGTCCAGGAAGTCCGATGTCGCCAGGAGCGCTTTCGTCGCCGACGCTCTCAAGGGCCATGGCATCAACTGGCCGAACGTGACTTCGCAGGACGTTCCCCTCGGAACGAGGCACATCCATGACCTTCAGGCCACTCTCGAGAACACGGAGAAGCACGTCACGCTCGCGACTGACACGACCGCCTGGGAGGTCCAGGACGTCGTGGAGCTCGCGTCAGCGGCAGTCGGCGGTCTGGACGAACTCAGGAGGAGGCCGATCATATCGTCCATTCACACGAGCTCCTCTCCCCTGCAGATAGAGGGTGAGGGACTCGAAGCAGGGCTCGTCGCGGCGGACGCGGGCATACCGATATGTTTCTACGTCATGCCTGGCCCCGGTTCGACCGGGCCAGCGACTCTCGCAGGATCCGTCGCGATGGCCGTCGCCGAAGCCCTCGCGGGAAACACGATATTCCAGCTCCACAGACCAGGGACAGCCTATGTGTTCAGCTGTGGCGTCGCCCCGATGGACATGAAGACTTCCACGCGCGCGGGAGGGGGCCCGGAGCACGGACTGACTTCCGCAGCCTATGCGCAGATGGCACACTACTACGGGTTTCCGGCATTGGTTGGCGGCTTCGTGACGACATCTAAGGAGCCGGACCAGCAGGCGGCGTATGAGAAGTTCTCAAGCGCCGTCACCCCGATCCTCGCCGGAGCGGACATGATCGCCGGCATCGGCCTGCTCGAGGACTGCAGGACAATCTGGCTCGAGCAGCTAGTCATCGACAGCGAGATGGCGCAGATCATCGCGAGGATGGCGCAGGGGATTGAGGTGAACGAGGACACGCTCGCACTGGACGTCGTCCACAAGGTTGGGGTCGGAAAGGACTACCTTGGACAGAGGCACACGCTGAACCACTTCAGAACGGAACACTTCATCCCGACCGTATCGGACAGGTCATCATTCGACCGATGGGCCTCGAAAGGGTCGAAGACGATCCTCGAGAGAGCGGGGGACGAGGTCCGAAGGATATTCAAGGAGCACACCGTGGAGCCTGTGGACGAAGAGGTCTCCAAGGTCGCCTCGAGGCTTGTGAAGAAGAGGACGAGGCAGTAGGGAAGAGCGCCTTCACTCCTTCACCGTCGTGAACACCGCGCAGGTGAGCGTCCTCGCCACACCCTTGACCTCGCGCAGCCGGTCGATCACCAGTCTGCCGATGTCTTCCATGGTCGCTCCGCGGACCTTGAGCAACATGTCGTACTCCCCGGAGATCATGTGCACCTCGAATATTCCCGGCAGCGAGCCGATGTCCTCGGCGGTCTCCCTCTGAGATATGCCCTTCTCGGGCTCGAACTGGACGAGGATGAATGCGCTCACGCCAAGCCCAAGCTGCGCGTAGTCTGGAACCGCCGTGTACCTCTTGATGACTCCCTTCTGCTCCATCTTCACGATCCTGTCGTGGACTGTGGCCCTCGGAATCTCAAGCTCACGCGCTATCGCCTTGGTGGTCTTGCGGGAATCCTTTGTGAGTTCGTCGAGTATGGCGGAATCCTTATCGTCCAACATGTTTCGTCATAATGACGGACATTGTATATGAATGTTGCCTAGAAGCCGGACATTATCCAACATTTCTGTCGTAATGATGATATATCATGGGCGCCTGTGCATCACTGAGACGAGGATGAAGATGCAGGCTGCGATATCACACGTCCGGGCGGATGCGATAGGCCATATCCTTAGGGTGCAGAGCGCCGCGCTGAAGGCGATCCACGACTACATGTACGAGAACGAGGTCGTCCAGGCGATGCCGATAATCCTGTCCCCGGAGACGGACCCTCTGAACCATCCACACTTCGACGCTAGCGTGATGTACTACGGGCAGAGGCTGCACCTGACCAAGAGCATGATCATGCACAAGCAGCTATCGCTCATGAACGACGGAGTCGACAAGATCTACTTCATGTCCCCGAACGTCAGGCTCGAGAAGGGGGAGCTGAAGGAGACTGGAAGGCATCTCTTCGAGTTCACGCAGGTGGATATCGAGCTCCGAGACAGGACGAAGAAGGACTTCATCGAGTTCGTGGACGGCATGCTCCTCAGCACTTTCAAGTTCGTGAAGAAGGAATGCGGCGAAGACCTCGAGGCGCTGGGCCGCGACCTGAAGCTGCCGAAGCTCCCTCTCAGGGTCTACGAGTCCGAGGAGCTCTCGGGGAAGTACGGGGAGCACTTCGACATGGCGGCCTCTGAGCGCGCCCAGGACCCATTCTGGATTCTCAACTTCAGGCGCGAGTTCTACGACAGGGAAGACAAGGAGCGGAGAGGCTACTACCACAACTACGATGTGATGTGGCCGGAGGGCTACGGCGAGGCGCTGTCGGGCGGAGAGCGCGAGTGGGAGCATTCTGAGATCCTGAGGAAGATGGACGAGAGGAAGACGAAGAAGGAAGCCTTCCACAAGTACCTTCATGTGACCAGCCAGGGGCTGATACCGCAGACCGTCGGCGGAGGGCTGGGAATAGAGAGGATGGTGCGCTTCCTCACCGGCCAGAAACACATCAGGGACGTGACTCTGTTCCCGAGGGTTCCCGGAGAGGAAATCGCATTCTGAGTCCAGCTCATGCAAGCCGCTGAACCCTGGCCCCGGGGCCGGGGACGGTGATGAACGACACTGACTTGAGCCCAGCGGATTCCTTGAACGCGTTCACCATCGCCTTTCTGATCTTCTGGGCATTTCCCTGGGAGATGGCGAACACCGCCGGGCCCGAACCGCCGATGGACACGCCGTATGCTCCGGCGCGAAGTGCCGCCTCATGGACGGACGAGTAGCCAGGTATCAGTTCCTTCCTGTACGGCAGCGCAAGCTTGTCCTCGAGGTAGGAGCCTATCTTCCTCGGGTTGCGGCTCATCATGGCATGCAGCATCCCGGACGCCCAGCCGACGTTGCAGACCGCATCCCGGACCGCAACCTTCTCCGGGAGTATCTCCCGGGCCTTCTTCGTCTCGACGGAGATGTCCGGTACTGCGACGATGATCTGGAACCGCGGGGGCTTGATGTGGATGACCGTCCGCGTCTTCAGGTCCGATACCACCGTGAACCCTCCGTAGATGGCCGCAGCGACGTTGTCGAAGTGCCTGGAACCCGAAGCCAGCTCCTCTCCCATCGCGGCGGCCTCGAGAATGGTCTCCTTGTTCCTGACGCCCAGGAGTGCGGCCATCGCGAGCGCACCTCCGGCGGACGAGGCCGCGCTGCTGCCGAGGCCGCTTCCCGGCTTCATGCCCTTTTTGATCTTCATTGAGAAACCGATCGAGTCCGAGCCACAGAGCTCTGCTAGCCTCATCGCGGCGAAGGACGCCGTGTTCTTCTCGGGCTCAAGGGGCACCTTGTGCTTGCCAACGGCCCGGACATCCACTCTGCCTGCGGGCTGTCGAGCTATGGATATCTCGTCCACGGGAGCGGTGAGGCAGAGCCCGAACGAATCGAACCCTGGTCCAAAGTTCGCGATCGTCGCGGGGCTGACCACGAACGCCTTGCTGCAGACCATGGTTTTCACCTGGATGCAGAGAGAATGCCTGGTTGGTTAATAAGCTGCTCGCTGCGCACAGGTCATGGACATAAGTGTGCACCTTCTCCAGAGCCAGATGTCGAGGATCTGTTCGATTCCACAGCATCCAGAAGCCCGAAGGGCTTATATTCGCACTAGCCATAGTGGGCGCACTCGGTGGGGTAGCCCATGGCAGCTTCGTTCGAGATGAGGTGCATTGAATGCGGCAAGGCTCACGACATGTCTAGGCCGAGCTATGCATGCTCATCCTGCGGGAACCTTCTGGAGATAGTCATCAACAAAGACGACGCCCTGTCAAGGATCGGGGAGAGCGACTTGAGCAAGAGGCCATTGTCGGTCTGGAAGTACAGGGAGCTTCTTCCCGTCGGCCCGAATGTCTCCGTGTTCTCGCTTGACGAGGGCGGCACGCAGCTCGTGAGATGCAGCAGGATAGAGGAGGAGACGGGCCTCAAGAACCTCTGGATCAAGTTCGACGGCACCAACCCGACAGGCTCGTTCAAGGACAGGGGCATGACCGTCGGCATCACCAAGGCGAGGGAACTCGGCATGAGGACCGTGACGTGCGCGTCCACAGGCAACACGTCCGCGTCCTTGGCGGCATATGCGGGCCTGGCCGGCCTGAGGTGCGTCGTGCTCATTCCCGAGGGGAAGGTCGCCTTGGGCAAGCTGGCCCAGGCGATGATGCACGGGGCCGTGGTCGTTTCGGTGAAGGGGAACTTCGACGAGGCGCTGGAAGTGGTGATGAAGGCGTCCGAGAAGCTAGGCATGTACGTCCTCAACTCAGTCAACCCGTTCAGGATCGAGGGGCAGAAGACCGCGGCCTTTGAGGTCTGCGACCAACTCGGGGGCCACAGTCCGGATTACCTCTACATACCGGTCGGGAACGGAGGCAACTCGGCCGCATACTGGAAGGGATTCTCGGAGTACGAATCGCTGGGGCTGGCCTCGGGTCGTCCCTTGATCCGTGGCATTCAAGCGGAAGGAGCCGCGCCGATAGCCGGAATGTTCTCATCGAAGGA
>JALOTQ010000017.1 GCA_025457815.1 Thermoplasmata archaeon
CGCCTTCTCGACCGTGCCTTTGGGCAACTTCGTGACCTCTACGACCTCGTCTACGAGGAACCCGACGGGTGCATCAAGGGCGTCCACCACCACAATCCTCGATGTGTCGGATTCTGAATCGGCAGCGGGCATGGCGAAGCGCTTCCTCAGGTTGACGACGGTCAGAAGCTTGCCCCGGAGGTTCATCACCCCTTCGATGTGGGACGCGCTTCTGTGGACCTTGGCCACATCCGACACGTCGTGAATCTCCCGGACCTTGGACACGTCGAAACCGTACTCCTCGTTGCCCAGCCTGAAGATGACGAACTGGTCCGTTTCATCGTCTATCATTTTGGCCAATCCTCTCAGCTTGGGGGTTTCCCGTTGCCTGTCTTCGGAGCCGCGGGGTTGGGGGCTGCATCTACCTGCTTCGTGATATCATTGAGCTTCTTGGCAAGCTCGGCGAGCTCGTGCGCGGACGCAGTAAGCTCCTGCATGCCAGCCGCGAGGTTCTCCGATGACACCGTAACGCCCTCAGAGGTCGCCGTGTTCTCTCGGGATATGGCTGCGACCTCGTCCAACGATTTCGCGAGGCTTTCCGTCAGTGCCTTCTGCTCCTGCGTGGAGGCGCTTATCTCCTCGACCATCGCGGCCGTCTCCTCGACGGTCGCCGCGATGTCCTCGAGGGACTTGAGCGAGTCGGAAATCGTCCTCGAGCTCTCGGAGGCGTCCTTCATGGTGTTATCCATCTTCTGGGTCGTCTCCTGTATGTCGTGCTCGACCGACTCGATGAGCTGCTGTATCTGACCTGCGGCCTTCCTCGAGCCTTCTGCGAGCTTCCTCACCTCGTCTGCGACGACCGCGAATCCGCGGCCCTGCTCGCCTGCCCTGGCAGCCTCTATGGCCGCGTTGAGCGAGAGCAGGTTGGTCTGCTGCGCGATGTTGGTTATGATCGACACTATCTGAGATATCTCCTTGGATTTCCTTGCCAGCTGCTTCATCGAGTCGGAGGTGCCCTCCACGTTCTTGAGCAGGGAGCTCATCTTCTCGAGCGAGTTCTGGGCCGACTTGCCTCCGTTCTGCGCGACCTCACTGGCGTTCGCGGATGCGCTTGCAGCATTCTGCGCGCTCTGGACGACGTCGTAGATGGCCTTGGTCTGCTCCGCGAGCATCTTCACCATGTCGTCTATCCTCTCGGATTCCGCCTGTGAGCTCTTGGATGCCTGGCCCACTGACGAGGAAACCTGTTGCGTGCTCTCAGTCACGTGGCCGATGGTCTCGGCGAGCGCCATCGAGGATTCCTTCAATGACTCGGATGCGATCCTCAGCTCCTTCGTGAGCCTCGAGAGTCCGTTCTGCATCAGTCTGAAGGCCTCGACCAGCTTCGCCATGTCGCCTTTGCCTTCCACATCGATCTCCTTTGAGAGGTCGCCTGTGGCGATGGATTGAGCGCTTTCCGTGAGTTCGATCAGAGGCTGGGAGGTGTTGTCGATGAGCATGTTCATCGATCTCACCAGGTCTCCGATCTCGTCATCTCCCGCCTTGATCTCGAGCTTGGTCCTGAAATTGCCTTCCGCGATGGTCTTCGCGGTCCTGGAGACTGCCCTTATCGGGCTCGTCGTCCTGCGAGTGACCAGGAGGGATATCAACGGGACAACAACCGCGACGCCGCCTATCGCCGCAGCCGTCCACAGCAACGAGTTGTTTACCGTATCATGGGTGACTTCCTCAATCAGAGACGCGGCTTGTGACTGCACCTCTATGAGCGTGGCCATGTTGGCGTTCACGACTTCCATGTCCTCAGTCGCATTTCCTGCGTGGCTGTATGAGGAGACATTCCGGCCGGCTCGGATGTCAGTGATCGCCGTGGCCGTCTCGATCTCGTAGTTCGTCCACGCCACGTCGATCTGCGAATAGGCATTCTGCTCGGTCGTGAAGAGGCTAGTCTGGCCTTGGCTCTCGACAATGGCCGCTATACGCGGCATAGCGCTGAGCGAATAGTCGTCGTCGTATGAGGCGATGAACTGACGGAACGTGCTGATGTCTGTCGTGTACTGGTTGTATTGCTCTGACGACTCGCTCAGGGGGTTGATCCAGTATCCGAGGATGTAGTTCACGAAAGACTCCTCGGTGGAGGCCAGCACGTTCCCTGCCTCCGAGATCGCCTTGAGCGATTGGACCGACTCTTCTGTGAGTGTGTTCGCGTCTGCCCGGATGGCGTACAGCCCCTGGACGGAGAAGACGCTGATGACCGCAATCGGTATCATCGATAGGCAGACTACCCACGCAACTATCTTCGCTGTCAGATTCAGCCTCAATTTACCACCTGACTGCCGCTGATGCAACAGCCTTCCAGCTAAGCCTCTTAGCTATCGGGGGGCACATTGCTGGCTTTCAAATCCAGTTCTGGGTTATTAATATATGTCGTCACCAGATTCAACTTTGGTAGTGAGTTCACTGGCGCGCGATGCGGTCGCGTTAGCGCCCAACAACGAATATCTAGTCAGACCACCATCAACCGCCAACATGGGGTCAGAGGACAGCCAGTTCGCAACTCTAGTGATGCGGCATCTCTTCCAGGCCAGGGGCATCGACATGTCTGGCTATTCTCCATCGTTCGTGATGAGGAGCATAAAGAAGCGTCTCGGGCGATCCGGCGCCCCGGACTATCCTGGCTATTTAAAACTCCTGAAGAAGAGCGAGGACGAGACCAACGCGCTTCTTGGTACCCTCTCGGTGAATGTGACCGACTTCTTCAGGGACAGGGGAGCCTTCGAGGCCTTCTGGCGTTCGGTAGTCAAGCCTCTCCTGCTGTCGAAGATCGAGGGCGGGGGCATTGCGAGGTTCTGGAGCGCTGGGTGCGCGACTGGCCAAGAGACCTACACGATGGCCATATGCATCGCGGAGGTCGTCAAGGACCTCGACCCTACGCGCTTGCCGATGATAACCGTTCTAGGCACGGACATATCGACGAACGCGCTTGCGAAGGCCAAGAGCGGCATCTACACGAAGGAAGAGGTCAAGGGTCTCTCCGACAACTTTCTGATGGAGTATTTCAGAAAGACCCCTCAAGGATATGAGGCGTGCCCAGCGCTCCGCAAGGGGATGAGGTTCTCGAGGGAGAACCTGCTGGAGGATCCGCAGTCGAAGTACTTCGACGCCATAGTCTGCAGGAACGTAATGATCTACTTCTCACGGGAGATGCACGACAAGGTCGCCACGAACCTGTACCACGCCCTCATGCGCGGAGGCTACCTGATGCTCGGGAAGACGGAGACCCTCATGGGGGCTCCCCGGGAGGCGTTCGAGGTGGTGGACCTCGAGAACAGAATACTGAAGAAGAAGGCTTGAAGCGTCAGACGACCGAGTCCGCCTCGGCGACAAGCTGGGACCGCTCGTCCTCGCTCATTGCCATGACTTCGTCGATGCTGGGTACGCAGACATCCAACATGAACTCCTCGATCTTCCTGTAGTTCTCGGCAAGCTGTTCCTCAAGCTCGGCCTGCGCCCTGTCCATCTGCTCGACCGTAAGTTGCCTCGCGATGATCTCGGCTACGGTAGTGCCTTCCTTCTCTGCCTGGCTCACAAGTTCTATCATCATTGCGACGGACATGCTCGCCCCATCCCTTCGTATGACAATCGTCAGACGGATATGGGCGAGCGCCGTATTTATCGTTTGTGCAGAGCAGGCGTTGCGATCAGAGCGGGTCGAGCCACTTCGTGTACTTCTGGTCCTTGCCCTTAACGATGTCCAGGAACGCCGTCTGTATGGCCTTCGTGACGGGCCCAGGTTTTCCGTCACCGACCAGCCTTCGGTCGACCTCCCTTATCGGGGTGACCTCCGCGGCCGTGCCCGTGAAGAAGAGCTCATCCGCGAGATAGAGCTCGCTCCTCGCGATGTTCTGTTCCTCCACCTTGTATCCCAAGCCCGGCGCGAGCTCGATGATGGAGCTCCTCGTGATCCCCGGGAGTATCCCGGCGTTGAGCGGGGGCGTGTGTATCTTGCCGTCCCTCACCAGGAACAGGTTCTCGCCTGAGCCCTCGGCCACCATGTGAAGTTCATTGAGCATGATGGTCTCGTCGAAGCCGTTCTGCTTCGCCTCCATTATGGCCAGGGCGCTGTTCAGGTAGTCCCCGCAGGCCTTCGCGGTCGCAGGCACCGACCCGTTGGTCACCCGATGCCAGGAAGACGTGTGCACCCTGATGCCGTTCCTCATGCCCTCGTCGCCGAGGTATGCGCCCAACTTGAAGGCCGCGATGAACGTCTCGACAGGATAGCCGATCGGGTTGACGCCTATCCCAGAGACCCCGAAGAATGATATCGGTCTGATGTAGCAGGCGTCGAGCTTGTTCTCCCGCACGGTCTCCTTCGCGGCCTCGCATAGCTGGTCGACCGAGAACGGGATCTGCATGTTGATGGATTTCGCCGACTTGTGCAGCCTGTCCATGTGCTCCCTGAGCCTGAATATCGCAGGCCCTTTGACAGTGCTGTAGCACCTGATGCCTTCGAACACTCCCGTGCCGTAGTGCAGTCCGTGGGACAGCACATGGACGGTCGCCTCCTTCCAAGGTATCAGCTTGCCGTTCTTCCATATCTTCTCAGTCGGTTCTATCTGCATCTGCATCAGCCTCTTTGTCGCGCTATCGCGTTCCCACTACTTGATTCCTGAGCCGGCCGACCGTGTCGACTTCGACCTCGACGACGTCGCCTTCCTTCATCGGGGCGATCCCCGAGGGCGTGCCCGTGGCGATGATGTCCCCTGGCTCGAGGGTCATGACCGTGGAGATGTACCTGACCAGGTCCAGGTCTCCGAACACCCTGTCCGAGAGGGGCGAGTCCTGGACCACCTTGCCGTTCAGCTTCGTGGTCACCCTCGAGGGCGGTTCGAGAGATATGTACGGTCCAACAGGGGCGAATGTGTCGAACCCCTTCGCTCTCGTCCAGTCAGGGTCCGCCTTCTGCAGGTCCCTTGCCGTGACGTCGTTGATGCAGGTGTATCCGAATATGTGCTCTTCAGGTCGGTCGGTGTGACGGGTGCGCCGGCCTATCACGATCGCCGACTCACCCTCGAAATCGACCCTCGCCGAGGCCTTCGGCATCACGATGCTTTCCCCAGGGCCTATGATGGCCGAGGAGGGTTTCGAGAACAGCAGGGGAGTCTTGGGCTCCTGCTGCTTCATTTCCCTGATGTGGCTCTTGTAGTTGAGGCCGATGCAGACGATTTTCGAGGGCCTGTCGATAGGGACGAGGACCCTGACATTCGCGAGCTTGTGGCTCGTCTCCGTGACCTCGAAACCGCTCACGATGGCCTCGGTCATCGTCCTTGCGGTGAGCTCCCTAACCAAGCCGCCCGTGACCTCTCCCACGAATATGCGGGATCCCAGGGCGAACCTTCCCAGCTTCGGCTTGTCAATATTAGCTGCACCCTTGGCCATTGTTCAGCACCTTCGTGCTCTCGAGCGTCGTGCGAGGTTCCAGTTCGGGCCGGATCAGTCGAACATCTTCCTGATCTTCTTCCCGACGACCTCGATATTCGACTTCTCAGCGTCCTTCCTCAGCTTCGTGAGAGTCGGCATGCCGGCCTCGTACTCGTCCACCCATTCCTTGGCGAACTTGCCCGACTGAATGTCCCTCAGCGTGCGCACCATGGCGGCCTTCACTCCAGAGTCTATGATGACCGGCCCGCGCGTCCGGCCGCCGTACTCGGCGGTGTTCGACACGCCGTCCCACATCCCCTCGATGCCACCCTTCTGGACGAGGTCGATTATGAGCTTCAGCTCGTGCAGGACCTCGAAGTAGGCTATCTCCGGCTGGTATCCTTCATCGACGAGGACATCGAACGACGCCTTGACCAGCTGGCTGGCTCCTCCGCACAGGTCGACCTGCTCTCCGAACAAGTCGGTCTCGGTCTCCTCCTTGAAGGTGGTCTCGATGACTCCTCTGGTCGTGGCCTTGAGTCCCTTCGCGATCGCGAGAGCGTACTTCTTCGCCTTGCCCGAGTGGTCCTGGTGGACCGCTATGAGCGCGGGCACGCCTATGCCAGCGAGGTAGGTCTCCCTGACGAGGGCACCAGGTCCCTTCGGGGCCACCATGATGACGTCGACGGTATTGGGAGGCACGATCCGTTTGAAGTGTATGTTGAACCCGTGGGCGAAATCGAGCACCATCCCCTCGCGCAGGTAAGGCGCGACGTCGGCGTCATAGACCTTCTTCTGCACCTCGTCCGGTATGAGCATCATGACTATGTCCGAGCTCTTGACCGCCTCCGGGATGGGCATGATCTTCATCCTGTCCGCCTTCGCCCTCTTCCAGGTCTCGTCTTTTAGGTTGAGCCCCAGGACAACCTTCACGCCGCTGTCCCTCAGGTTCAGGGACTGAGCCCTGCCCTGTATGCCATATCCTATCACTGCGACCTGCTTGCCCTTGAGGACCTTCAGGTCCGCGTCCTTGTTGTAGTACATCTTCGCCAAATGGTCACGCTCCGTCGAATTAGATCGCGTTCATAGCCTGTATGAACTTCTCAGGCTGGCTCTTCTTGACGATGGAGTCAACCTGGTCCACGCTCCCCGTCAGGCGGCATACGCCTTCCTTGTTGCACAAGAGCGCGTAGGCCTCGTGCCTCGAATGGTCCACGAGGTCGCACTCGATGACCTCCTGCAGGGCCTTGAGGTGCTCGATCACTGCGAGCGCCTTCTCCCTGTCCGATATGGACAGGACTATCCTGGCCCTGTCGGCCATCTCGCACTTGCCGACCACGATGGTCTCCACGTTTATCCTCTTTCTGTTGAACTCGCCCATCACGCGCTGCATTACCCCTGGCTGGTCGTAGACCAGCATCATCATGACTTCCATTCAGGTCACCCCGCCTTTCCACTTGCATCTCCCTTTGATGCAGTCGACGCTGGTCCTGCCCGGAGGCGTCATAGGAAGAACGTCTTCCTCCGGGTCGATCACGAAGTCTATCAGGAAGGGCAGGTCCGATTTCGCCCCTCTCCGTATCGCCTCCGCGACCTCCGACTGCCTCTCCACCCTCACCGCCACTGCGCCGTACGCCTCGGCGAGCTTGACGAAGTCCGGGGTCGTGCCCGCGAACTTCGATGCCATGTATCTGGAGCCGTAGAACAGCTTCTGCCACTGCTTGACCATTCCCAGCCACCCGTTGTTGAGCAGGCATATCATGACGGGGATGTCATTCTCCACGGCCGTGGCGAACTCCTGGGACACCATCTGCAGGCTGCCGTCTCCTGCGATGTCGGCCACTACGCTACCCGGCCTCGCGACCTTCGCCCCGAGCGCTGCCGGGAACCCGAATCCCATGGTGCCCAGGCCCCCGGATGTGATGAACATCCTCTTCCCGTAGCACTTGTAGAAGTGCGCGGCCCACATCTGGTTCTGGCCGACCTCAGTGGTAACGATCGCATCGTCGGGCAGGTACTTCGACATGTCATGGATGACCTTCTGGGGCTTGATGGGGTCGGTCCTGAGGTCGTAGTCGCACGTACAGTCCTTGTTCAGCTGCAGTATCCGCTCCTTCCAGATGCTCGCCTTCGGCCTTCTCTGAAGGCCGGCTATGAGGGCGTTGACGACGGTCCATGCGTCCCCCACGAGGCCGACCCTGCCTTTGACGTTCTTGCCTATCTCGGAGGAGTCTATGTCCACGTGGACGACCTTCGTCTTGGTCCCGAACTCGCTGAGCTTTCCCGTGACCCTGTCGCTGAACCGCGTCCCTATCGCCAGGAGTACATCGCAGTTGTTGAGCGCGTAGTTGGCCACCTGACGGCCATGCATGCCGCAGACCCCGAGTACCATCGGATGGTTCTCCGGCACTGAGCCCTTCGCCAT
Source organism: Thermoplasmata archaeon (assembly GCA_025457815.1). Taxonomy (GTDB): domain Archaea; phylum Thermoplasmatota; class Thermoplasmata; order UBA10834; family UBA10834; genus COMBO-56-21. The sequence continues at coordinate 7,823 of JALOTQ010000017.1, forward strand.
GAGCGTGGTCACCACGGGCGCCATGAGCATCTCCGCAAGTCGCATGATCTCGGGCCCTGCCTGTGACCAGATCACCCCGCCGCCGACCATTATCGTCGGCCTCTCGGCCTTCTCGAGGAGCTTGACGGCATCGAGCAGCTCCGAGAGGTTCCTCCTGGGCTTGGGAACCCGCACTTCCTTCTTCATCTGCTCATCGGTTATGTCCGCCTGGAAGATGTCCGTCGGGATGTCCACGTGCACAGGACCGTATCTGCCCGTCGTGGCGATCATGAAGGCTCTCTTCATCGTCTCAGGGAACTGCTTCGGGTCCGTGACACGGTAGTTGTGCTTGGTTATCGGCATCATCAGGCTGAACGAGTCGGCCTCCTGGAACGCGTCGTTCCCGAGGACCCCTGTCGCCACCTGGCCCGTGATCGCGACCATCGGAGATGAGTCCATGAATGCCGTGGCGACGCCCGTCACCAGGTTCGTAGCTCCTGGCCCCGATGTGGCGATGCACACGCCGGGCTTCCGGGAAACCCTTGCGAACCCGTCTGCCATGTGGCCTGCGCATTGCTCGTGCCTCACGAGTATGTGCCTTATGTCAGACTGCACGAGCTCGTCGTAGAACGGCAGCAGGACTCCGCCTGGAATGCCGAACATCACCTGTACGTTCTGCTTCTCGAGCAACTCCACGGCGGCCTTGGCACCTTTCACACTCTACACCTTCCTAACACTGCCCGCACGGACACACACCCCGATTCGCGCGTCCGTCACGGGCGCAAGATCCGCAGGTCGACAAGGACCCCTAGGACGACGAGAATAAGACCCAAAACGCCCTGTCCAGCGGTCTTGCGCATCGGTTCCATCAATGGCCCAGCCGATATTAAAAGATTGGCTGCCCTGGCACTCCGTAGCACACCATGCCCAGAATTGTACAACGACCTGTCATCCAGCAGGTGTCAGCCGAACTTCGCCCTTCCGGTCAGGACGGCAACGAACACGTGGTTCTTCGAGTCCAGCTTCGAGATGCCCCACACGGCCCCGGCGGATGCGGGCAGGATATCGAGCCCTTCCTCTTGCTTGATGACGGTTGCCGCCTTGACGAGGTCCTCATCGGGGACCTCAGCCGCGCCGCCGTTCGACTCGACCATTGCGGCAATCGCATCCTCGCCATCGGTCAGGAAGTTGCCGCTCAGCGGCTCGTTGATCTCCGTCACCTTGAGGTCCGGCACATCGAGCATCCCCTTCGTCCCCTTGGCAATGCCGTGGACTGCGGAATTGTTGTTGGAGCAGCCCAGCATGCGGGGTTTCATGCCCATCCCTCTGAAGCCGTGCCAGATGCCGCCTATCACGGTCCCGTTGCCTACTGGCACGGAGACCCAATCTGGCTGCCTGCCGAGCGCCTGTGCGATCTCCTTCGCTATGTATGTGTATGATAGGAGCCCGAGCTCTCGGTTGGCACCGCCTGGATTGGCGTTGTACCATGAGTTCTTCCGAGCATCCTCGAGCGATTTCCTCACAGCAGCCTCGTAGTCCCCAGGGACAAGCACCACCTTGCTGCCTCTCGATTCTATCTCGGCCTTGCGAGGCGCCGCGAAATCAGAAGGTACGTAGATGAGGCAATCCATGTTGAGCTTCTCGGCCACATAAGCTAGCGCAGCCCCGTAGTTCCCGCAGCTGGCCGCTGTCAAGGAACGGAACCCCTTCGCCCTTGCGTCGAGAGCGTGCAGGAGCGCCGCCCTGTCCTTGTGCGTCCCGGACGGGTTCTCTCCTTCGAGCTTCAGGTTGAGCCTGCGGATCCCCAGTTTCTTCTCGAGTTTCTGGGCGCGCACGGTCGAGGTCCCGCCTATCCTGAGGGACCTCATCTGCATTTCGAATTCCCTTATGAGCTCAAGTGGTATCAAGCCGCGTCATCTTCCGTGAAATGGTTTCTCCGCAGGCCGGGCGTTCCCGGGCCTGCGCAGCCTATCGTATGGTTCAGTCAAGACCATGCGTAGAGATGTCCCTGTCGGCGTCCTTGACTATCTTGTCGAATTCCTTGGCGACATCGGACGGTACGGGTGCGACCTCGTGCTCCTTCATGATCTTCTCTGCCTTCGCGCGCGCCCTGTCGACGACGCTCTTCCTGCCGTCCGCCTCCCAAGCCTCTCCGGTCCTTCTGTCTGTGATGTCCGTCATGAAGTGCTCCTTGTGGAGCCACTGTAGGGTGTGCCTCTCGGATAGGAAGCTGCCTCCGGGACCTACCTTCTTGATGATGTCAACGGCCATGTGGTCGTCGTCCACCGTCACGCCGTAGGCGAGTCTGGCCATTATCCTGGCCATCTCGTCGTCGATCACCATCTGCTCGTACGACAGCATCGTGACATCGTCCAGCAGGCCAAGCCCGGCGATCATGTCGCAGCCCGTGTAGAACTGCGGCAAGCCACTCGACATCTTCTCATAGCAGGCCTGGGGCCCCGGCATCTTCGCTGACGTTACTATGCCGCCGCAGAGGATCGGGAACCCGTAGTGGTGCGCGAGCTCACCCGCACCTGCAGATATTAGAGCCCTCTCGGGCCCTCCTCCGGCCCAGGTCATTGTCTTCATGTCGAACGCTGCGCCGCCGGTGCCGTACATGAACGGCGAACCAGGCGCGGCGAGCTGTGCCATGGTCAGGCCTGCAAGGACCTCGGCGTTGTTGACAATTATGGATCCTGCAAGCGTGACTGGGCCCGTTATGCCCGCCTGCGGCATCCCGTAGAACGATATCGGGACGCCGGCCCTGGCTAGCGCGAGCGCTCCCTCGGTCGAGCCGCCGTCGAGCTGCAGCGGCGAGAACGGGCAGTGCATCGACGAGAAGATGGGCCTCCTCCTCAGCTGCTTCTCGCCACCTGCGAGGGCAGCGCCGATCTTCGCGAGCCACTGGGCCTCGCGCCTGTGGCTGGTGGTCTCGACCTGCACGTGCTTCTCTATGCTTGAAAGCGCGACCTTGAGGTCCACGACGTGTCTAACGTAGTCAGGTATGTCCTGTGAGCTTACGCAGGGCCAGAAGATATGGGCCGAGTCGAGCGCGTTCGCGACCTTGCCTACCATCGCGAGGTCCGCGCTGGTGGACATGCGCCTCTTGCCCGTCTTGAAATCCAACACGCTCGTGCCGTTCCCGTCCGTAGTGCAGTACACTCTCCTTCCGTCCAGGACCACGTCGTACTTGGGAGTACGCGCGCACAGCGTGATGTTCTTCTTCGCCTTCCTTACGCTCTCCTCGACGAGATTGCCGGGTATCTTCGCGTTGCTCGTCTTGTGATCAACCGTGCAGCCCGCATCATCAAGGAGCTTCAGGCATTCTTTGCTGAAGACCTTGATGCCTGCGTTCTCAAGCACGTCCAGCGTTCCCCAGTGAAGCGATTCCAGATCCTTCTTCTGGAACATGCGGAACGCGATCTTGCCTTTCGGAAATCCGATCATCTTATCGCTCTCCAGAATTCTGAGCGCCGTCGATTGGCAGCCCGAATTTCTGTGATGATTCCGGGAACTGATATCAAGTATATAGGCAGTGGTACGGCGGAGCCTTCAATGCCTTTTGAGTGCTGAATCCCTGCCTCGGGACTATGGTATGGAGACTGCATCTTGGCGCCGGACATCGTCTGCCCGAAAGGCTTTAATCGAGAAACCGTTATGGACCGACACTCAACCCAGATGCGGGGGTAGCCAAGCCCGGTCAACGGCGCCAGATTGAGGGTCTGGTCTCGCAGGAGTCCTTGAGTTCAAATCTCAGCCCCCGCACCAGCGCCTCCTTCTCGCAAGCATCCAGAGTGTCCAGCCCTACTTGACGATTGGGAATCACGAGCGTCGAGTCGCGGCGCAAGGATGATATATGGCCAGCGGAAATAGTCGTGTCAAGCGAACCCGCGCTGGTGACCAATGCTCGCCCTAACTCATGTCATTGTCACGCTTCTTGTCATCCAGTTGCTGATGCTCGACAGGAACGAGGCCTTCATCGCCCTGACCTTCGGGGTGTTCATCGACCTCGATCACCTGCTAGGACTGGGGACCTACGCCAAGGCCAACGGGATCGCGCCTCTGATGGACATGGACACCCTGATGAACCCTGGCGGGCAATGGAAGTCCATGCTGCACAGCCCTATGGCGCTGGCCATGGTCGCCCCCATCAGCTACGTGGTCAGGATGGCCATACCGGTTCTCTTCTGGGGAGTCCACGTCTCAATGGACTACCTTGAGGAGTCTTTCCTGGGGCACTTCTCCAATCTCGAGGCCATGCTAGGCGCCCTCGCGGCGATCGCGCTCGTCACGATGCGTTACTCGAAGTACGTGGAGTCCTTCTCTTTTTCGGACATCAGGACCTACCTGAAGATGGAGGTATCCTCCGTCAGGGCCCATCTTCGGTTGGATCCTCAGGCCGCATTCTAGTGCTTGGGCCCGGGCTTGAGATTCTTCAGGACATGTTCGGTGAACGATTCAGAGCCGTGCCTTCCACCGAGGTCGGCAGTCAGGTGCCCGCTTGAATAGAACTGCATAACTGCCGCCTCCATCCTGCTGCCGTCCGCACCGAGCCCCAGGTGTTTCAACATCATCGCCGCAGCCAAGATCGCAGCCGTCGGGTTGGCTATCCCCTTGCCTGCGATATCAGGTGCGGAGCCGTGCGCAGGTTCGAAGACCGAATGTCTGTCCCCTATGTTGCCCGAGGGAGCGAAGCCCAAGCCCCCCGCAACTCCGGCAGCAACATCTGAGAGGATGTCTCCATAGAGGTTCAGTGTCACGATGACGTCGAACGCTGATGGCTCCGTTACAAGCTTGAGCGCGCACGAATCCACAAGCTGCTCGTCGCCCTCCAAATCCCTCCCACCAGAGGCCATCAGCTCTCTGAATGTGGAAACGAACAGTCCATCGGACGCCTTCAGGACGTTGGATTTGTGGACGCAAGTGAGCCGCCTTCGGCCGTGCGCGCGCGCGTACCTTATAGCGAACCCTACGATGCGCTCAGAAGCCTTCCTCGTGACCTTGCGCATCGTGGTCACGCCGACGTCGTCGAAGACCTCGTTCTGGGTGTACATTCCCTCGGTATTCTCACGGACGATCACGACGTCTATGGGTGGCCGTCCCGATATCTGGACCAAGCTCCTGACGGGGCGCACGTTCGCGTAGAGGTCCAGTTCCTTCCTGAAGGTCAGGACAGGCGATGAGTAGTCTGCGCTCTCCACGGTCGTGACCGCGCCGAACAGGCTGCTGTCGCACTCGCGCATGCTCTTGAGCGTCTCGCCGGGCAGGTAGCTCCCATGTCGTTCGTAGGCGGCCCTTCCGATGTCGGCATGGACGAACTCCAACTCGTCCGATGCGGCTTCCATGACCTTCACGGCCGAGGCGACCACCTCAGGTCCGATGCCGTCTCCTGGGAGAACGCAGATGCGCTTCATGGCCCGCTTACTCTTGCATCAGCTTCGCGAAGTCGACGAAGTGCTTCTCCAGGCGCGCGATCCTCTTCCTGCTCTCCTGGATGTCCTTCTCGACCTTCGACATCATCTTCCTCATCTCGCCCACCAGCTCCTCAGCCTCCTTCTCCATCGCGCTTATCTTGGACTCGTGAGAGAGGGCCTTGCTGGTGTGCTCCTCTATGCGCTTCTCAAGGTCGGCCTGGCGCTCCCTCTCGGCAGTCTTGGAGAAATACGTCTCGACCTTCGAGTTGAGCATGGTGAGTATGTTGGAGACCTTCTCAAGCTGTTTCTCGAGCCTGTCGACGCGGTCCTGCATGTCAGAGACCTTGGTGGCCTGGTCCGGCGAGCTGGCGACCTTCTCCATCTCGAAGACGCGGTTCTCGATGCGCTCGAGCTTGTCCTCGATGCCCGAGACGCTTTTGAGGCCGTCCGATATCTCCTGCAGGACCTCCTTGTCGGGGAACTCGATCGTGACGGATTCGTTGCCTGGTGAATATGCTTTCAGGGATTGCAGCGTCGCAATCGCATCGACTGTAGGGAACCCTGCGCCCACGCGGCCTCTGAGGCTCCCGAGGGCGTTCTGTATGGACCCGGTCTTGTCTATCCAGAAGTTCGCCTTGACGATCTTGCTCACGTTCTCGGTCAGCTCCTCGAGCTCCGCACCCATCTTCGACAGCTGGGACTTGTCGAGCAGGCGCACGTCCCTGTGCGCATCCCGTCGGCCCCTCTTGTTCCAGTCCCCGAGGGCTCTGCCCTCGAACGGGAAGAATCCAGCGAAATGGTCCACTCCCTTGACAATGAGCTCCTGCACCTCGTCCCATTCCTTCGCTGCGCCTTCGACTTTCAACTCCTGGGACGACGTGAAGACCATGCAGACGCAGCCATTGGGGAGCAGGAAACACTTGATGGTGTAGGGCGCGTCCTGGGCGAACTTCGGGTACGTCTGAGGCTTCTTCTCCTCTATGGCCTCCATGTATGACTTGAAGTATTCCTTCGCAAAAGCTGCGAGGTCCTGCGCGGACGGTATCTCAGGACCGATATCCTTTGGGTTCATATGATCGCCAGCCAATTCCGTAGTGGCGTATTTTCATGGGCGCTATTAATGCCTTCCTGGCCTCCCCTCGCCCACCACCGCGCCTACCAGCATCGGAAGGGTTATCGTCGCGTCTCCCTCGACCGTGATGTACTGGGCGTCCTCCCGCACCTTTCCCCAGCTCACGGCTTCTCTGATCCTCGCTCCCGACAGTGAGCCGTCCCACTCCTCCGCGGTCGTCAGATAGACCGCGTACTCGAGCCCTCCTCTGAACTGGTTCCACCATATCACATGATGCTTGGATATTCCTCCGCCGATCATGATTGCGCCCGCCTTCTTCGAGGTGAACACTATCTCGGAGAGGTCGTGCTCGTCCTTCAGTACATCCACGGAGAAATCAGGATGCTGCTGCTTGAAGAGCCATAGCTGAGAACCGAAGGCGCCGTCCGTGATCCCGGGGACGAAGACCGGTATGTCGTTCCTGGCGGCCCAGTACAGAATGGACTTCTTGTCGCTGATTCTCGACCCGAACTCGTAGGCCAGCTGCCTGCTCGACATGGACTTCTTCCCTTCCTTGTAGAGCTCCGCGAGGATAGGTTGCATCTTCTGTTCGAGGACGATGCCGTAGCTGTCGTTGGGGATCAGTATGTTGCCGAGCCGGTTGATGCCTTTCCTGTGCAGGTCGGCGTCGTCCATCATGAAGTCACCGTGGTAGTACTTGCGCCACACCCTCGCGAGGTCGTGGTCGAGGGTGCCACATGTCGTTATGATCACGTCGACGAGGTGGTCTTCGACCATCTTCCTGATGATTCCTCTTGTTCCTGTGGATATGATGCAGGCGGGGAAGGACAGGAAGACCGTGCACTGCTTCTCCCTCATCATCTTGCGGACGATGTCGCACGCAAGCCCCAGCTTCTTGGCGGTGAAGCCTCCGGATGCGAGCATCTGAGAGGTCAGGTCCTTCACGGTGGTGCTTTCCTCGATCTCTATGTCCGCGATGGGTTTCAGTTTCATTCGCATGTTAGTCAAACCTGGAGAATTCCAGCGAGAGACAGCATCCGAAAACATTTATAGCTTTCCCGCTGATTTTTGATGCCGTGAAAGAATGCTGCAAGTGAAGGACGTGATGACGAGTACCGTGTTGACCGTCTCCCCCGAGACCCTGGTCAAGGATGCCGCGGCCATGCTAGCGGAGAGGAACATATCTGGCCTCCCAGTCACTGAAGCGGGCAAGGTAGTCGGGATATTCAGTGAGGCCGATGTGCTGAGGTCAATCAAGACCACCAGGAAGGACATGAGGCTCGTGTTCCCGTCCATCTCCTCTCTCGGGATCGCCTTCCAGGAGGAAGTCACCCAGCGGGAGATACTTGACGCCTACGAGGAGATAGGCAATCGCCCGGTCAAGGATGTGATGTCAACCAATGTCGTGATTGTGGAACCCAACATCCCCCTGAACGAGGCGATTGTGAAGATGGTCCAGAAGAGCATCAACAGGCTGCCCGTCGTCGACAAGGGCGGGCTGGTCGGGATAATCACGCGCGGAGACGTCATCCGCGGGCTCGCCAAGGACAGGCAGAACTCGAAGCCCTCGTGACCACCCACCGCCGGAGGCCCTGAGGGCTACCACTTCAGGAACCCGCGCTTCTTCTTCTCAGGCGCGGGAGGCGCGGTCGTCGGTTCGGTCCGGGCCGCGGGTGCTGGCTGGACCGGGGCGGCGCTTTCGACGGCAACGGAGAACGTGTGTCCGCACTCGAGACATTTCTCGACATTGTTCGGCAGCTCGTAGAGCGACTTGCGGCCGCACTTGCCGCACTTGGCGCCTGCGATCGGCTTGATGATGCCAGACTCGGCCTTCTTCCGGTCCAGGTCCAGCTCGATCGTCTGAACGACCTCCGAAAGCCGCCGAGCGAGCTTCGCAGCCGCGACGGCATCCTTTCCGGACAACGCACCTCGTATCATGAGGGTCAGGGAGGAGGGTTCCTGAACGTCGATTCCATGTTCGGCAGCCTCTCTCAGGACGGGCTCAAACGCGATCAAAGCGGCTCTCGCCCTCTCCAGCTGGCGCGTCTCGAGCTCCTTGCGTATCTTCATCTGCTGGAGATGCGCGGAATCCGTCGCCTTCTCGATCGATGCCAGCAGTTCGACGGCCTTCCTGAAGGAGCCGTCATTGTACGCCCGCCTTGCCTCCGCGAGGTCGACCTCCGCAGTCGGAACCTGTGCTCCCGCGTCCTTTGCCTCCGCAGCAGAGGCCCTGACCAGGTTGAATGCAACGTCTATCTCCTTGACCCGGTTTTCCTTGGCCATCTCCGCATGCCTTCGGGCTTCTGCCAGTATGGTCGAGTACTGAGCGATGTCGAAGGCGCTCTTAGCGCCAGCGGCGATCTCGAGATATCTGCGGGGTTCCTCGGTTCTGGTTCCAAAGGACTCATAATCTGCCAACAGTTCTCTGAGTTCTGCCTCCTCCCTCTCAGTCCCGGACATGAATGCCACGTAGGCCTTGGATGCAAGCTCCTCGAGATTCTCCAGCGTCTCCTCCCTCTGTCTGGGTGAGCCGTCGATGAACGCTCTCTTCGCTGCCGCCAGAGCGGTCCTGAGGGTGGGGTCGATGAAGCCCTTATCGGCCGGCATCCTGGAGAGCAGTTCTTCGGCCGCGCGGATGGATACAGCTGCGGAGTAGACCTGGAACGCACTGAAGTTGCTGAGGCATTTCATGCGAGCCTCGCGGTTGACCTTGATTGCCTGGCTG
>JALOTQ010000109.1 GCA_025457815.1 Thermoplasmata archaeon
GCGACAGGCACGGCTTTTCGGTGGACCGCGTCGACTCGATATTGTCCAAAATCGTCTCGAAGGAAAGCAGCAGGAACCAGAAGAGCCTCGACTCTTGGTTCTGAGCATACGACCCGGAGGCAGTCATCCAGGAGCGCTGGAAACGGCCCGGGCCTGATTCCCTGCACGGTATGTTTAAAATATACCCCATCAATATGGCTCCTGGAAGATTGGTCATGCGCCAAATCGACGACAATTACTCCCCCATCCAGTTGGAAAAAGATGCAAAATCTTTCTGGGAGAAGGCCCGCATCTACGAGAAGGTCAAGAAGGCCGGCGAGGCGGGCAAGCCGTACTACTTCGTCGATGGGCCTCCCTACACCACCGGTTCTATTCACATAGGCACCGCCTGGAACAAGGTCCTGAAGGACACCGTGGTCAGGTACAGGCGCATGCAGGGTCTGAACGTCAGGGACCAGCCTGGCTACGACATGCACGGCCTACCAATCGAGGTCAAGGTCGAGCAGAACCTGGGCATCAAGTCGAAGAAGGAGATCGAGACCCAGGGCATAGACAAGTTCGTATCGACTTGCAGGGACTACGCCATCAAGTTCAAGAGCAAGATGACCGAGGAGTTCAAGATGCTCGGCGTCTGGCTCGACTGGGAGAACCCCTACCTGACGGTGGAGCCCTCCTACGTCGCATCGGTCTGGTGGACCCTGCGGCAGGCCTATGACAAGAACCTGCTCTCGACGGACCACAGGGTGCTGCCCTGGTGTCCCAGGTGCGAGACGGCCCTCGCGGAGGCGGAGATCGAGTACTGGGACGAGACCGACCCGTCCATATTCGTCAAGTTCCCCGTCGAGGGGGAGCAGGACACCTACTTCCTGGTGTGGACCACCACCCCGTGGACGATACCAGGCAACCTGGCAGCTGCCGTTCACCCCGATTTCACATATGCGGTCGTCGCCGCGAAACGCGGCTCGAGCGAGGAGCTCCTCATAGTCCTTCAGGAGAAGGTCGAGGACCTCCGGAAGATAGCCGGCATAGACGAGATAAGGATCGTGGAGACCGCCAAGGGCTCCGAGCTCGCCGGCATGAAGTACAGGCATCCGCTCACCGACCTCGTGCCGTACCAGCAGCAGGCCAAGGGCGAGCACGTCCACTCCATACTGACCGCCGACAGCGTCACGACCGAGAGCACAGGCATAGTCCACATAGCTCCCGGGCATGGCCCCGAGGACTTCGACATCGGCAAGAAGCACGGCCTGGAGGCGTTCAGCCCGGTGGACGAGGCGGGCAACTATACCGCTGATGTGGGCGAGAGATATGCCGGCAGGAACGTCAGGGAGGCCAACCCCGTCATCATGAAGGACCTGGTCGAGCACGGGGCGATGTTCCACGAGGCCACGATCACGCACAGATACGGCCACTGCTGGCGCTGCAAGAAGCCGATCATCTACCGGATAACCGACCAGTGGTTCCTCAAGGTCACGGCCTTCAAGGACCAGATAATGGCGGCCAACGAACAGGTCAAGTGGTTCCCCGAATGGGCGGGCTCGAACAGGGAGAAGGACTGGATCCAGAACGCCCGGGACTGGTGCATAAGCAGACAGAGGTACTGGGGCACCCCCCTGCCCGTGTGGAAGTGCCAGTGCGGCAACATGAGGCTCGTCGCGTCCATAGAGGAGCTGAAGACGGCTAAGGGCTACGTCGAGGGCATGGACGTCCACAGGCCATGGATAGACAGGCTGACGTTCGAGTGCGACAAGTGCAAGAAGACCATGACCAGGGTCCCCGACGTGCTCGACGTCTGGTTCGACGCGGGAGTCTGCTCCTGGGCCTCGCTCGCGTACCCCGCGACCAAGGATGAGTTTGAGAAGTGGTGGCCCACCGAATGGATAACCGAGGCTCATGACCAGACCAGAGGCTGGTTCTACTCCCAGCTCGTCACCGGCGTGCTCGCATTCAACAGGTCTCCGTACAAGTCAGTTCTGATGCACGGCTGGGCGCTGACGCCCGCGGGGGAAGCCATGTCCAAGAGCGAGGGCACGGCCGTCGATCCCGTCGGCATCGTGAACACGCTCGGCGCGGACTCGCTCAGGCTGTACTTGCTCAAGGCCATAGCCCCTTGGGACGACCTTCTGTTCCAGCAGGAGGGCGTCAAGGCGGCGAACCGCACGCTCAACATACTCTGGAACGTCTACAAGTTCGCCACTCTCTACATGTCCATTGACAAGTTCGATCCCGCCGGCGTCAGGCTCGAGTCCATCAAGGACGACCTGAGGCCGGACGACAGGTGGATGCTGTCCAGGGTGGAGAGCCTCAAGAAGGAGGTCTCCGAGGCGATGGAGGTCTACGAGCTCCACAGGGCATCAAGGGCGATCGAGGACTTCGTCGTGAGCGACCTCTCCAGGTGGTATGTGAAGCTGGTCAGGGACAGGCTCTGGAAGGAGGGAGAGGACCGGGACAAGCTCGCCGCCTTCAAGGTCCTCCACGAGTCGCTCCTGACATCCATCACGCTCCTCGCGCCGATCACCCCCCACATCACCGAGGCGATGCACGCGAACCTCAACAACGGCAAGCCCGAGAGCGTCCACATGCTGCCTTGGCCCGCATCGGATGCCAAGTGGATCGATGCGAAGCTGGAAGAGGGCATGGGGCTCGTAAGGGAGATCTCCGAGATGGTCGCCCGGGTGCGCCAAGAGGCCAACATAAACCTCAGGTGGCCCGTGAAGCGCATAGTGATCAAGGTCCAGACCCCCGAGGTCGCGGACGCGCTCGTCAACCTGAAGGAGGCGCTGCTGTCCCAGAACAACATCAAGGAGCTGCAGTTCGTCCCCGCGGGCGAGGAATGGGACGAGATGGTGCTCAGCGTCGTCCCGAACCCGAATGCCATAGGCAAGGTCTACAGGCAGTGGGCCAGCAAGATAGCGATACTTCTCAAGAACCGGCCCGCGAAGGCGATCAAGGCCGGGATAGACAAGGGCGAGTACTCGCTGGGCATCGAGGGCCAGCTCGTCACGATCATGCCCAACATGGTCTCGTTCAGCTCGACGCTCCCGCCGGACGTCGCGAGCGCGGACTTCAGCAAGGGCACATTCTACCTGGACCTCGAACAGACCGCGGCCCTCGAGGCCGAAGGCTTCTCGAGGGAGGTCATACGCCGGGTCCAGCAGATGAGAAAGGACATGAAGCTCGATGTCGAAGAGTTCGTCAAGGTTGAGATCCAGGGCGGTAGGAAGGCCGAGGATTTCCTTGAGCCGTGGAAGGACAAGATATCGAGGGAGACAAGGGCGAGACAGCTCCAGCTTGTTGATTCTCCGAAGGGGGAGTACATCGTCGAGTGGAGCATCGGTTCCGAGCCCCTCGTCATCGCAGTCACGTCCCTCAAGGTCAAGAAGAGCCTCGACACCCTTACCGCGGTCCCAGGGATAACGCCTGAGAAGGCCTCGAAGCTCGTGGACGGAGGCTATGCCTCTGTCGATTCGCTGAAGGCCGCGAGCCAGGAGGACTTCGCGCTCGTCGAGGGCATATCGAAGGTGGACGCGAAGCGCATCCATGAGCACTTCCATCCGCAAGAGGCCCCCGCGCCCGCTCCGCCTCCCGCGCCGTCACCGACGCCTGTCCAACAGGCCCCGGCCCCGGCGGTCCAGGAGACCTCTGCGCCTGCCCCGGCTCAACAGCCGGCACCCGAACCAGCCCCAGTCCAGCAGGCTCCAGCGCCGACGCCGCCCCCGGCCGCGCCCGCGCCTCCAGAACCTGTCAAGGTCGACTTCCTCGCAGAGCTGAAGGGCCTTGACGGGATCGACGTTCCCACTGCGGAGAAGATATTCGCCGCGGGCTTCACGACCCCCGAGCTTCTGAAGGCAGCGCATGTCGACGAGCTCGCCAAGGCCGCGGGAATCTCGGAATCATCCGCCAGCAAGGCCGTCGAGCACTACATCTACGAAGCGCCTCGCGCCGAGGGCAAGCCCAAGCCGGAGATCAAGCCCGCGCCTGCAGTGACCGAGCTCGAGAGGTCGTTCTCGTACCTGGTCGAGGAGGAGAAGCCCGAGTCCTCCTACAAGCTCTTCACGACGGCCCTCGAGAAGGGCATGAAGGGGTACTGCATAACCAGGAACTACCCTGCCAAGATAAGGAGCAAGTTCGACCTCAAGGACACCCCTGTGATATGGCTGTCCAATGTCGGCAGGGAGAACGCCATCAGGCCGAAGGACCTGGAGAAGCTCAGCCTCGCCCTTGAGCAATTCCTCTCCCAGCAGGGAGGAGGGATAGTACTGCTCGACGGGCTCGAATACCTCATCACGAACAACAACTTCATCACGGTCTTGAGGCTCATCCAATCGCTCAGGGACCAGGTCGCGATCAACCAGTCCATACTGCTGATGGCGGTGAACAGGTCCACTTTGGAGAGCCACCAGTTGAACCTGCTCGAGCGAGAGGTCGACTACACGATAACGGGCTGAGATCCCCCCGGGCAGTTCTTCAGGCCAGGAGCTCGCAGATTATCTCTTGCAGCCCTGGGACCGTGGAGAATCCGGGGAGCTCGGACGGGGATATCCATTCGAAGGACGAGTGCTCCCAGTCCAGTCTGACCGACCTGTTCCCCACGTCGAACAGGAACGGATGCACAACCCAGGCGGTCCGCCCGTCCCTGAACGTCCGGGGCTGCGCCCTCTTCGTGAGCCTCGCCTTGTCCCGGCCTATCTCTTCCTCGAGCTCCCTTCGGGCAGCGTCGGCGTCCCCCTCGCCGCATTCTATGAATCCTGAGACGCCTGCCCAGCGGCCTTGGTAAGACCCGACCTCGTTGCTCCTCCTGAGCAGCAGGATCTTCCCCTTGTTCCTGAGGATGCACGTCACCACATGCTTCTCCGAGACGTCGATGAGCTCGAGCACTCCCTGGTCCGCATCGAGCGACAAGTCGTCGCCGGTCCGGATCAGCGACGAGTCTACGCCGTCAATCATCGGTAGGTCCGCGATTATAGCCCCCGTGGCGATGATGGGCTCGGCAGTCCCGTTGACTATCCCCGCGGGCGCCAGGCCGTTCAATCGCAGCTGGTACATCGCGTATGAGCCCACCGTGCTCCCCTTGCCGAATGGGAACGAGAAAATGCGTC
>JALOTQ010000110.1 GCA_025457815.1 Thermoplasmata archaeon
AAGGTGCTGGAGATCATCAAGAAGGAGAAGGTCGAGTCGGTCGTGAACTGCGCATGGTACCAGACGAACCTCGGGGTCATGGACGCCTGCCTCAAGGGCGGGGCGACCTACACTGACCTAGGAGGCTTCTTCGACACCTGCCTCAAGCAGATCGACCTCCACAAGAAGTGGAAGGATGCGGGCATCAACGCCACGATCGGCCTGGGCAGCACTCCCGGCATGACGAACATCGCGGGCGCCGCGGGCGCGAAGAAGCTCGACTCTGTCGACTCCATCGACATCGTCTGCGCCTGGGGAAACACCCTCCCGGTCAAGGAGGCAGGATGGCCAGGATACTCCATCAGGACAGTCCTAGACGAGTTCACGCAGGAGTCCGTCCAGTGGGTCAACGGCAAGTACGAGAAGCAGAAGATCCTGGGCGGGGAGACCGATGTTACCATGCCAGAGCCGATCGGCAAGGTGAAGGCGTACTTCATAAAGCACTCCGAGCCTGCGACGATGGGCAAGTACCTGAAGGCCAAGAGGGTCACGTTCAGGATCGGCTTCCCGGCGATGGACATGAACACCTTCCTGACGCTCAGGGCCCTGGGATTCGCGGACGAGAAGCCCCTGGCGAACTACAACGTGTCGCCTCTGGACTTCCTGACAGCGATGTACCAGAAGGGCATCTCAGACGGAAGGGGAGCGCCTCCGAAGGAGAAGTTCGAGTACGACATGTTCAGGATCGATTGCGCGGGAAAGAAGGACGGAATGCCCGCGATGGCCACATACTTCATAGTGACCTGGAACGACCCGGAGAGGGGCGTCTCATCGGCAAGGGACACCGCCGTCCCGCCGGCGATCGTGGCACACTGGCAGCACACCAAGAGGATCAAGGAGGCCGGAGTCTTCCCCGCGGAGGCCACCGTGGAGCCTGAGCCGTTCTTCAAGGAACTGGGCAAGAGGAAGATCTTGGTCGACGAGCAGATCACCAGGTCCACGAAGTACTACTGACGAGTCGAAACCCGAAGAAACCGGGGAAGGGGGCGAACCCTCCCCATATCACACTTTTCTCTGTTCCAACCGAGGAAGCCCGCGCTCCGCGGAGATATCCATAATATCCTCCAAAACGTTAGCGCCGATGATGAAGAGCGCCCTTGGAACGCTTTTCCGTCCGCGGTCGGTCGCGCTCGTCGGCGCGTCTGCCAACCCGGAGAAGCTGAGCAATGTGGCCCTTCGGAACCTGCTGAAGGGTGACTTCCGCGTCTATCCGATCAATCCGAAGGAGCGCAGCATACTGGGTCTCAAGTGCTTTCCCTCGATAAGCGACGTCCCAGGTGAGATCGACCTGGTCATCATTTCACTACCAGCAGCGGCGTCCGTAGAACCCACCAGGGAGTGCGTCCGGAAGGGCGTGGGGGTTGTCGCGGTCACCGCATCGGGTTTCCGGGAATCTGGCTCCGAGGGTGAACGGCTCGAGGCCGAGCTTCTCTCGAGCATCCGGGGCTCGAAGACGAGGCTGCTCGGCCCGAACACGATGGGCGTATTCGTTCCTTCCGTGAGACTGGACACGTTCTTCATCCCGGAGGAGAAGAGCAGGAGGCCCAAGGAAGGCTCGATCGCGATGGTGTCTCAGAGCGGGGCGGTGTCAGTGTCCTTCCTCGAGAAGGCCGCGGCGTCAGGCATAGGCGTCTCGGCCTGCGTGGGGCTGGGGAACAAGAGCGACATCAACGAGAACGACGTCCTGAGGTACCTTGCCGAAGACCCGGCTACGAAGTGCATCGCCATGTATCTCGAGTCATTCTCCGACGGGAGGGAACTGGTCGGACTGGCCGGGAAGATCTCCAGGTCGAAGCCGATCGTGATGCTGAAGTCAGGTCGGACGAGGGCAGGTTCATTTGCGGCGCGTTCGCACACAGGGGCGCTCTCGTCCTCCTCAGATGCCGTTGTGTCTGGCATCCTGAAGCAGGCGGGGATCGCAAGGGTGTACGACGAAGAGGAGTTGATCGACGTGGCGAAGGCGCTCGCATACGTGGATCACATCGATGGCAACAGGATATGCGTGATCGCAAGTGCGGGCGGGTTCGGAGTCATAGGCGCGGACTACGTCGAGTCGTGCGAGCACGGAGCGTGCCTGCGGATGGCAGAACTCTCGAAGAACACGCTCGCGGGCCTCCGCAAGGTCGCCCCAGGGTTCTCCTCGGTCACGAACCCCGTTGACCTCACCGCGGGCGTGACCGATGAGATGTACGACCAGGCCCTGGGCCTGCTGCAGAAGGACAGGGGAGTCGATGGGATCATGATGTCTCTCGAGCTCCAGCCGCCTCACGTAACCGACAGGCTCATGGAAGTGGCCGGCAACAGGTCGAAGTCCAGCGGCGCCCCCATCGTCGTCAGCGCATTCGGAGGGGAACGCACCCAGGAGATGCTGGCTGAGTTCGAGAAACGCTCGGTGCCAGCATATCCGACTCTCTGGAGGGCGATCAGGGCATTGAAAGCCCTCTCGGACAGAGGGACATATCTGAAACGCTCGAAATAAGGCGCAATCAGAAGACCCCTCAGTGAGGATAATTCATTCTTTGATTGGGGTCTTCTGGAATTGGTTTGGAAGGAAATGGTTTATGCGCCGATCCTGAAGACCTTCGTGCCGCACTTGGGGCATGCACCCTTCGTGGCTGGCTTGCCGTTCTTCAACTTGACTTTCTTCGGGTCTTTCATCTCGACGGACTTCTTGCACTTGACACAGTACGCCTTCGTCAGATTTCCCACCATCCCTGTATCGGCTAGTGTTAATATATAGTCTTTTGGATGATTTCCAGTAGACCATCGCCTGCCGGCCTTCCCACCTATCTGGCTTCGGGAAACGAGCGTGAAAGGACTTTCGAAACGACGCCTGCGAAAGTGAAATATACTTCTCCTCCGAGATTCCCCGTCGAAGGGATGGACGTACAATGAGCCCAGCGAATGCGGCATCCAGGAAGCCTCCGACAAAGGAGCCGCTGGCCAACATCCTCTCCAAAATGACCTGGAACCAGGTCGGAGTGAATTTCGGGAAGGGCATGGCCGATCCGTATGTCCCATACCTCGCGATAGGATTGGGCGCCAACGCCGCGCAGCTGGGATGGCTTCAGGCTTTCACCAACTTGTTCCCTACGGTCATGCAGGTTCCCTGGGGGAAGCTGAGCGATTTCTGGGGCCGACGAATACCTTTTCTGATAGTTGGCGGGGTGCTGTCGTTCGCGCTCTACTTCTTCATGATCGGCGTGATTGACTCCTGGCAGCTGATCTTGCTTGTCGCGACTCAAATGTTCATCGGTTCGATGATGATCCCGACTTGGTCAGCCCTCGTGGGCGACGTCACGACCGTGAAGAATCGAGGGAGCGTGATGGGAAGGTTCTTTGCGTTCTCCTCGCTGGCCAGCCTTATCGGGACTCTCATTGCAGGCGCAATAATCCCCGAGGTTGGGACTGTCGTCGAGAGATTCGCCGTCCCCTTCGTTATCGCCGGCGTAAGCGGGATCCTCGGCTCCGTGTTCCTGTATCAGGTGATGGAGCAGAAGAGGCGGCTATATGCCTCACCTAAAACGATGTTCACCTTCGGCCTGAAGTCGTTCATCTTCATATCGGACCTCACGGAGAACAGGTACTTCAGGAACCTGGTGATTCTCAACACGACCTTCAACTTCATAATGTCCCTGATATGGCCGATACTGTACCTGACGTACGTGAGGGTCCTCGATGCTGGAGCCTTCGAGATCGGCGTCATGACGGTCATCTCGGTCGGCGCAACACTGTTCTTCCAGACGAAGGTCGGGAAGCTGCTCGACGTGATTGGCCCAATGCCCCAGATACTCATCTCCAGGTTCGCGTTCATCTCCGTGCCCGTGGTCTACGCGCTCGCGACTGACATCTGGCACATCTACGCCATCAACGCGGCACTGGGATTCGCCACGGCGATGTCCAACGTGGCCTTCTTCGCATACATCATGGACGTCGCCCCCGAGGAGAAGAGGGGAGAGTACTTCGCCGTCTACAACACGATGATAGGAATATTCACATTCGCCGGGTCGATCATCGGAGGATATCTCGCATACTACTTCCTGGAATACTACGGCGGTGACTTGAGGATCGGCCTCGGAGTAGTCTACGCTATCTCCGCATTCGGGAGGGCTGCATGCTCTCTCTGGTTCTTGAAGCTGAAGGACCCAGTTCGCTATCCAGAGACGCTCACAAGCCTGACTAAGAAGGTGCTCAAACGATGGCGCCAGAGCAGATGGTCGCCCTTTTGATGGATGCTCGCGGCCTTGAATCGATTCCAGAAATATGAAATAAGGGGTTTATTGCCTACTCCGATCGCCTTTCGGCGACGTAGGCTCTCCAGGCCATGATCCCCCTTGCGGGGACTGTGGCCTGGTTCCTGTTCAGGCGCACGCGCCTGGTTGTCAGATAGAGTCCGTTTGGTCGCATTGCATCCACCTCCTGAAAAGTGACTGTTTGGCCGGAACGACTTTCGAGGTTCGAGCCGATCACTTCAAGGATGCCCGCGCTCGCCCGCTATCGGTAGGCGAACAATCCAATCCTTTGTAGGGTTGCGCGAACATACTTATCGGTACTATCCTAGCCGCCCGGATTATAAGACCTTTTTCCCGTTACATCAACAATCAATATTGTTGTAATTATAAAATTCCTAGCATGTCGAAAAATCAGTACTAGCCTGTCGCGAATCGAAGCGGTCCGTGACAGTCCTGGACAATGGCGCCTCGCCTTTAAATAATGGTCTATTTATAATAAAATATTTTGAATATTGATGTCAATATTTAAATCACAAACACGCCGAGTTTCGGACCGTGAAGGACGCCAATCGACTGATGCGCGTCGCGTACGAGGGGCTCAGCGTCAAGGTTTCCCTAGCTGCCGAGGAAGAAGAACAGTCCCATCACCGTGAAGATCCCCAGCAGGATGACGAGAAGGAACCATAGCGCTCTGCGATCAAACATCGCCGTTCAGATGAACAAATGCCACGCCGGCTTAACTCTTTTGCGCCATTGTTGGCCGAGAAGGAAAGAGGACAAATATACAGG
>JALOTQ010000018.1 GCA_025457815.1 Thermoplasmata archaeon
CGTGAAGCTCGACGCATCGGATGTCGGCGCGATGACGAAGGCGTTCAAGGGCCTCGACATCGTGTGCAACCTCGCGATACCGAGGTTCAACTTCGAGATAATGAAGGCCTGTGAGAATGCCAGAGTCAACTACCTGGACACTGCGTGGGACATCGCCATCGACAAGACGCCCCCAGGCGGGATATGCAAGCCCGCACCGCCGTCGTTCCTGTACCTCAAGAAGGACAAGGCCTGGAAGAAGTTGGGCCTGACCGGCATGCTCGGAATCGGCTGCGACCCCGGCCTGTCGAACCTCTTCGCGAGGAAGGGCGCCGACAAGATGGACAAGGTCAAGGATATCCTGATCAGGGACGGCGACAACGGCTTCGTCGAGGGATACGACTTCGCCCCGCTCTGGTCACCTGAGACGCTCATCGAGGAGGTCCTGATGCCCGCGACGTACTTCAAGGACGGGAAATACAGGAAGTACGGGTCGTTCGAGAACAAGGAGATATTCGACTTCCCGGACGGCGTCGGCAAGTGCCCGATATACAACGTGGCGCACGAGGAGTCCGAGACGCTCGGCACCTACATCGGAGAGGTGCTCGGCAAGGGCTGCGACTACACCGACTTCAAGATCGCCCTCGGAGACGAGTATGTCGACGCGATCAAGATGATAGGCAAGCTCGGCCTTGACAACCCGAACAAGATCAAGGTGAAGGACGTCATGGTCGCACCGAGGGATGTCGTCAACGCCGCGCTTCCGGACCCGTCCACGCTGGGCCACCTCGCGAGAGGCCAGTGCGCCATCGGAGCCGTCGTGCACGGCACGAAGGACGGCAAGAAGATGGGATACTACGGCTGGACGTCGCTCGACCACAAGAAGTGCTACGACAAGTGGAACAACAGCGCGACCGCGTGGTCCGTGGGAGTGCCGGCGGCGATCGCGGCGATACTCTTCGCGCAGGGCAAGATCACCATGAAGGGGGTCTTCCCGCCAGAGATGATGGACCCGGACATGTTCATCAAGATGCTGCCCAAGTTCGGCATGAACTACAGTGAGAAGAAGCTCTGACAAAACCCGACGCGAGAGGGCGAAAGCCCCTCGCATTCTGACATTTTTCAGCATCATCTCTTCCGATTTCGATTCTTGCCTGCGCCATCGGCTTATAGACAACCAGCAATACCGCCCCTCATATGGCAGCTGGGCGCGAGAGGATCAGAAAGTACTTCCTCTTCCGGGCGGTCACGTCGTTCTCTCTCTGGCTGCCGTTCTGGACCATCTGGGCGAACAACCACCTCGAAAGCCTCTTCCTGCTGACGGTCGTGGACGCCGCCTTCTGGACGACGATGATAGTCCTGCAGGTGCCGACCGGACTCCTCGGGGACAAGTACGGCCGGAAGCCCGTGCTGTTTCTGGGAGAGGTCATGGTCGCCGCGGGCGTGCTGTCGTTCGGCCTCAGCACCGAGTTCTGGCAGTTCCTGGGCTCCAACATCCTGTGGGCGGCTGGGATCTGCTTCGTAGTCAGCGGGGACACGCCCTTCCTGTACGACACGCTCCTCGAACTCGGGAGGGCCAAGGAGTTCATAGGGGTCCAGGCGAGGGCTTGGGCGGTCAGCGCAATAGTGAACGCGATCGCGTGCATCACCGGCGGCGTCCTGGTCGAGTGGGTCATCCCTGACAGGTTGGACCTGACACTCATTATCAGCGCCCTCGTGGCCCTCGTCGGGTCGTTCACCATACTGCTTCTGCAGGAGCCGAAGGTGCAGAGGACCAATTTCGGATCGTACAGGATACAGCTCAGGGACGGCTGGAACGCGGTCAGGAACTCGCGCGCCATCCTGACCATAATCGCGTTCCAGATAGTGGTCGAGATAGGCCTCTACGTCATGGCGGTCTTCAGGTCCGTGTACATGAACACCGACCTCGACCTGACCTACTTCTATGTGGGCACGTTCATCGGCGCCTTCACGATCGCGGGCGGGCTTGTGGCCACTCAGGCAGGCAAGATCGAAGGCTACATGAGAGAGAAGAAGTCGCTCTGGTTTCTCCTGCTGTCCCTTATCGGGTCCTTCGCGGTGGTCTTCCTCGTGAAGTCCGCCGAAGCCATCGTGGTCCAGTTCCTAATCTACGGCGTCTCTTACCTCGTGGGCCCTATCACCAACGGATACATCAACAAGAGAGTGGACTCCCAGCATCGCTCGACCGTGGTGTCGATCGCTACGTTCCTGTTCACGGCCGTGCTCGCGCCCGTCGAGATGGCATTCGGGTTCCTGGCGACCGAGTGGGGAACCCGCGAGAGCCTGCTGATCCTCGCCCTCTGCATCGCCCCGATAGGCATCTTCCTCCTGAGCATCTGGGGCACTGAGATCGACAAGGAGAGGGCCCAGGTCAAGAAGATCCCAACGCTCAAGCAGCTCTGAGAAGTCGATGGCCTCGCCTTACAATCATCAAAAAAAGGGGGGAGGATAACATACAAGGGAAATGCGTATGGCTTAATAAAGATTATCAGTCCTGATAATCACTGACTATATAAAATCCTCACGGGGCTATCCCGAGGCTCTTCTCCTTCTCCGCCACGAGCAGCCTCGTCTTGATCACGCTGTCTGGGTTGAGCGAGATGCTGTCAATACCGCACTCGACCAAGAACTCCGCGAAATCCGGGAAATCGGACGGGGCCTGACCGCATATGCCTATCTTCCGACCCTTCTTCTTGACCTTCTCGATCACGCTCGCGATCATGTGCTTGACCGCGGGGTTGCGCTCATTGTACAGGTGCGACACGAGCTCCGAGTCCCTGTCGAGCCCGAGGACCAACTGCGTCAGGTCGTTCGAGCCTATCGAGAAGCCGTCGAAGACCTCCGCGAAATCATCTGCTAGCACGACGTTGCTGGGGATCTCGGCCATCATGTAGACCTCGAGCCCGTGGTCCCCCTGTTTGAGGCCGAACTCCTGCATCGTGTGAATGACCTTCTTGCCCTCTTCGGGAGTGCGGCAGAAAGGCACCATGACCTTCACGTTGGTCAGGCCCTTCTTCTCTCTGACGCGCTTGAGCGCTATGCACTCGAGCTTGAAAGCCTCCTTGAAATGGCCGGCATAGTACCTGGAGGCGCCTCTCCAGCCGATCATCGGGTTCTCCTCGGTCGGCTCATAGAGCTTCCCGCCAAGGAGGCTCGCGTACTCGTTCGTCTTGAAGTCCGAGAGCCGTACGATGACGTCCCTGGGATAGAAGGTGGCCGCGATCTTCCCGACGCCCCATGCGAGCTTCTCGACGAAGAAGTCCTCCTTGTTGTCGTACCCGTGGGTCCTGTCTTCGATGTCCTCGACCACCTTGGCCACATCCTTGTCGTGGACGGCCTTCTGCTTGAGCTTGTCGAACTCTATGAGCGCGAGCGGGTGGATGCCTATGTGCGACGCGATGATGAACTCGAGCCGCGCGAGCCCGACGCCATCGCACGGGACCTGGCCCTGCGTGAAGACGTGCTCAGGCACTCCCACGTTCATCATTATCTTGGTCTTCGTCCTCGGGATGCTGTCCAGGTTCGTCTTCTCGATCCTGAACTTCAGGATGCCGTCATAGACGAGCCCCTGGCCCTGAGACGTGTCGATCGTGACCTGCTGCCCGGTCTTGAGGATGCGCGAGCCGGTTCCCGTCCCGATGATGCATGGTATCCCGAGCTCCCGGGAGACGATGGCCGCGTGACAGGTCCTCCCGCCCCGGTCGGTGACGATGGCCGACGCGATCCTCATTATCGGCTCCCAGTCGGGGTCGGTCTTGTCCGTGACGAGGACCTCGCCCTTCCTGAACTCGGAAATCTCATAGGCGCTCTCGAGCACCTTGACCGTGCCCTGGCCGATCTTCGACCCGACGGCCTCGCCTTGGATGAGCACGTTGCCCTTCCCCTCGAGGACGTACGTCTCCAGCACGTTCTCCGCCTTCACGGAGTGCACCGTCTCGGGTCGGGCCTGGACTATGTAGAGCTGGCCGGTGATTCCATCCTTCGCCCACTCGATGTCCATGGGCTTCTTGTAGTGCTTCTCGATGATGCACGCCCACTCCGCGAGCGTGACTATCTCTGGGTCTGACAGCACGAACCTCTGCCTGTCAGCCTCCGGGACCTCCGCGTCCTCCATCCCCGGACCCTTCGAGGCGTAGACGAGCTTCTGGAGCTTGCTTCCGAGCTTCTTCTCCACGATCGGGTCCTCGGTCTTGCCTATGGACGGCTTGAAGACATAGAACTGGTCCGGGTTGACGGCCCCCTGCACGATCATCTCGCCGAGGCCCCATGATCCCGTTATGTAGACGACGTTCTCGAACCCGCTCTCCGTGTCGAGCGTGAACATCACGCCTGAGCATGCGAGGTCGCTCCTGACCATGCGCTGGACGCCGACCGAGAGCGCATTGCCGATGTGCTGGAATCCCTTGTGAGCCCTGTACGCGATGGCCCTGTCGGTGAACAGGGATGCGAAGCAGTGCTTCATGGCCTTCAGGACGGCGGCCTCTCCGCGGACGTTGAGTATGGTCTCGTGCTGCCCCGCGAACGACGCGCCGTCGAGGTCTTCGGAGGTCGCGCTCGACCTTATCGCGACGCTCGGGTTGCTCATGTTCAGCTTCCGCCCGAGCTCCCAGTAGCCGTACTCGATCTCGCGCCTTAGGTCGTCGGGGAACTCGGCCTCCAGGAACAGCTTCCTGATCTTCTTCCCCCTCATGGCGACATCAGAGGGGTTGTCGGAATCGAGGCCCTCCATCTCGACCTTTATCTTCTCCTCGAGGCTCGCCGCCTCGACGAACTGCTCGAACGCCTTCGTGGTGACCGCAAAACCCTCGGGCACGCGTATGCCCGCGTTGGTGAGGTTTCTAATCATCTCCCCGAGGGAGGCGTTCTTGCCGCCCACGAGCGGTAGATCCTTGAGCCCCACCTGGTCGAACCATAGCAGTTGCTCGCTGGATTTCTTCTTTTTGCCGTCGGCCCCCTTTGGCATGATCAGCCCCGCCGCAACCGGTTTGCGCTACGTGCCTCTGTTCGAACGCCCGAGGCGTCTTGTCGACACGCGTACCCCCAACGAGCGGCCCGGAGCAGCCGATTAATATCCGTGCGATTGAGCAGACTCTCCGAGGCGATTCGGGATAGATGCGCCAGACTTAATAACATTTCCCAGGTACGGCGCCAGGGACCGTAGCCTGGCACCGATGTCAGCGGGCAGCACGTGCATATCCGTGCAACGCACGGAACCGAATACGAAAAGGGATGACGAAAAAGGAATTATGGGGAGATAGCGTTCGCGCATCCAGGTCTTCATGGCGCTCAAAGTGGCGATGCTAACATACAGCACGAGGCCGAGGGGAGGGGTCGTGCACGCGCTGAAGGTCGCTGAGAGGCTCAAGGGCC
The DNA here is from genome assembly GCA_025457815.1 of Thermoplasmata archaeon. Taxonomy (GTDB): domain Archaea; phylum Thermoplasmatota; class Thermoplasmata; order UBA10834; family UBA10834; genus COMBO-56-21. Next base: position 5,371 of record JALOTQ010000018.1, read on the forward strand.
TGGGAGTCGACGTTACGGTCTACTCGCTCGCGAAATCGGACGACCCCGTGGCCTCCAGAGGGTTCTTCCGGAAGGTCTCTGTTCCCTTCAGGATATTCTCGTACGACTGGAGCCCGGAGCTCTTGACGAGGCTCGAGAGGATGATCGAGGCCTACGAGGCCAACCTCCCCCGGGACTGCGACATCTACCACGCCCAGGACTGCGTGGGAGGGACTGCTCTGGCGAGGATGAAGGAGGAAGGCGCGACCTCCGCTCCCGTGTTCCGCACCATACATCATGTCGACGACTTCGCGGAGCCGCGGCTTTTCGAGTTCGAGAAGCGGGCAGTCAGCCGCGCGGACCACAGGTTCGTCGTCTCGAAGTACTGGAAGGACGCGATAAGGCGAGATTACGGATTCGATTCGACAGTGACTTACAATGGCCTGGACGAGGCGGACTTCTCGCGATTGCCCCCCAGAAGGACCGGAGCTCCTACCGTGCTTTTTGTCGGGGGCCTCGAACCTCGCAAAGGCCTCGAGTTCCTGGTGAGGGCGATGGCCCACGTGATCAGAGATGTGCCCGAGGCCAGGCTGACCGCGGTTGCGAAGGCCGGGTTCAGGGGAACGGATGAGTGGGGCAAGTTCCAGGGGCTCGCCTCGGACCTCGGCGTCGCAGGGAGCTGCGAGTTCCACGAATCGGTCCCGCAGGAGACGCTTCTGGGGCTCTACGCCGACTGCGACGTCGTGGCGCTGCCTTCGATGACCGAGGGGTGGGGGCTGTCGCTGATGGAGGGCATGGTGTGCGGCAAGGCAGTCGTCGCTTCGCGGGTCGGCGGGATCCCGGAACTCGTCCGCGACAGCATAGACGGCATCCTGGTAGAGGCGGGGGATGTGCAGGGGCTCCGGGAGGCTATCGTCAGCCTCCTCTCCGATGAGGGCATGCGGGAGCGGATGGGCCGTGCCGGTAGACAGCGCGTGAAGGACTTCTCCTGGGATGACACCGCGAAGGTCGTGCTCGAAGCCTACAAGGACGCGCTTCAGTCGCCCTGACCGAACTCGTTCATGAAGTAGACGCAGAACTTCTCGACGTCCGCCAGCCCGGCGATCTTCTCGTTGCCCTCGACGACTATGTACTCGTTCGGACTGTGGGACAGGGCGCTGTGCCCTACGCCGCCCATGGTGAAGGGCAGGCTGAGAGTCCTCTGGAATATGTAGTACGGTACCGAACTCGGGTCCAGCGGCCATATGCTGGTCTTGCACCCGAAGTGGTCGAGGGAGCGTATCATGGCCTGGACGACCGGTTCCTTGAGGTCGCACTTGGACCACTCGATGGTGCTGTCGATCTCTGTTATCTTGATGTCCTTGTACCCGTGTTTGTCGAGATGCTTCCTGACGAGGGCCTTCATGCGCTCCTTGTCCTGCCTAGGTACCAGCCGAATGTCGATCTTGCAGGTCGCCTTGTGCGGCAGGACCGTCTTCGAGCCCTTCTCCGTCCACCCGGCCCAGATGCCGTCGATGTTCAGCGTGCTCTCGTAGGTCAGTCGCCTGAGCAGGCTGACCTTGTCGGATTCGGGGAGCGTGAACCGCGAAATCCCGGCCTCCTTCTTCGCGACCTCAGGGTCGAACTCCCCTGCCGCCTTGGCCAGGAGCTTCTCCTCATCCTTGGTGGGCTTCTCGATATCATCGTAGAATCCCTCGATGAGTACCTTGTTCCCGTTGTCCTCGACCATGGTGCCCAGCGCCTCGACCAGACGCCAGACGGGGCTGTCGATCCAGGCCTTGTTGCAGCTGTGTATCATGAAGTTCTCGGGCCCTCGTCCCCAGGCCTTGCCCGAGCACTCAAGCTCGAAGTAGAAGCAGCCCTTCACTCCGAGATTGAGGGATACGGCGCCGTCGGAATCCTGAGCCATGAAAGGGAACCAGAGCGCATCGGCCTTGGAGAGCTTCTTCTTCTCCTTCTTGACATACGCCGGCAGGCTGGGGCTTCCCAGCTCCTCCTCGCCTTCTGCGAGGAGAATCACGTTGATCGGCGGCCGGCCGACCGATTTGTTGCACGCTTCGAGCGAGTTCACGAATGCCGCGAGCGGCCCTTTCGTGTTCGCAGCGCCTCGGTTCACCAATGCCTTGACCTTGCCCGCGATGAGCTTCTTGTCGACGATCTTCGCGGCCAGGGGAGGCGTGTCCCACCCTGGCTCGTTGTAGGGCATCGTGTCGTACATGAAGTAGACGAGGAGCGTCTTGTCGGAATCCCCCTTGCACTCTCCGTACACGATTGGGTTGCCCTTGGTCTTCGCGACCTCCACCTTCTCGCAGCCCGCGCGCTTGTACATGTCGGCGACGAGCTCAGCGCAGTCCTCGATGCCTATGTGTTCCTGGCTGGAGCTCGGCTGCATGAGCAGCTTTCTGGTGTTCTGGACGTGTTTCTTGATGTCTCGGTCGATGCGGTCATTGACCTTCCCCAGGTCGTACTTCGGGCTCATTGAATCGGCAGGGTAATCCGTAACCGGGGTAAAGCCGTTTGCCACAGCCGCCGTGCGAGAGCAACAAATATCAGGACAGCCGTGTCCGGTGGGATGGCGATCGAGTTCCTGATGATCTTCATACCCATGTTCATCATCATAGACCCGGTGGGGACGCTCCCGCTGTACATCGCGATGACTGCGAGCATGGACAAGGCCGCCCGCAGGAGGACGCTGGAGTATGCGATCGTGTTCGCAGCGTCCCTTCTCGTGGCGTTCGCGCTCGTGGGGACCTTGATCCTCGACTACCTATCCGTTTCCATCGACGCGCTCATGATATCCGGCGGACTGCTGCTGCTCGTCATCGGCATCAGCATGCTCTACGAAGGGGACATGCCCCGGTCGAAGCGCAAGGGCGCCGAGGACGAGCCTGAGGAGAGGCAGAGCCCCGAGGACATCGCATTCGTGCCTCTGGGCACGCCGCTCCTGGCTGGCCCCGGCGCGATATCCGTCGTGATAGTCATGAGCGGCACGGCGGACATGCCACTCGTCATCGCGTCCCTTCTGCTGGTGATGTTCATCTGCGCGCTGATCCTGTTCTGGGCGGCGTCGATCTACAGGCTCATAGGCAAGGCGGGAAGCAGAGCGCTTACAAGAGTCATGGGCCTCATCACATCGGCATACGCGGTGCAGATGATCCTCGACGGGATCTATGGCTATGTCTCGGGGCTATGAGATTGCCTTCCCGCGCGGACCTTTCAGAGGATTAGGTTCTCAGGGAGAAGGAGGCATGGGAGCCTAGGCAGATTTCACAGGTTCTTTCTCCCCAGTGCCTGTCCCCGCGACCAGATATATGGCTGACAACACGAGCAGACTCCCGAAAATTGCTGCCGCGCTCATCGTCTCGTGCAGCCAGAATATGGATATGAGGAGCGCGGTCAGGACCTCCACGAGCATGATGGTCGCGGAGGCCGTCGCGGACACGCCCTCGAGCCCGAGAGCCCACAGAAGTATCGCGATGGAAGTGCAGAACAAGCCGAGGTAGACGACGAAGGCCCAGCCCGTCGTCTCCACCGCCAAGTCCGCCCCGTTGAGGGCGACGTACGCCGCTGGCAGCGTCAACCAGGCGGCGCATGTCGCGACCGCGGCCGAGCTTATCTCGACGCCGTTGTACTTCCCCAGCATCTGCTTGTTGAACACGATGAAGAACGCCCAGCTCCAGCCTGCGAGGTAGACCATGATGTCCCCTATCAGCTGGCCCTCGTCGAAGACGAGGTCCTTGTTGAGCGTGAGGAAGAACACCCCGATGGTGCCGCACACGATGCCCGCGGTCTGCATCCTGCCGAGCCTCTCCTTGAACATGAAGTAGGATAGTATGGCGACGCCCACGACGTTGATGTCCACGAGCAGGGCGGTCTTGGACGCGGTCGTGATGGTGAGGCCGACGTATTGGAGGACGAAACCCGCAGCGTTCGAGCCCCCGATGAGCCAGATCAGCGGATGCTTGAAGATCGAGAGCGGCATCTTGCGCAGGTAGAGCACCACGGGGAGCGTGATCCCGACCGCGACCGCGAACCTCAGCCACAGGAAGATCACGTCGTTCCCGGCATAGTCGAGCCCGACCTTCGTGCCCGGGAACGAAGTGCCCCAGATGAGGCTGGCCATCACTGTGAGCGTAATGGCGCTCTTCCTGTCCCTGGCTGCCATTGCATCAGGAGATTGCGGAGGAGTATTAGTACCTACTTGGGCTGCTCCTTCGGAAGGTCGACGTGGAAAACGCTGCCCCTGCCCACCTGGCTCTCGACCCATATCTTGCCCCCGTGGGCCTCGATTATCCCCTTCGCGATCGGGAGCCCCAGCCCGAGCCTGTCGACCTGGTGCGAGAGGTCGTTGCTCGTTACCAGATGGAATCTGTCGAAGATCTTGCCGAGGTTCTCAAGGGGGATCCCCACGCCGTTGTCCTTGACCCACACGTGGATTATCTTCCCCTCGTCCCTGGCGCTGACGCTCACCTTGCCCCCTTCCTGGGTGTACTTGATCGCGTTGTCCACAAGGCTGTTGAAGACGTCCTTCATCCGGCGCCTGTCGGCCATGATGAGCGGGAGCCGGCCCTCGAAGTTCAGGTCCAGGAGCTGCTTCTTGCTCTCAGCGTCCTTCTTCCTCGTCTGGACCACCTCTTCCAGGAGCGTCTCGACGCGCACGGGCTCCGTGTGTATCTCCAGAGAGCCTTTCTCGAGCCTGCTCACGTCGAGCATGCTCTCTACCAGGCTGTAGAGCCTGTCGGTGTTCGCCCTTATGATCTTCATCCTCGATTCGAACTTGGGGTCCAGCTGTGTGGCGTACTCGGTCTCCATCAGGTCGATGTACCCCCTCATCACCGTCAGTGGCGTCCTCAGCTCGTGAGAGACGATGTCGATGAACTGAGTCTTCATCTTCGTCACGCGCTCGAGCTCCTGGTAGGTCTGGGTCAACTTCTCGTACGACCTCTCGAGCTGGTTCTGAAGCCTCACCTTGGATGTTGTGTCCATGGCGACGAAGAGGATCTCCATCGTCTCGCCCTTGTCGTTCTTGACGGGGGTCGCCTTGGCGTGCACGTAGATCGCGAGGTCAGGCCTGAGCACCACATGGATGTCCGGCTTCTCAGCGTCGTGCCCCTCCATGGCCTTCATGATCAGGTTGTCGATGCCGGACCTTGTGACGGGCCCGAGCTCGAACACGCTTGTCCCGACTAGGTCAGTGCCCGGGGCCTTGTCGAACATTGTGAGCATCTGCCTGTTGACCGACTTCAGGATGCCGTTCGCGTCGCACGTCAGAATGCCGATGGGAGCCGCAGACAGGATGCGCTCGGTGTCCTCCTTGGCCGCCCTTAGCCTATTGTAGGATTTCGCGCTGTCGACGACCAGCGCCGCTGCGTCCGCCAACGGCAGGAGTATCTGGTCGAGGCCCTCCCAGAAAGGCGGGCTCTTGACGGCGTTGCCTACGGCGAGGTATCCGAGGAACTCACTGCGGAGTGTGATGGGGACAACGATTGCCTTGTCGATGCCCAGCTTTTCAACCAGAGGCCTCACAGGAGGCGGGTAGGACTCGAATCCGCTGATCCTCACTGGTGCCGGATCACCCGCCTTCAACACCCGTTTCCTGAAACTCTCGTCGACGTGCACGAACGGCATGGACCCCTTCATCTCGGAGCCCATGCCCGACAGCCCCGCCGCCCTCAGGGTCGGGGCATTCTCGTCCAGCAGGAATATCACCGCGGTATCCGAGCCCGCGATCTCCCTGACATCGTCCGTCACGAACTGGAACACCTCCTCCAGGTTGGATGAACGCCTGATGCGGCCGGTCAGATTAAGCATCATGTCCATGATCTTGGATGTGTAGTCGCTCTTCTGCTGTGTCATTCGGGCCTGTCTCCCGGGAATGAAATCGTCCCGCTTTCCGGGGGTCGAGGGCTGATAAGGGGATTCAACCGTAGATAAGCTGTTCGTTCGGGCCCCCGAGTACCCCGGGCAAGTCTAATCTGCAATGCAGGACAATACGGGCCCATGGTCCTGAGGAGCGCAGGAGACCGGAGGCCCCGCGTCGGCCCTGACGTCTATGTCGACGAATCAGCGGTGGTCATCGGGGACGTGGACCTGCAGGACAGGTCCAGCGTCTGGCCTGGTGCCGTGTTGCGGGCGGACGATGACAGGATGGAGATCGGGAGGGGGTCCGCTGTCATGGATGTCGCTTTCCTGGAGGCGCCAAAAGGCAGGCCGGTCGTTGTCGGCGACTCGTGCATAATCTCTCACGGGGCGAGGCTCCACGGGTGCCAGGTGGGCAGCGAGTGCCTGATCGGCATCGGGGCCATCCTGCTCGACGGGGTGACCTTGGGAGAGAGGTCGGTGGTAGCCGCGGGGAGCCTCCTGCCTCCGGGCACGCGGATCCCGCCCGAGTCGTTCGTGATGGGGTCCCCGGGAAAGGTCACGAGGAACACCTCGCAGGCCGATCAGAAATGGCTCAGGGAGGAGCTGCAGATGCTTCGCGAGAAGGCCGCCAGGTACTCGCGCCAGGCGGCCTCCGGAGGTATATGAACCTGTCAGTCAGCTCACATTATCAATGTCCAGACTCGAGGCATCCAGTTTATATACCATTTGCCCCATGATATGGGAACCGAAGAAAGGTGGCGCTTTGGAAATCCACTTCAGCAAACCGGTCGTAGCACGCGTGAAGAAGTGCCGCATGGTTGTCGTCAAGAAGAGGCTGAACCAGGACGAGCCCGAGGGCGCCTCCCGGTGATCTAGCCGCGACCGGCCCGGCCTCAGCGTTTTTCCGTTATCGTACTTGAGACTGACCGTTTAAATACCCCCTCCGAAAACATATTATCATTCTGAAGTGATTATCGAAATGGAAGGGATAAAAATGGTTTCTGGACAACCAGGACCACAGGGTCCATACCCAATGTATCAGCCAGTATACCAACCGGTGAAGTCAACGGCAGAAACCCTGAAAGGGCTGTTCTTCTCGAACATGGCCCTGGCGATAGCTACCGCCTTGGGACTTCTGCTGATGATGATCGGAGCGCTTATCTACGGCCTGTCTAGTGACCCCGATGTCTGGGACTTCGGATTCGTCATACAGGCGTTCGGCATGCTGTTCCTTGTAGGGGCCATGCTCATGGGTGCCCTGGTCAGGCAGGACTTCGACAAGCACGTCAGGATGGCACTCATACTCGGCGCTGTGCTGCTCCTGATATTCATCGGCTTCTGGGGCGTGTCGATAGGGACAGTCGCCTGGTTCGGTTAGGACCCAGAGGCGACCGCGAAGCTGCAAACCCCTTCACTTTTTGAGTTCTTTTCCCAGTTCCTTCTCGACAGATTCTATCTTGCTTGCCAGGGTGCCCTTCTTCCCGGCCCTGTCGTCGATCTTCACGGTCGTGATCACCCTGTCGGACATCTCCATGACACGCATGTGGCATCGCCTGACCACGTCCATCACATCGTCGTACTGGCCCTCGAGGACCGTGCCCATCGGGTTGATCCTGTAGTCCAGGCCGGAGGCCTCCACGATCCTGAGGCATTCGGCGACATACCTGCTCACGCTCTCCCCCTTTCCTATGGGCACAACACTGAACTCAGCCAACATCGTCTCCCCGCCGTACGTTTCTGTCCATTGAGCGCACTGGCCGTCTCCAGTGGAAACCAGACTTGAGAACGGTCTCCGAATCGCTCGTCGCGAATCTATTTATACGACGACTTGCTAGATAAGTGTTCGTAAGCAGGCCGTTGTCGACTTCGTAAAGGGGCTGAGTTGTTTGAGGAAGAGCGGGGAGAACTTCAACATAGTCACGAAGCTGAAGAAGTCCGAGCCTGAGCCTGTCGGAGCGACCCTGACCGTCGAGCACCTAACAAAGGCCATCAAGAACAGCATCGACAAGCAGGGTATGCCCGAGGAAGAGGCCAGGGCTATGGCGCAGCACGTGATGAACTTCTTTGGGTACAGCGAACGCATAATCGACAACGTCCTTGAGCCCGAGGACAGGGACGCCTTCTACATGCTCGAGGATGCGGGCATACTGATGACCGAGCGCGAGGAGACCACCCTGTACGACGGACGCGAGTGGCGCATCCACTACTGGATGTTCAGGAAGGAGCGCATCCAGGAGCTCATAACCGGCCGGAAGACTGCCGAGGGCGGCATCGTCGGGTCCGACAACGTCTACGACGAGATCCCGGACGACATCTGGAACAGGGAATAGGCCACTTGGCCAAAGCCCCTTTTTCTACTTTCATCGCGCCCAGCGAAAGCGCTTAGTGCCCGCTGAACATAGTCTGGACGGATGGTCTCCAGCAGTTTCCCTTATGATCCCAGGCCGGGCCAGGAGAGCCTGGCCGACGCTGTTTACCGTGCATGCTCCGACCGGGCGCACCTCGTGGTGGAGAGCGGCACGGGCACTGGGAAGACCGTGTGCGCGCTCTCGGCCGGGGTCGAGTTCTGCAAGTCGAGAGGGAAGAAGCTGCTCTATGTGACTAGGACCAACTCACAGCAGCGCCAGGTCATGCTCGAACTGCGTCAGATCGCTGAGATGATCGACGTCTTCGGCGTGGCGCTCCAGGGCAGGAAGAACATGTGCCCCCTGGCGAAGAGCGACCCCGAGCTCTCTCAAGGCAGCCCTGACGAACTCTCGAGGGTGTGCAGCGAGAGGAAGGGCAGGGTCATCAAGGGGGACGAGACGGCCTGCAAGTACTACGCGGCCACGATATCCGAGGACCTCCAGCCCGTCATGCGCTACTCCCGGGACGAGCTTCCGACCGCCGAGGAGTTCTGCGCGCACTGCGTGGAGAGAGGTCTGTGCCCTCACGAGGTGAGCAAGATGCATGTGCCCGCCGCGGACGTCGTCACCGCGCCCTACATCATGTTCTTCGACGGCTTCATCCGGCACGCGCTCCTCGACTGGATGGCGTGCACGCTTCAGGACATCGTGCTGATAGTCGACGAGGCGCACAACTTGCCGTCGTACGCGAGGGAGCTAGAGTCCGCCGCCCTGAGCGAGGTGGCGCTGAGGCTCGCGGAGCGCGAGGTGGACGAGTTCGGAGACCCCGAGGTCGGCGAAGGGATCAGCCTCCGCGACTTCCTTCTCATAACCGCGGAGGTTCTCGACAAGTCGACGGAAGAGTACCTCATAGACGAGGACGGAATCATACCGCAGTCTCACCTCGAAGAGGAGCTGATGTTCCGGACCAAGATGACCAGCCGGGGAGTCCAGGGCATCTTCGCCCAGGCGTCGAACTTCGGTGAGATGGTCAGGGACAACCGGAAGCTGGCCGGCAGGTTGCCGAGGTCCTATGTGCACGGCACGGCGTCCTTCCTCACCTTCTGGCAGACCCTCGAGGAGGCCGAGTATGTCAAGCTCGTCACCAAGTACGACCGGGACAAGGCGTTCGAGGCCTACTGCCTCGACTCGGCGATCGCGTGCAAGCCCGTCGCGGAGTGCCACGCGAGCGTGCACATGTCCGGGACCCTCGCACCCCTGGACGAGTACCGGGACTCGATAGGCCTCGTCAAGGACGCGCGCCTGATGGCCGTCCCTTCCCCCTTCCCCCCTGAGAACAGGCTCGTCCTGTTCCTGGACGACGTGACCACGAAGCACGACGACATCGAGAGGGACGAATCGATGGCCGACAAGATAGGCGAGAGACTCTCCGAGATCATCACGGGGGTGCCGAAGAGCACCATCGTGTTCTATCCGTCGTACGCGATGATGGAGAAACTGTCCTCGAGGACCAGGCTGGCCTCGGGCGGCCGCAAGGTGTACTTCGAGAAGAGGGACATGGACCAAGGGGAGTTCATGAGGCTCGTGAGCGACTTCAAGCTGGCCCCGGGAAAGGCCCTTCTCCACGCGATCTCCGGCGGAAGGGTCAGCGAGGGGATCGACTTCCCGGGGGAGGAGATGGAGCTCGCCGTGATAGCGGGCATACCGTACCCGAAGCCGACCGCGAAGCATCGCGCGTTCCAGCACTTCTGCGAGCTCAGGTTCGGCCAGGGCTGGGAGAGGGCTGTCAAGGCCCCAACCGCGAGGAAGCTGCAGCAGGCCGTCGGGAGGCTGATCAGGAGCGAGACCGACAGGGGTGTGGCGGTCATACTCGACAAGAGGGCCGTCCATTTCAAGGACTCGTTGCAGGCGAAGAAGACTGAGGACCCTGTCAGCGACATCGAGGAGTTCTTCGAGCGTCCTCAGATGGCATCGAGCGGCCCGGTCGCGCAGTGCATCCCGACCAGGAAAGGGCTCGAGCTCTGACCCCCTGCGTTTCCATTATTATATGGCTCCTCTATACAGCGGGGGATGACGCCTCTCGAGGCTGCCCTGGCAGGCGTTTGGCTGATGATCCCGGCGCTCGTGCCCAACTCCGCAGCGGTCATATTCGGCGGAGGCACCCCCATGGACTTCGGGAGGAGCTGGAGGGGCAAGAGGGTCCTCGGAGACGGCAAGACCTGGCGTGGGTTCTTCGGGGGCGCGCTCACGGGCGTCGTCCTCGGGCTGATTCTCATGGGCGTCGCGATGCTCTTGGACGCTCGGGAAGTCTGGGGATACGGCGACTGGCCTGACGCGCTCCTTGTGATAGTCGCCCTGCCGTTCGGGTCCATGACCGGGGACGCTGCTGGGTCCTTCCTGAAGAGAAGGCTCGGCAAGGACCGCGGGGCGAAGGCGCCGGTCCTTGACCAGTACAACTTCGTCATCGGCGCGCTCCTCCTTGGGCTGCTGCTCGCGCCGAACTGGGTCCTAGACCACTACTACAACGACAACGGGATCTACGGGCTCGTTCTGCTCCTGATCGTAGTTCCGCTCCTGCACAGGGGCGTGAACATCATAGGGTATAAGATGGGAAAGAAGGATGTTCCGTGGTGATAAGGTGAGTTCAGTGTTGAAGGACCTGCTGAAGGAAGTGAAAGTCGTCCAGACGGGCGAGTTCATCCTCGCCTCCGGGAGGAAGAGCAACTACTTCGTCAACATCAAGAGGGCGAGCACCAACCCGAAGGTGCTGAAGGAGATCGGCAAGGCCATCGCACCCTATGTCGGAGACGCCAAGATCGCCGGGATGGCCCTCGGTGCGGTCCCGTTGGCGGTCGCCGTCGCCCTCGAGACACAGAGGCCGTTCGTCATGGTCCGGAAGGAGGCGAAGGACCACGGCACGAAGGAACTCATAGAAGGGGACGTTGCGCCCGGAGAGAAGTTCATCATCGTCGAGGATGTCGCCACGACCGGTGCGTCGACCCTCAAGGTCGTGTCGGCGCTGCGGGCCAAGGGGGCGAACGTGTCCAAGGCCGTGGTGGTCGTGGACAGGGAAGAAGGAGCCGCCGCCTTGCTCGAGGAGCATGGCATCGAGCTCGTGTCTCTCTTTAGGGTCAAGGACCTGGCATGAGCTGCGGCGACACGGACCTGAAGTGCACTCGGTGCAGGCTCTCGAGG
>JALOTQ010000019.1 GCA_025457815.1 Thermoplasmata archaeon
CGATGTCCATCCGCTCTGCGTACGTGACCTTGTTGATCTGTGCCAGTACCCTGGCGTAGTCCACGAGTATGCGTGCGTCGGCCACAAGACCCGAGGTCGCGCAGCCGATGTGCTCGTCGATCTGGAATATCTTCTCGATGGAACGCGACTCGATAAGCTTGCTCGCGATCCGCTTGTCCACGATCAGGGCCACTCCGTCCTTGAACTTGAGGCCCACCGTGGTCGTCCCTCTCTTGACCGCCTCTCGGGCGTACTCCACTTGGAACAATCTACCATCGGGCGAGAATACCGTGATCGCCCTGTCGTATGCCATCTGTCCGGGTTGCATGTATATGACACCTCTTTTGACAATGAGATAGGTCACGCTAACAAAGCTGTGACTGGATTCTGCCTAAGGGTGAGACTCGATATAAAGGTTTTCGGCCGAACCACCTGAATGTGCCCGGCCAGACTTCACTCCTCATGAACTCCCTGGCCTATCCTGCTCTTGTACTTGTCCTTGAGCGTCTTGATGGTCCCTGAGGTCTTCAGGGTCTTCACCTTGCAGGGCGAATCCCTGACGACGTCGAGCGCAGAGAGCAGGTCTATGGCCTCCTCCTTCAGCCTGTGCGGGACCTTCAGTATCCCGAAACCATTCTCGAAGACGGTTATGCGGAAGGAGTTGGACAGCGGGGTACCCCTCGACATTCTCATCAGCGAGTCGAGGAAGTCGCTTCTCGCGTACGGGACCTCAGCGTCCACAGTGAAGGCTATGTATCTCCACCTGTCGCCCGGGGATTTCTTGGGCATGGCAATCTCAGCGGACGAACTCGACCCCGTGCTTTGTCTTGGGCTCGTCGTTGGCGGACATGAGTGAGGAGCCCTTGACGCCAGTGAGCACGACCATCGACCTGACTATGCCAGTCATCTCGGGATCGACACTGCAGCCCCAGATGATCCTGGCGCTCTGGCTGATCTTCGCGCTGACCAGCTCCGCCGCCTTCTCCGCCTCCGAGACGGTCATGTCGTTGCCGCCCGTGACCCTTATCAGCGCGCCCCTCGCGGTCGAGATGTCGATATCTCCCAGAAGCGGCGACTCCAACGCCTGCTGAACTGCGGATTCTATCCTGTCGCCCTTGGCCGTCTTGTTCGTCGCTTCGCCTATGCCGATCATGGCGACCCCGCCGTTCTTCATGATAGTCATTACATCGTTGAAGTCCAGGTTCACCAGCCCTGGCTTCGTGATGATCTCAGTCAGCCCCTTGATGGACTCCATGAGCACTTCGTCGGCAACCCTGAACGCGGCGTCCAGCGGCAGCTTCGGGACAAGATCGAGCAGTCTGTCGTTGGGTATGACAGCGCAGGTGTCGCAGTGCATCTTGAGCCTGTCCAGGCCTCTGAGCGCGTTCTCCATCCTGAGCTTCCCTTCGGCCTTGAACGGGAGCGTCACGATCCCGATGACCAAGGCTCCGGACTCCCGTGCGAGCTTGGCCACCACAGGCGCCGAGCCCGTGCCCGTGCCCCCGCCCATGCCCGCCGTCACGAAGACTATGTTGGAGTCCTTCACGTAGTTCTTGAGTTCCTGCTCCGCCTCTTGCGCGGCGCGTTCGCCGATTTCGGGAAGGGCTCCAGCCCCGAGTCCCCTGGTCGTGTTCCTTCCGAGGAGGATCTTGTGAGGCGCGTGGACATTCAGCAGATGCTTGGCGTCGCTGTTTGCCGCGACCAGCTCAGCCCCGAAAACGCCCGCGGTGCTCAATCTGTTAATGGTGTTTGAGCCCCCTCCACCGCAGCCGACGATCGCAATGTTGACTTTCAGCTTCTCGACTATCCTCGCGAGTTCCTCATCATCCGGAGTCCCCAGTGCCTTGGGGACGCTCTTCTGGAGCTCGTGCTGCTCCAGAGCATCATCAATAAGAGACTTCATCTAATCCCATCCCAAATCGTTTCGTGTACGTATTATACAGTGTAGTATATTAATGTAGTCCAGTCAGGGGGAGACCGAGGGCCACGCGACGGGGTTCCGCCTCGCCTCGGATCTTCGCACTTCGGAAGCCGCTCCTCGCTCCGAGCTCTGCGCTCATTCTGCTCTCGTCGCGGGCTAGAGTCATCCCTTCGCTTCTTCCGTAGGAAGAAGAAAGTCGTCGCTACTGGCTCCCGCCTGGCTCTAGGAATGTTTATATTCTGGGTTCCGGATTACTTATACAGTCTTATGGGGTGCACTCATGCCGAAGTCTCTAGTCACAGATGCATTGGGAAAAGACGCAGAGAAAACGTACGAGAAGTCTTCCCCTCAGCCCGCTGAACCGGTTCAGGCCCCAACACCTGCAGCCCCTACCGCGGATGACGAGGAGATAGCGAAAATCGCGGCGCAATTGGATGTATCGATAAAGATCATTGGTTGCGGCGGCGGTGGTTCGAACACAATAAACAGGTGTGTGGAGGCCGGGATATCCGGTGCGCAGCTCTGTGCTATCAACACGGATGCGAAGCACCTGCTGGCGATCCACGCTCCGAAGAAGATTCTCATCGGGAAGAACCTGACGAAGGGTCTGGGCGCGGGTGCCATCCCACAGGTGGGAGAGGCGGCCGCGAAGGAGAACGAGAGAGAGATCCGTGATTTCATGCAGGGCGCGAACATCGTTTTCGTGACCGCAGGAATGGGCGGCGGAACTGGAACAGGCTCAGCACACTATGCCGCGCGGATGGCGAAGGAGCAGAAGGCCCTGACCATCGGAGTCGTCACGCTTCCTTTCAAGGCGGAGGGCGAGCTGAGAATGGAGAACGCCCTTGACGGCTTGGAGAGGTTGAGGCGGATATGCGACACGACGATCGTGATACCGAACGACAGGTTGCTGGAGCTGGTTCCGAAGCTGCCCGTCGACGCGGCGTTCAAGGTAGCAGACGAGGTCCTGATGCAGACCATCAGGGGCCTGACCGAGATCATAACGAAGCCGGGCCTGGTCAACCTGGACTACAGTGACATATTGACTGTGATGAACGAGGGCGGCGTCGCGTTCGTCGGTATCGGCGAATCCGAGGAATCTGACCCAGAGGACAGAATCGAGGCCGCCATTGAGGAGGCTCTGAGTTCGCCGCTGCTGGGCGAGATCGACCTGGCCCAGTCAAAGGGAGCCTTGATCAGAGTCGTCGGCGGTCCGGACATGACTGTGTCCGAGGCCCAGAAGGCGGCCGAGGTCGTCGGCAAGAGGATAGCGAAGCACGCGAGGCTCATCTGGGGATGCAGCATCGACCCGTCCCTCGAGGGCACTGTCAAGATACTGCTGATCGTGACGGGCGCGAGGTCCGAGACGGTCCTCGGCTCATCAGCGGAGTCCGAGACGGTGGTCCAGAAGAAGAGGGCGCCTGCGTCGGCTTCCAGGACCTATGGCTCGCAGGACGACTCGATAGACTTCGTCCGCTGACCTCCATCCGAGAAGAAACCACTTCACCAATACCGCTCGGCGGAAGGCGATGCCTCCGCCTAGCGCCTGACTTTTCTTTCCACTTTCCCTTCCAGCCTGGGCTTGTCCGCGAACCTCGCGCCGCACGAGGGGCAGAACTGGTCATCCAGGTCCGCGGGTTCTCCGCACACGGAGCACTCGACGCCGCCGACCCTGTCCGAGAAGATCACGCCGCAGAGGCACGCGAACGCGTCCCTGTCGACTCGTCTTCCGCAGGCGGGACATTCCGATATCAGTTCCACGAAGGAGTCGCCGCAGAACCTGCACTCCGAGGCCTTCGCTGGAATCTCCTTGCCGCACTTGGGGCATAGCATGTTGCCTTCGCCGACTAAGAGCACGCCGCAGGCACAGCTCTTCTCGTCATCCGCGACAATCCTCCCGCATTCGGGGCACTGGAAGAGATCCTTCGAGAACTCGGTCGTGAACACTACCCCGCATGTCCTGCAGAACTGGTCCTCGTCAGAGAGCGTCGCCCCGCACTCCTGGCACTGGAGCGTGCGCTTGTAGATCGTGCAGTCGCACGACTCCTCGTCGAGAAGCCTCCTGCCGCATATGCTGCAGAATCTGACTGTCTCGGGAGCTGCCTTCACCTGGTCCTTCACGGAGAGGTAGGTGCTCTCGGTGATCTCGCCGAGCAGGAACCTCTCCTCGAGCAGGAGCAACTTGTCATCCTTGGTTAGTCTCATGGGTTTGATGGCGGGCATCTCGGAATCGACCACGTGCGGCTTCTGCATCGTGTATCCGAGTTCCTTGCCGCAGATCGGGCATGTGGAGACCCTCATCGCGCATGAGTTGTGGAACTGCTTCCCGCATCCGCACAGGACGCTGGGAAGGTCACGCTTGATCATCCCGAGGCAGATGTCGCACTTGACATCGCCCTTGACCCTCACGGCCTTGACCTGTGGACGAGTCCGGACCTTCATCCGCCTTGCCCCGGCCCGTCTGATCTGTCCCTTCGGGAGCTTGATGAGCCTCGGCCCGTCGGGCTTGCTCCGCCTCGTGAGGGCGATCGTCAATGCGAACGCGAAGGCCGGCCACATAGGATCCTCGCTCCCGGTTTCCGCTAGATGGCTTCCCTCGAATATAAAAGGCCAGGGCTACATTCACCCAGCATGTCTATTAAGGACACCGTAAGGTTCGTCGGGGAGCTCATGGCAGTCGCCGCGAGGACCGCCCCTAAGGCTGTTGGTCAGGATTTCATCGAGATTCAGCTTCTGTCCGATTCTGAGAGGGTCACCGTGGGCAACGACATGATCCAGGTGGGGAAGGAGAGAGGCGTGCCCGGTTTCGAGAGGGACGGTAGGAACGTGCTCGACTCGGACGCGGTCCTGCTAGTCGGCCTGCTGCCTCACAAAGGGGTCGGACTGAACTGCGGCGCGTGCGGCTTCGCGACCTGCAGTGAATTCAACGAGCACGCGTCGAAGGGCGATTTCGAAGGACCCAACTGCGCGGTGAGGCTCCTGGATATGGGAATCGCTCTCGGTTCCGCTGCGAAGACAGCATCGGAGCTCAATGTGGACAACAGGATCATGTACAGGATAGGCGTGTCGGCCAAGCGGCTCGGGCTGGGCAAGGCGAAGTTCATCCACGGCATCCCGCTGTCCGCCACGGGCAAGAGCATCTTCTTCGACAGGCCGACCAAGTGAATCTGCTGTATCTAGACAGGAGGCATGTGCCCGAGGTTCGTGCCGTCCAACAGGTACACGGTCAGCGAATCCTCGTCCAAAAGACCATTCCTCAGTATCGGGCCCAGATACGCGTGCCTGCGGCTGTTCACCGGCGTACCCGTCAGGAGCGGATTGAACGCGGGCATGATGATCAGTTCCTCAGGGCATCTCTCGTATCTCTGAGATGCGACATCCTTCCTCAGAGTCCCACGGGCCCAGCACTTCTCGCTCGTCTTCGAGCCGATCGAGTCCACAAGCAGGACCGCTGGATGGACGTGGCCCATGACCAACTTGGCGCCTTCCATCGCGCTCTTCGAGGGCCACACGTGCCCGTGGCAGAGACCCAGGTCCTCGATCGCCATACCTCCTCCAGTAACGGCCTTGACGCTGTCCGGGAGGGCGGTTGCCAGTCCTCCGTCGTGGTTTCCCGCGACAACGATGATCTCTCTGTACAGTTCGGCGAGGCGGGACATCAGAGGCGGTATCTCCTTGTTCTCCCTGTTGCTCAGGCCCGGTATCCTGTGCTTGACATCCCCGAGCATCACCAGGCCGTCGCCATCCGACGCAAGTCGTTCGAGCGTCGAGAGCATCTTCCCCGACTGAGACGGGATGTTGAAACCGGCCCTCCTCAGCTGCACCTCGATGCCCATGTGCAGGTCCGCGACGCAGACCCACTTCTTACGCCCCTTCAGGAGCAGCGCGGGCACGTCCGGGACTGGTTCCGCTCTCATCGCTCCTATGAAGGGCTGGGGTATTGATAAAATGCTCCATCATCTTCCGAAGAACAGACGCTCTGCCAGGAAGTCGGGGAGCCCCCTAGATAGGATGGCCTCGTAGGCGCCTTCCACATCGTACCTGACCCTTCGGATGTCGCAGGAGTCCTCCTCCGAGTCGTAGACTCCGAAACTCGCCCTGGGGTCGCCGTCTCTAGGCTGGCCGACCGAGCCTGGATTGAGCACGAGGCCGGTCTTGAAACGTCTAACAAAGGGAACGTGGGTATGGGCCAGAATCAGTATGTCCGTACCGGCTCTGGACGGCAATGCCTCGCTAAGCTGGTCCTCATAGACATACTCGATGTCGCTCCCTACAGATCCGTGGAACATCGCGACTTTCCTGGACCGCACCTCGAACCGCGATTCCAGCTCGAGGCGACTCAGGAATTCCCTTGAGTCCGGGCTGAGCGCGTCCGAGGTCCAGGCAGAGGCCTTCGCCGCATGCGGATTCATCCAGATAGTGTCCCGAGTCAGCGCCGCACGCTCGTGGTTGCCGAACACGAGATGCTCTGCCATCTGCTTGACCAAGGCGCAGCACTCGTTCGGGTTCGCCCCGTACCCGACGATGTCCCCGGCGCACGCCACGGAATCGATCTTCGCTTTCTCGAGGTCGTCGCGAACCGCCTTCAGCGCGTGCAGGTTGGAATGAATGTCAGCCAGGATTGCGAGTCTCATTTGGAGCTCCGGACCGATCTCAGAGGTATCTCCTGATGACGAGCGGTATCTTGTCTATGAGGTCGGTCGCGACGAGGCCATATGATCTCTCCTCGAATGCCAGGTTGCCCGCGAGCCCGGCCGTGAATGCTCCTATGCGCGCAGCCGCGAAAGGCGTAGTCTTCTGGGCTAGGAACCCCGCGACGGTCCCAGTGAGGACGTCCCCGGTTCCCCCGACCGTCATGGCGTCGTTGTGCACTCTGTTCAGCTTGACGTATGTTCCGTCGCTTATCACGTCCGTCGGCCCCTTGAGGAGGATCGTCATCCCGAGCCTGGCAGCTTCGGACCTCACAAGGGTTCTAGTACCTTCCAGGTCGTCAACGCGCACGGTCTTGTTCGTCAGTTTCTTGAACTCGCCGGCATGAGGCGTGATGACGCCCCGCTTCCCCTTGAGGATCTTTGGGCGCAATCCGCACGCGGCTATCGCGTCCGCATCTATGACCATCGGGACGCCGATCTTGGAGATGATCTCCTGGATGGCCGTGACGGTCTCGTCTTCGTTGCCGAGCCCAGGGCCGATCGCCACGACATCCTTTCCTTTGGCTAGCTCAAGGACTTCGGCCACGTTCTCCTCGGACAGGATGTCCCCGGAGAGAGGGCGGACGATCACATTCGGTGAGTAGATTGATACCGGGAGCGCAGAAGCCTCCGGCGTCGCCACGAACGCAAGATCTACGCCTGCCCTCATTGCGGCCATGGCCGTGAAAGCGGGAGCTCCGGTGTAAGGCCCACCTCCGACCACGAGTACCCTTCCGGCGTCCCCCTTGTGAGCATCCTTCTTTCTCCTCGGCAGGAGGGTGAAGTCCCCAGGGCCGCAGTAGAGTTCCGCGTCAGGGGGAATCCCGATGTCCTTGACTATGATCCTCCCGGAGTTCTTGGCGGTCATGCCGTTTTTCGGGGCGTGCATCGTGACCGTGTCGTCGGGACGGACGTGCAGGTCTGAGGGCCATCCAGATGGTATGTCCACAGAGACAATCGTCCGCTTGGACTCGTTCAGCATCTTGATGTACCTTGGATAGGGTTCTCTTGGCCTGCCTTCGAGCCCAGCTCCGAGCATCGCGTCCACGATCACTTGATACTGTCTAGGGTCAAAGGTGGACGGTGAACGTACCAGATCCCTTACACGGTCCAGGTTGAGGCGCGCGATGTCACCGGTGACATCCTCTGCTGGCTCGACCAGGAATACGTCTGTGTGGACCGCATCCTTCAGAAACCTCGCGGCGACGAATCCGTCTCCGCCGTTGTTCCCTTTGCCGCAGACCACCGCCACCTTAGATTCGGGCTTGGCAACCGAGAGGACGTGTTCCGCGACCGCCTTGCCCGCGTTCTCCATGAGCGTGAGCGTACGGACCCCGAGGTAGGACGCGTTCACGTCTAGGACTCTGACTTCCTCCGGCGGTATCGAAGCCCGTGCCACGGGCTTGGATTACCTAATGCCGTATTAAACCTGACGAGCTGGTTTCCGGGGCGCTCAGCCAGGCGTCCGTGATTTGCCGGTCCCATCGAAAAGAAATAAATACACAAAACCCGTAACTCTCATCACCGGAAGGGAAAGGTCAATTGAGCGAGATTAAGCGACTTGTTCTGGATGTTCTGAAGCCCCACCACCCGACGATTATCGAGCTGTCCCGCAGGATAGGGGTTCTGAACGGTGTGTCCGGCGTGAACTGCACGCTGGAAGAGGTCGACCGAGAGACTGAGAGCGTGAAGATCACGATCGAGGGAACCTCGATCGACTTCGAGAGTGTCGAGGAGACAATCTCAGACTGCGGCGCTGTGATTCACTCGGTGGACAGCGTCTCCGCGGGGAAGAAGCTGGTCGAGGAAGTCGAGACTCCCCAGGACAGGTAGGCTCATTCCTTCTTCTTTGGCATCGCCTTGAGCTTCAAGGCGATCTTTCGAACCAGCTCCGACTTCTTCATCTTGGGCTCGACCAAGATCCTCCCTGTCCGCTTGTACCAAAACCGCGGATAGTTCTTGTCTAGCTCAAGTATGCAGTCCAGGCCGAGCGACTTCGCGGCTTCGAAAAGCATGTGCGCATCCGGTCCTTCGATGGCGTCCTTCTTTGAGACCTTCCTCCCGGCCTCCCTGCTGACCCTCAGGTCGAAGTAGGCTGGATAGAGAACGATCGCCTTCTCAGGATCGACTGCCATCTTGGAGCCTCGTCTGTGCCAAGGTGGCCCCGCTATCTAATCCTGTCGGTCTGCGGCCTCGACACAATGGGTTGAGGTTTATTAGCGTGCTCGCCCATGCGCCGCAACCGAGGGCATTCGGATGATTGACGAGGATATCGCGGAGGCGACGCTGAAGTCAGCTGGTTCCAGGGCCGACCTGCTGCTCGCCGAAGTGCGGATCGAGGAACGGAATCTCAGGGATCTGTCGGTCAAATCATCGCAGGTCAACAACATCTCGACTTTCCAGGACGCTGGCATGAACGTCAGGATAGTCCTGAGGTCTGGCGTCGGCTTCGCCAGCAGCAATGTGGTGTCCAAGGCGGAGGGTCTGAGGCTCGTCAAGCACGCCCTCAAGCTCGCGAAGACCGCTGCTAGGAAGAACCCTGTGGCGCTATCCGAGGAGCCCGCCGTGAAGACCACCTGGGAGGTGCGCCAGAAGAAGCCCTTGGTGGATGTCTCCACGGAGGAGAAGCTGGAATACCTCAACAGCCTCGACTCAGCGGTCATGAAGACCAAGGTCAAGGTCCAGGGACGGTACTACGAGGTGAAGGATTACGAGTTGTCGGGCTACTTCGCGAACTCAGACGGCTCACGCATACGCTCATTCCTGCCGCGCATCAAAATCGAATCGTTCAATCTCGTGTCCGCGAAAGGCCAGACTGCCCAGAGCATTCGACAGTGGGGCGCCTCGGGCGGCTGGGAGAGAAAGGACGAATGGGACCTTCTTGACGGCCTCCCGCAGGAGATGCGCATGCTCAAGAAGCAGCTCGAGCATGGCAAGATGGTGAAGCCTGGCACCTACGATCTCATATGCGGCTCCGAGGTGGCTGGAATCGCGGCCCACGAATCCTGCGGACATCCGATGGAGGCCGACAGGATACTCGGGAGAGAGATGTCCCAGGCTGGTAAGTCCTTCGTGTCGCCCGACATGGTCGGGAAGCAGATCGGTTCGCGCTACGCCACGGTAATGGACGACCCGACGGTTCCCGGAACGTACGGCTACTATCCTTACGACGAGGAGGGCGTGAAAGCCAGGCCGAGGTATCTCTACAAGGAGGGCCGGATCAACGAGTTCCTGCAGAACAGGGAGACGGCGGCCCGCATGGGCGTTCAGAGCAACGCCGCATCCAGGTCGGAATTCTACCTTAGAGAGCCGATCGTGCGCATGGCAAACACATTCGTGGCTCCGGGCGATTTCGAGGAGGACGAGATAATCGGGGACGTGAAGAACGGCGTCCTCATGCACTCGTTCACGGAATGGAACATCGACGACAAGCGTTACAACCAGAAGTACGTCTCAAGGGAGGCCTACTTCATCAAGGACGGAGAACTGGCGGGCCCGGCCAAGAAGTGCACGCTCGAGATAACCACCCCAGGGTTCTGGAGCGCCATCGACGCGGTGTCGAAGAAGGTTGCGTTCGATTCGGCGGAATGTGGCAAGGGGGACCCGATGCAGAGCATGGCTGTGTGCACCGGCGGTCCAGTGCTCAGGCTGAGGAGTGTGGTGTTGAAATGAGCGCGCTCAAAGGGACCGCCCAGCAAGTCATGGAGATCGCTCTGAAGGCCGGGGCCGACGATGCCGTCGCCGAAGCGATCGAGACCGACATCAAGCAGGTCAGATTTTCCAATAGCCAGATCGACGCGGTCAATGCATGGACGGAGAGGAACGTCATCCTGTTCGTCGCCGTAGGGAACCGAGTGATGTCTTCCGATCTAAGAGAACTAGACAAGCTCGGTCCTCTCACCGAACAGGTTGTGTCGCTGGCAAAAAGGGCGCCTCCCAGCAAGACATACGGGGGCATCGCCTCTGGGAAGTTCAAGTACGCGAAGCCCAAGTTCGACAAGAGAATTCTCTCGCTTGACGACCCGTCGGAGCCTGTGCTGGAGGCAATCGCTGGAGCAGAGGCCGAAGGGGCCGTCAATGTCGGAGGCACACTCTTCGTTCGTCACATCTCGACGGGAATAGCCTCCTCGGGGGGCGCGCTGGCGTTCGACGAGAATGCTTCGCTGGACCTTTCGGTCCGTGCGTTCTCTCAACCCGAGGCGTCGGGTCACACTCTTTCCTGCACCTCATGCCTCTCCGCGCTGAAACCCAGGGAGACCGGACAGCGGGCCGGCCAGCTCGCCTCGCGCGCCAAGAACCCGGTTCAGGGGGAGCAGGGTAAGTTCGACCTCGTCATCGAACCGATGTGCCTCACGGAGCTGATCAACACGACGTCCAACATGATGAGCGCGATGCTGGTCGAGATAGGCTCTTCGATGTACGCGAAGAAGATTGGCAAGCCGGTCGCATCGAAACACGTGACCTTCGTCGACGACCCGACGATAGAGTCAATGTCCAGGCAGAACTTCGACCATGAAGGAGTCCCCACGAGGAGGAACGTCGTGATCAAGGACGGGATCCTGAAGACCTATCTGCACAGCACATCCACCGCGAAGAGGTTCAAGACGAAGACGACCGCGAACGCTGGATTCCCCATACCGACTCCCTTCGCCATGCCGAACCAGCCGATGGCCTTCCATCCAGTGGTGGTCCCGGGCGGCTGGAAGGTCGACGAGATGATATCGGACGTGAAGAAGGGCCTGTACATCAACAATGCCTGGTACACGCGATACCAGAACTATTCCACGGGCGAGTTCTCCACCATTCCGAGAGACGCTATACTGAGAATCGAGAACGGGGAGATCGTCGGCGCGGCCAAGAACGTGAGGGTCAGCGACAACATGCTCAACCTGTGGAAGAGCATCGACGCACTTTCCAAGAACACCGAGGAGATCTACTGGTGGGACGAGGCGGCTCCGCCGTCGACGGTTCCCACGGTGAGGATAAGACAGATGAGCATAACTCGGTCGTCCTGACGGCGGAATCACTAGGCTGATGGCTTCTCGCCTGTCGCTAGCAGGATGGCGTTCACGACGCCGTCCTGGCCGCACCTCGATGTGATGACGGCCTCGCCGAGATCGGTCATGACGGTCGCGCCCTTGGTCATGATGTTACGCTGGACGTAGTTGGGGTTCGACGGGTTCGACTTGACCGTGAGGATCTTGACCTTCTTGATGGCCTTGGTCTTCGGGTCGACGACGTTGGCGGAGTCCACGGTGAGCAGCCGGGCCTTCGAGTTCGCACCCTTGGTCCTGTACATCTTGACCTTCCTCGCGCCGACGTGAGTGAACTGCTTCTCCCTGCCGACCTCGAACTTCCGCTTCTTGCGGGCAAGCCTCAGCCTGCCCCCGGACGACTTGCGCTTTGGCCTTCCCTGCCAAATGGCCATCAGTAACCTCTCGGGAGATGTGAAAGGGCGAGGTGTATTAAAACGTTGTGGGGTGCCCGAGGCTCACTTCTGCTCGTGAAACTCGACCTCGACAGTCTCTCCCACGACGATGCTGGCATAGCATCCGTTCCTAGCCGGGCCGGGGTTGACGAATGTCGTGTCTTTCGTCAGAACCTTCCCTCGCGCCTCGTGAATGTGGCCTGAGAGCGCCAGCACAGGCGAGAACTCCTGAGCGACCCTCAAGATGCCCTTCGAGCCCGCATGGCCGCCGAACTTGCCGTGGTCGTTCATGCCGTAGGCCGGCGTATGAGTCACCATGATGCCATCTTTGATCGCGATGGCTCGAAGCGACCTCTCCATGATGTCCTCCTCAACCTCGAACGGCGTTCCTGAGCTCCCAGGCAGGCCTCCGCCGAATCCGAACACCTTCCAGCCCTTCAGCTCGCGGCTCATGTTGTGGATGCTGGCGCCGGAAGCTTCGAGCACTGATACCGTGTCCGGGAAGTCGCAGTTCCCCGGCACTGCGAGCACCTTCTGTTCGAAGCTTCCCAGGAATTTCCTGACGAAGTCGGTCGATCCCATTGTAGTGAAGTCCCCGCACGCTATCACCGCGTCGTACTGATCCGATCCAGCTGCGTCGGAGAGTGTCTTGAGTGCTCTCTCGGACCCGTGGATGTCTGAACACACCAGCAGCCGCAGCTCCTTCACAGTGCCACCATCAAATCGCGATTCCAAAGGACAGTTCCTGATAGACGAGGACGTATGCGACCAGGAACCCCGCGATGGCCCCTCCGTTCAACAGAGGGAGACCAGCCTGCGGGTTGCCTCTCAGCACGAACCTCATAAGAAGGGCGAATCCCAAGACGGACCCGAGGAGAGTCCCGAGAGCGACTAGTAGGTTCGAGGAAACGCCCCCGACGAGCTCGTCGCCCAGGAAGCTGAACGCGGACACCACTAACACGCCCGGGATTATGATATCCCCAAGGCCCATGAACATGGCCTCTCGCTCCCCTCCCTCATCCAGCTGCTCTTTCAGAGGCTTCTGCTCCAGATACGAGTATCCTCTCTTCTTCGGTATGACGAGCAGAATTGGAAGTCTCATGTTAGTGACTCCGTCGGCGAGGGCTATCATGTGCTTGGTGCCGTAGACGGATATCGCATCGTAGATCGCCAGCGCGACGAGCAGCACGAGCACGGGGAGGATGCTCAGGGAGATCCCGAATATCCCGATGATGCCTATGGACATCAGGATGCCCGCTGCGTCGATGACGTACCATTCTGGCTTCTTCACTAGATAGTACGTTATCACGACTGTCAGCGCGGCCGATACCGCGAGCGCCGGGTACGGTCCCGCGAGAGAGATGAGCATTATCCAGATCACGAAGAAGATTGTGTATGCCACCGCTCCCAGGAATATCACGCGCACGATGTTCTCTCTCTTCTTCTTTATTATGTAGAGTATCGCGAACGTGAATGCGAGTATCGCGAGGATGTAGAGTATCGGTATCACGGGATCGTCAGGGTCCGGGAAGAGCTGGTCCTCGGGCCCCAAGAATGACGAGGCGACGAAGATTGCCCCAAGCTGGGACAGCGTGAATATCAGGCCCATCAGGATAGACGACCTTGTTGCTGCTTCCATCGGTCCCCGCTATTCAGACCTGCTTTAGAAATACTTTGTGCAGGCCCCTGCCGGACAACTTCCAAATAGCTCGAGACCTGTCCTATGTCCGTGGCAGAGCTTGAGATGGTGCGCGTAGACGTGTTCGCGGAGGAGTTGTTCACAGGGAACCCCGCGGACGTCGTGCTCGAGGCGGACTCGCTGGATGAGATGCAGATGCAGAGGATTGCGTCCGAGGCGGGCTTGGCGGCGACCGCCTTCGCGATGCGGTCGCGGAGGGCGGATCTGCGCCTCCGGTTCTTCTCGCCTCACTCCGAGGAACCCTTCAGCGACCACGCGTCGATGGCGGCGATTTGGGTCCTCGCGGAGAGCGGAAGCCTGGGGGCAGTGCCTGCTGGCCGGCGCAGACTCGAAACCCCGGTCGGCATACTGCCGTTCACGGTCGAGTCGGATTCGGGCCGGCCCCAGAGGATATGGATGACGCAGAAGCGGCCCTTGTTCGCTGAGGAGGGTGATGTCAAGGACATCGCGAGCGCTCTCGGAGTCGGTGTCGACTCGCTCTTCGACGAGGAGTTCCCAGTTGGAAAGGCCTCGACCGGTGTGCCATACCTTCTCGTCCCGATACGTTCGATTGACATCATGGGGCACCTCCAGCCGAAGAGGGAGGCTCTTGCGGAGCTGTGCAGGGAGCTCGATGTGGCCGGAGTGGCCGCCTATTCGTGGGGCGTTCTCGAAGAGGGCTCGGCTGTCCACCTGAGATGTTTCGCTCCTGCATCCCACTCTTTTGAGGAGCCTGCGACTGGTATGGCGGCAGGGGCGCTCGTGGCCTATCTTGTCGATAGGGACTTCGTGTCCAAGGGCGCTCACGAGGCCATCGTGGTCGAGCAAGGACATTGGACCGGTCGTCCTTCGCGCGTTCTTGTCAGAATCGAGAAGAAAGGCGAAGGCATCAGAAAGGTGGAAGTGGGCGGCGCTGCGCGGGTCTCCTTCAGAACCAGGATCGCTGTGCCATAGAAGAATGATCAGCTGACGCGTACCCCGAAGGCCACGGTCCCTGAGACCTTCTCTATCCTGGCCTTGACCTGCGAACCCTTGGCGGTGCCCGGGATGTATATTATGAAATTGCCCTTTCGCGCTATGCCGTCGCCCTTCTTCCCTACATCCTCGATCATGAAGTCGTAGGTCTGGCCTGCCTCGATCTCCTTGGCCTCCTCCGCCTTCATCTGTTTCTTGACATGGACCGGCCTGTGCGCGCCGCAGGTCTCGCAAACAAGTATGAGCACTCTCCCGTCCTTCGCTATCTTCGTGTCGGGCCTGCTGCACTCCGAGCAGAGAACATATTCATCGACGTAGTTGTTGATCCTGTCAGCAATCTGGGAAGTGGCCACCTTCCCTTTGAAGACGACACGCCTGCCTTCCATCGTGCCCGCAGTGCCCAACTCCCTGAGCAGGTAGCCGAGTAGGTGGTCCGGCTCTCTTCGGAGGGTGTCGACTATGTCCCCGAAATTCCTGATGACAGTGGTCTTGCCCTCGATCATCACGTCAGGCTCGGGAACCTGGAATCTGTCATGTGACTCCAAGGTGTGCGGGAGTTTCTTCTTGGCCCTGTCCAGAAGCGCTTCGTAGTCGAGCAGGCTGTCGGGTGCCATCGGGCGTCAATAGGAGGATGCTCTAGTTAAATCTATGGTGTTCGTGAGGGCATCTGCGCCGGACGAGCGCACCTTGGCGCCGCGGTCCTCATTCGCGTGATTGCGTGCCATCTCGAAACCTTTATGGGCAGGTCATGGCAATCCCAAGGCGCAGGTTTTGTTGGCATGGTTGAACCAACGGATTCCTCTGCCCCCCACAGCAGCGAAGATTCTAGAGCGGCCAGGGCAGAACCCGGCAGCAGATTCCGAGCATTCGACTCGCTGATGAACCTTGTGTCGGCCGTAGACGACGACATGACCGTTGTCTACATGAACCCGGCGTGCAAGGCGGAACTGGGCGACCTCGTCGGCAAGAAGTGCTTCGAGACCGCGCTGGGGTCCCAGGAGATCTGCAGGACTTGTCCAGTGAAGGCCAACTGGGACTACGCGAAGGGACCGCACATAAGACGAATAACAGACGCGAAGGGGAATACCCTGGAGGTGCACGTCTCGAAGTACAAAGACCCGGACTCCGACAAGGTGTTCTGGATCGCGGTCGAGCACGATATCACTCCCCAGGTCTTGGCCGAGAAGAAGCTCCAGGTCCTTACCACGTCCGTACACCAGATGACAGAACCAGTCTGCGTGGCAGACACCGACGGCAAACTCATCTACGTTAACAGGGCCTATAGCGCGCTCACCGGGTACGATGCGTCCCGGGGCTCCGACATCAGGCTGGAGTCCTCCTCCCCAGACTCTCAGGTAACGACCTTGCAGGCGATTCTGAGGGCAGCCTTGGAGAAGGAATGGAGTGGCGAGATGTCCGGTGTGCGGAAGGACGGTGGACGCTACTACATGCAGGTGGATGCCAGGCCTGTCAGGGATGACTCAGGAGCGACGCTCGCAGTCGTCGGGATACTCCACGATGTCACGCGCTCGAAATCCGAGAAGGTGGAATTCCAGAAGTACCAGCAGGAACTCGAGTCGAGGATGGAAGCGCGGACCAACGAGCTCGCGAGAAAGGTGTCGCAGCTAACGACCATCAACAAGATCAGCCGAGTAGTGACCTCCATACTCGATCTCGACGAGCTCATCAGCGAATACGTGAAAGCGATCGCTCAAGGGTTTG